>JACQOP010000039.1 GCA_016202485.1 Chloroflexota bacterium | reverse complement strand
GGCCTTCTCCAACCTGGCGCTGACGAAGCTGCTGGCGGAAGAGGGCCTGGGCATGGACGTGGTCTCCGGTGGGGAGCTTGCGCTGGCCCGGGCCGGGGGGATGCCCAAGGAGCGGGTGTACTTCCACGGCAACAACAAGAGCGCCCAGGAGCTGCAGGAGGCCCTGGACTGGGGCATGGGCCGCATTGTGGTGGACAGCTTCCACGAGCTGGGGTTGCTGGAGGAGCTGGCAGCTCAGAGGGGGAAGACCCAGGACATTCTAATACGGGTATCGCCAGGGGTGGACCCCCATACCCACGCCAAGATTACCACGGGCATCCTGGACAGCAAGTTCGGGTTCTCCATCGCTACGGGGGACGCCGAGCGGGCGGTGCGCCAGGCCCTGGGGTCGCGGCAACTGCGGCTGCAGGGGCTGCACTGCCACATCGGGTCGCAGCTCTATGAGGTGGAGCCGTACCAGGAGGCCATCGGTATTACCCTGGGCTTTGCGGCGCAGATGCGGGAGTACGGGCTGAAGCTGGCAGAGTTTGGCGCAGGGGGCGGCTTTGGCATCGCCTACTTGCGGGACCAGCGCCCGCCGACCATCGCCCAGTATGCGGAGGCGCTGCTGGGGGCATTCAAAGGCGGCCTGCGGGAGCTGGGGTTTGCAGAGGAACCGGTCTTCGTCATAGAGCCCGGGCGCTCTATTGTGGGGCCAGCCGGCGTGGCCCTGTACACCGTTGGGGCGCGCAAGGAGATCCCGGGGGTCCGCACGTACGTAAGCGTGGACGGCGGCATGGGGGACAACATCCGGCCTGCGCTGTACGAGGCGCAGTACGAGGCCTTTGTGGCGAACCGCATGGGCCAGCTTGCCACGGACGTGGTGACCATCGCGGGCAAGTTCTGCGAGTCGGGGGACATCCTGGTGAAGGACGTTGCCCTGGCTCCCTCGCAGGCGGGGGACCTGATAGCGATGCCCGCGGCGGGGGCGTACTGCATCCCCATGTCCAGCAACTACAACATGGCGCCGAGGCCGGCGGTAGTGATGGTCAGCGGGGGCAAGGCGCGGCTTATCCGCCGTCGGGAGACGTACCAGGACCTGATGGCGGCGGATGTGGGATAGAGCAAAATCTCTGGTCTCTTAGGAAAATCTCTCCTTCCCCCTCTCCCTTCAGCGCAAAAATCAGGTACAATAGCCCTACTATATACAGCCGAGAGGTGGGGGGATGATCAAAGCCATTGCTTTTGACTGGGGGAACACCCTTATGCGGGAGATCCCCCTGACTCGCAGGCCCTCGGCCACTTCTCCTACAATGGAAGTGGTCCCTGGGGTCACGCAGGCGCTGAAAGACCTGCACCAGCAGTACCTGTGCTGCATCGCCTCCAATGCCCGGGGGCCGGAGTCCACGGCGCTGAGCCTGGTCCTGGAGAAGGTTGGCCTGGACCCCTACATCCGCCACGTGTTTACGGTGAGAGAACTGGAGGTGGAGAAACCCGACCCCCGGTTCTTTGAAGGTATCCTCTGGAAGCTGCGCCTCCAGCCCCAGGAGTGCATCATGGTGGGGGACAACTATGTCACTGATATTGCTGGGGCCAAGGCTGTTGGTCTGAAGACTATCTGGTTCACCGCCCATTCCAGCCGGGATGCCCGCCATGCCGACGTGGCTATTGGGGACATGGGGGAACTGGCGGCGGCGGTCAAAAAGCTGGCGGCCCAGGCGGAGCGGGCGGCTGTGTAGTGAGGCGCTTGTTCCAGCAGGCGGATTGGATTATTGTAGGGGCGTCTTGGAACAGGGACGCCCCTTTCGTGCATGATAGAACTTCGGCATTGCCGGAGCATAGTAGGAAGGGGGGGCCACTGCCGTGGCCGTGGCCGGAGGACTGGCCGATGAGGGGTGCTTCGCTCGGCTGGCGCAGGGGATGGCGTGCATCGTCCGACGACCTCGCTCAGAATCTTTCATGCCACTAGTCACTGACACCCTCAAGGATGAGAAGCTGTTCGCAATAGCAGGAGGGCGGGCTGCTACCGTAGCCCTTTGCCCAACGGCTGACCACTGAGAGGTGTCCCGACTATTTCGGGACCCTCAACAGGATCGGGACTTCGCGAGGCAAAGGCTGCAGACAGCAAGGGTGGTTTGACCACCTCGTCCCGGTTCTATCGGGACATGACAGCATGGCTACCGCTCTTCCTGGAGTGCACTCGTATTTTCGTAGCAATGACAACTGCGCGGGGGAAGTTGCGCCCTCACCGCGCACTGACAAGCAACATGCCTAACTGGAGCATCATCGGCCAGGAGCATATCACCTCCGCCCTGGGCAGGAGTATGGCCCGGGGGGAGATGGCCCATGCCTTCATCATTGCCGGCCCGCCCCAGTCGGGCAAGTCCACCCTCGCCTTGGACATTGCGCGGGCGCTGAACTGCACAGGGGAGGACCCCCCCTGCGGGCAGTGCCGGTCCTGCCAGCGCATTGCCCGCGGGCTGCATACGGACGTGGAGGTGGCGACGATGACGCCCCACCCGGAGACGGGGCGGATGCGGACGGTCATTGCTATTGACCAGGTACGGGCGCTGGAGCAGCGGGCCGCCCTGGGGCCATACGAAGGCAGAATGCTGGTATTTATCCTGGACCCTGCCGAGAAGCTGCACGACGAGGCGGCCAATGCGCTGCTGAAGACCCTGGAAGAGCCGCCTCCTCGGGTTACTTTGCTGCTGCTGACGGGGTCTGACCAGGACTTGCTGCCCACGGTGCGCTCTCGCTGCCAGCGGCTGGAGCTGCGGCCACTATCCCAGGAGGCCATTGCCCGGCAGCTCAGGGAAGAGCATAGCGTTGCGCCGGAGGATGCAACGTTGCTGGCAAGGCTCTCCGGCGGGCGCTTGGGCTGGGCGCTGGCGGCGGCCCGGGACCCCAAGGTGCTGGAGGCGAGGCAAGGGGGGTTGGAGGAGCTGCTGGAGCTCCTGGACCAGGGGTTGGAGCGCCGGTTCCAGGTGGCCCAGGAACTGGCAGGGCGCTTCGCCCGGGACAGGGCAATTGTGCTGGAGACCCTGGCCCTGTGGCTTGGCTGGTGGCGGGACGTGCTCGTCGTGCGCCAGGGGGCGCCGCAGCTTGCCGCCAACACCGACTGGCTGGCATCCCTGGAGGAGCGGGCAGGGCGCTACACACCGCAGCAGGCCTGTACAGTGGCGCAGGAGCTCCTGGCTACAATGGAGAGGCTGGAGGCCAATGTCAACACCCGCCTGGCGTTGGATGCGCTGATGCTTGCGCTGCCGAGGGGATAAGGCCGCCGGGATAGGAACGGGGCGGGTGCTTGTCACGCATTCCCACAAGGATTATGCTAAGTCAGCTTTTGGCCTCTTGATGCGCATACATCAAGGCCTTGTGGGGGGTGCAGCATGGCAAACCAGCAAAACGTATCGCCGGAGATTGAAGCCGTGTGGCGGGATGTCCTGACCAAGGGACACCGTTCCCGCCTTGCGGTGTTGCCCAGCAACCCTCGCTGCCTGGTGTGCAGCACTCCCTTTGGAGGAGTAGGTGGTGTGGTTGCCCGGCTAGGGAAACGGGGGCCTTCCCGCAAGAACCCTAACATGTGCAACCTGTGTGATGACATCCTGCCCGTAGGGGGCGCAGAGGTGGACATTGCTGTGCTGTTTGCAGACGTGCGTGGCTCCACTGCGCTGGGGGAGCATATGGGGGCAGGGGCCTTCGCCGGGCTGCTGAACCGCTTCTACGCTGCAGCGACGAGCGTGCTGGTGGACCACAGGGCCATCATTGACAAGATGCTGGGGGATGAGGTGATGGCCTTCTTTCTTCCTGCCCGGGCCCCGACCTTCCAGAAGGACGCAGTCCTGGCTGCGGAAGGGTTACTCAGGGCCGTGGGCTATGGCAGCACGCAGGCCCCTTGGCTGCCTCTGGGTGTTGCTGTCCACACAGGCACCGCCTTTGTGGGCAAGATCGGCAGTGGCGGTGTCCACGACTTCACGGTCCTGGGAGACACCGTCAACACGGCTGCCCGGCTGCAGGCGGAGGCCCAGGGGGGAGAGGTAGTGTTGAGCGACACCATTTACCAGTACGTGGCGGACCGGTATCCGAGCCTGGAGCAGCGGACTGTCAGCGTCCGTGGCCGGGAGCAGCCGGTCGTGATCCGGGTGATGCGTTTGGACTCGTGAGGCTAAGGGTTGCTGGGAGAAGGCAGCGCACGGCCCTCTTAGGGGGGCATTGGACTATCCAAGGAGGAATAATGGCCATTGAAATAGACTGCGAGCATGGGGATGCGGTGCAGGATGTGACTCCGAACGCCCAGGGGTGTGCACAGTGCCTGGCCATTGGGGACAGGTGGGTGCACCTGCGCATGTGTCTCACGTGCGGCAACGTGGGTTGCTGCGACGATTCCAAGAACAAGCATGCCAGCGGCCACTTCCGGACCGTGGGGCATCCCCTGGTGCAGTCTTTTGAACCCGATGAGGAGTGGATATGGTGCTACGTGGATGATGCTGTTGTGGGTGAAGCGCCGACGCTCAGGACGGCACGTAGAAGGGGGCGGAGCCGCAGAGGGGAACGGTCCTGACCGCCGACCTGCTGCAGGGGCCAGGTAATCTGAGTGTGAGGGGTTACGAGTTCGTGTATGGTTACGCCCATTATCCTGACAGTTGACGATGAGCCCCAGGTGGTGAACGCCGTAGAGCGGGACTTGCGGTCCCACTTTCGCCGCGAGTACCGGATTGTCAAGGCATTTTCTGGTAAGGAGGCGCTGGCGGCGGTGAAGGAGTTCAAGCGCCGCAATGACCCCATTGCCCTGTTCCTGGTGGACCAGCGCATGCCGGCGATGACGGGGGTTGAGTTCCTGGCGGAGGCCAAGCGCCTTTACCCAGAGGCAAAAAAAGTCCTGCTGACCGCCTACGCCGATACAGAGGCGGCAATCCGGAGCATCAACGACGTTGGGCTTGATTACTACCTGATGAAGCCCTGGGACCCGCCAGAGCAGAACCTCTATCCCGTCCTTGACGACCTGCTGTCCGTCTGGGCTGCAGCCACTCCCTTACCCTACGAGGGCATCAGGGTGGCAGGAACCCAGTGGTCCAGCGCCTCCCACAACGTCAAGGACTTCTTGGCCCGCAACCGCATTCCCTACCAGTGGCTGGACGTGGAGAAGGATGAGCAGGCGAGGCTGCTGGTGGAGGAGGTCAACCAAGGCCAGCACCGCCTTCCGGTGATTTTTTTGCCCGATGGGGACGTGCTCATTGAGCCGGACACCAGAAGCCTTGCAGAAAAAGTGGGCTTGCAGACCCACGCGAACCAGCCCCTGTACGATATTGTCATTGTCGGCGCAGGCCCTGCAGGACTGGGGGCTGCCGTGTATGGGGCCTCCGAGGGCCTGCGCACTGCCATGATAGAGAGCCAGGCCACGGGTGGGCAGGCTGGCACCTCTTCCCGCATTGAGAACTACCTTGGGTTCCCCAACGGGCTAAGCGGCAGCGACCTGGCCCAGCGGGCGACCATTCAAGCCCGCCGGTTCGGCGCTGAGATCCTGACGGGGCTGGAAGCGGTGAAGGTACGTGTGGAAGACCCCAATCGCATTGTGACGCTCAATGACGGCTCCGAGGTGGTGTCCCGTGCCTTGATTATTGCCACGGGGGTTACGGTGAGCAAGCTGATGGTGCCAGGAGCCGAGGCCATTACGGGGGCCGGTGTCTACTACGGCGCTGCCATGACGGAGGCGGCCTATTACAAAGGGGGACACGTCTTTGTGGTGGGGGGCGCCAACTCGGCAGGGCAGGGGGCTATCTTTCTTGCCCAGTATGCAAGCAGGGTCACCATGCTGGTGCGCGGCGGCTCCATAGCCGAAAGCATGTCCCACTATCTGGTAGACCAGATACACAAGACCCCGAACATAGAGGTCCGGACCAATATAGAAGTCAGCGCGGTGGGCGGACAGCGCAAGTTGGAGACTATTACCCTCAAGAACAGGCTTGACGGGGCTGAGAGCACGGCGCCCGCCTCAGCGGTGTTTGTGTTCATTGGCGCCAGCCCTCACACGGACCTGGTGGCCGGGGTTGTGGAGCGAAACCCTGCGGGGCTGATCCTTACCGGCCCTGACCTTGTGAAGAACGGGCAGCGTCCCAAGGGGTGGAAGCCCAACCGCGACCCTTATTTGCTGGAGACCAGCGTCCCCGGCATCTTTGCCGCCGGAGACGTGCGTAATGGTGTGGTCCGCAGGGTTGCCTCTGCTGTCGGAGAGGGCGCTATAGCCGTGAGCCTTGTTCACCAGTACCTGGCAACGGTATGATTGAAGGGAACCATACATAAAGGGCCGCCATGAATAGCTTGACCGACAACTGCCAGCATACTTTGGCGCACGAATTCCTAAGGAAGGTGCCTCTGTTTAGCAGCCTGCCTGAGGAGGACTTGGAGCGCTTGTGTGAGTCTGCGGAGGAAGTGTGCCTGTCCCCTGGGGAAGTGTTGTGCAAGGAAGGGGAACCTGGGGACAAGGCCTATATTTTGAAGAGCGGGGAGCTGGAGGTACTGAAAGAGACGGGGGGGCGGCAGGTGCTTTTGTCCTTGCGCAACGAGCCGGGCGACATCCTTGGCGAAATGGCCCTCCTGGAACAGATGCCCCGGACCGCCACCGTGCGCGCCAGTCGTGAGTCGGTGCTCTACGCCATACACAAGGAGCAGTTTGACCACTTGCTGGACATAAGCACCGCCGCAGCGAAAGCGGTGATGCACACCGTGCTGCAACGGTGGCGGTCCACGGAGAACGTGCTCCGCCAGAGCGAGAAGATGGCCCAGCTTGGGACGCTGACTGCCGGGGTGGCCCACGAGCTAAACAATCCCGCGGCGGCGGTGAAACGGGGCGCGGAGCAGCTCCGGGAGGCGGTGGCCCACTACGGAGAGGCGCAAGGGCGTCTGGATATGATGAGCCTTACAGAAGCTCAGCGCCATGTGCTACAGCCGTTCACCCAGTTAGCCCGGACGAGGGCGACTGCCTATGTTGAGATGGATGCGCTTAGCCGCAGCGACAAGGCATACGAGCTGGAGCAGTGGCTGGAAGACCAAGGGGTGCCCGATGGATGGGAGCTTGCCCCTGACCTTGTGAACCTTGCTCTTGGCCAGGAGGAGCTGGCAGAGCTGGGCGAGACCTTTCAGGAGGGCCATCTAGAGGCTGTCCTGCGCCGGCTTATCAGCGTCTACAACGTCCACAACCTGATGACCGAGATAGGCCAGGGGGCAACGCGAATCTCCGACATTGTTCGCGCACTGAAGTCCTATTCCTATCTGGACCAGGCTCCTGTGCAGGAGGTGGACATCCATGAAGGGCTGGACAACACCCTTCTGATTTTGCGCCACAAGCTGAAGGGGGGCATCCAGGTCAAACGGGAATACAGCCCTGACCTGCCAAAAATCCAGGGGTATGGCAGCGAGCTGAACCAGGTATGGACGAACCTCATAGACAATGCGACGGATGCTCTTGATGGACAGGGGGAGATCCGGCTGCGCACGTATACGGCGGAGGGGAGTGTGGTGGTAGAGGTGGAAGACAACGGCCCAGGCATTCCGCCCCACGTTCTTCCCAGGATATTTGACGCCTTTTTCACCACAAAGCCGCTGGGAAAGGGGACGGGCCTGGGACTGGACATCAGCTATAACATCGTGACGTTCAAGCACAAGGGCGAGATCAAAGTGGACTCTGTTCCAGGGAGAACGACTTTCAAGGTGGTCCTGCCCCTAGACTTCGGCTCCAAATAATCTTCGCCTGCTAGGAAAGAAGGCCCAGCTTCCTTGCCAGGGCTTCGTCTGACGGCTCAATCATTCCTGTGCCGTCGGCAAAGACGATGGTGGGTGTGGCGCGGGCCCCTTTGTTCAAGCCTCTGATGAGCTGTTCTGAGGCCTGGTCTGTGTCCACGTCTATCCATGTGTATGGTACGTGATGGGCTTCTAGAAGCCGGCGAGAGCGTTGTGTATCCGCACAGGTCTCTGCACCGTACACTCTTATTGGCTCCTGCATGACTCTCCTTGTACATCTGGGCTGTCATGGCAGCTATGGGCAGCAGCTAGGCTGTCCCAATGAGGGCCAACGCATACCAGCCTGCCTCATCGGTATACCACTGCTCCAATCGCAGACCGCCTGCCGCCAGCATCTCTTCCACCATACCAACGGTGAACTTGTAGGAGCTTTCCGTCCAGATGGTCTCGTCACTCTGAAATGCTGCCTGCATTTCCAGAGCGGCGAGGCGCACCTGCTGCTCTTTCCGGGAGACCAGGTGCATTTCTATGCGGCTGGCTTCTCTATTGAAGAAGGCGTGATGGGTAAAGGTTTCAGGCCGGAAGTCGCCGGCAAGCTCCCTATTCAGGACAAGCAGGATGTTCCGGTTGAAATCAGCAGTCACCCCCGCCTGATCGTTGTAGGCTGCCTCCAGCATTCCTGCGTCTTTCACCAGGTCAAGACCTATCAGGGCATGGCTTCCTTCGTCCAGGAGGCACCGTAGCTGAGCAATGAAGCCCTTGCGTTGCTCCGGGCCCAGGTTGCCGATGGTGCTGCCCATAAAGGTGACCAGGCGGCGGCCTTTTGGCGGTGGGATGTGGGCCAGGTGCGTTTCAAAGTCTCCAACGATTCCGTGGACCGCTAGGAATGGGTAGTCCCGTACGAGGTCCCTGGCCACGGACTCCACCAGGCCGGCATTCATGTCCATTGGAATGTAGGCGGAGATTTCCCTGTCCCTGGCAGCGTGCAAGAGCCAGCGGAACTTATCGCCGTTGCCGCAGCCCAGCTCCACGACCTCTTGGGGGCGCGTTGCCTTGAGGATGTGGGGCTTCACTGACGAGAAGAGGTGTTGCTCTGTCCTGGTAAGGTAATACTCTGGCAGCTCCGTGATGCGGTCAAAGAGCTTTGAGCCGGCGTCGTCATAGAAATACTTAGGCAGGAGGTATTTCTGTGGTGCTGTGAGGCCCCGGCGCACATCGGCTGCCAGGTTCTGCTTGAAGGCATAGGGTTCCAGGAACACGTCTAGAGAGTAGGACACAGAAATTCCCTTACGCATCGTCCGCCAGGCGGACTCCAGAGAACTGCCAGCGGGCGTCGGGCGGGAAGAAATTGCGATAGGTTGGCCGGATGTGGGACAGGGGCGTTGCACAGGAGCCGCCACGGAGGACCATCTGGTTGACCATGAACTTGCCGTTGTACTCGCCCACGCTTCCCTGGAGGGGCTGGAACCCGGGGTAGGGGAGGTAGGCGCTCTTGGTCCACTCCCACACGTCGCCAAACATATGCTCCAGCTCCTGGCCGGCCCTGGGTGACGTCCCACCGAGGGGGTGGTACAGGCCGGACTCCAGGAGGTTGCCCTGAAGGGGTTGGCGCAGGGCAGCAAATTCCCATTCTTCTTCTGTGGGCAGGCGTTTGTCCCGCCAGCGGGCGTAGGCGTCGGCTTCGTAGTAACTGACGTGGCAGAGGAGGGCGTTCTGGTCCACGGGCAGAAAGCCTGACATGGTGTGGTGCCACCACAGGCCGTCATGCTTCTCCCAGTACAGGGGGGCTTGCCAGCCCTGCTCCTTCATGGTGCGCCACCCTGCGGAGAGCCACAGGTCCACCCGCTCATAGCCGCCGGCCTCAATGAACTCCATGAACTCGGCGTTGGTCACGGGGCGGGAGGCGAGGAGGAAGGGGGCAACGTAGGCCTGATGGCGGGGCCATTCGTTGTCAAAGGCAAACCCCTGGGCGTCATGGCCGATGGTGTGGAGGCCGCCTTCAAAATGCACCCAGCGCAGGGGGGCTGCTGGGGGTAGGCTGGGTATGTTCACCTTCTGATAGACCGGGTGCAAGGGGTTCACCGAGAGGTTGTACTTGATGTCAGTCACGAGGAGTTCCTGGTGTTGCTGCTCGTGATTGACGCCCAGGATGATGAGGGACCCCACAAGGCCTTCCATTAGGTGGGGTGGAGCAGTTTCAATGAGGTCCGCCATGTGCTCATCAATCTGCTTACGGTAGTCATAGACCTGTTTAACGGTGGGCCGGGAGATGAGGCCGCGATGGGGCCGGTAGAACTGGGGGCCGGCGCTGTTGTAATAGGAGTTGAAGAGATATGCGTACACGTCGTTGACGGGCTTGTAGCCGGGCGTGTACTCCTTCAGGATGAAGGTCTCAAAGAACCAGGTGACGTGGCCCAGGTGCCAGCGGGCGGGGCTGGCATCGGTCATGGCCTGGACCATGTAGTCTTCAATCTCCAGAGGGGCGCAGATGGCCTCGGTGACCTTGCGGGCCTGCTGGTAATCAGCAAAGAGGGTGGCGGGGTCTGTGGGGACGCCCTGAAACGGCAGCTTGGGAAGTTCTTTCATATGGACCCTCAGGTGGACGGTGGGATAGGGGAAAGTATAATCGCCTGACATCCAACTGGCTAGGGTAGGTTAGATGCCAGAGCCTATCCAAAGGGCGCAGCGTCTGGTTTTCCTCATGTGTGCGGTATGCCGGCCTCAGCCTGTCCTTGCCATGCCTTCGGGCTCTCGGTGGCGCTCTGCCGGGACGGGGTAATCATCTTCTGGTCCTCGGACTGCGGACTGGACGTCCGTGCCGGCAGCAATGGCTTGCAAGTCCGTAAAGCTGACGGTGATAAGCCGGAACTCTCCCCCCATGAGGCTGTCCAGGTCCTGAGTGAGGTGGTACATCCCATAGAGCACATAGGTAGCAACGGCTACGGAGACCAGCCCAACCCACCCTGGGACAAATAGGGCCAGCATGAATATGTAAAGGACTGTGGACTGCTGCAGGAGGGAATCATAGGGGCGGGGGGTCAGGTAGTTTCGCTTGAACATGGTATACCGGGAGGTCTTCATCAGGTCAAGGTAGGCGCTTCCCAGGTATGCTGGGTGTGGCTGCTGGGCGGCGATGGTGTTATAGAGTTCCTGGCTGGCGACCGCCAGGGTAGAGGACTGGGTATGGCCCTGCTGAAGCGCCTCCAGGAACGCCTGTGCCCAGGTGCGTGTCAGCCGTGTGCCCTGGCCAGGTTCAAACTGATTCAGGAAGACTGCCAGGGAGGACAGGATGCCGGCGATCTGGACCTGGGATTCGTGCATTTGGAGGAACTTCTCATAGGAAGCGGCCACTTTCTGGGAAAGGACGATACCAAGAGCAAAGCCGATGACGGCAAACAACTCTCCCAGGCTGGCTTCAGAGAACCAGAACCCGAAGTATTCCACCATCCAAATTACACCCTTCAGCACAAGAAAAAAGAGAATAATAGGGGCAATGGCCTGCAAGATGGTGTTATTGAGCTGGAAGACCTTGCCAAAGAATTCAAAGCGCAGGAGGCGCAGGGAGCGCATGATACGGCTGAACCGCACCAGCCGCAGGAGGCGCAATATCCTGACTTCGCTGGTGTTCAGGAAAAGAGGAAGAGCCAGGGCCAAAAGTCCGGGTACGATGGCCACGAGGTCAATGATGTTGTAGGGCTGGCGGACGAAATTCCACTTTCTTGGGGCAGTGGTGAACCGCAGGAGGTATTCCAGAGTGAAGGTCCCCAGGATGCCATATTCGGCCCACCTGAAGAATTCTGAGTACCTATGAAATACCTCGGGAAAGCTGAACTCAATGGTAAGGAAGGCTACGGAGCCTAGAATGAGGGAAAAAATAGCTCCCCGTACCAGCTTGGCTGCCAAGGTATGGGGATGCTCAAAGAAATCGTAGACCTGTGAGGTCATAGACCTTGGGCTCATTGGATATTCTCCAGTCCGAAAGGGGAGTCTAACACAGGAGGACAATCTCTTCAATTCCCTACATGCAGAATCCCTGACAAATGAGTCTTTTCAATAGGACACACGCCCCCCATTGCATGAAAAAATCAGCTCTCCTGACAATCATTTCACTACTGTTGCGACAGAGAGGCGTCTCTTGCCGCATTTCTAGGGGACCCGAAAATGCAGTAGGAGCGACCCTTCAGGGTCGCTCCTATCAGTGCACCTTTGCACTTGGCGGCAGTTAGAAGACTGGAATGGTCCTGCCCGTTATCTAGCTAGCGCCTGGCGTCGGCGTTTCCCCCTCTGCACCTTTCACCTCTATGGTCATGACAACCTTGCTTTCTGGGTCATAGGTGACCATTGCGTTCATGCCAATCTCCAGGTCTGCCAGCGTTGCCGGTTGGCCGTCCACGGTAATGACCGTCGTTGGATCAACGGTCAGGTCCAGTTGCACGGCATTCTCGTCAAACATAGTGATGGTGTTCAAGGTTGCATCCACGTCCAAAATCGGGCCGCTTACCTCGCCACCGTCAGTAGGACCGGGTGAAACCTCGGGTGTCGTGTCGGCGCCTGGAGGCGTCGTCGTATCAGTGAACCCATCCGATGGAGACGGCGTGGTGTCAAAGAAACCGTCCGTAGTGCCGTCAGTGGGCCCAGGTTCACCCTCCGGAGGTTCTGCACAGGCGGCGGCGGTAAAGACCAGGACCAAAACCAAGCCTCCTGAGAGTATGTAGCGTCTCAGCTTTGTCATGGAAACCTCCTCAAATAGATTGTAGGTACTTACTCAGCACCAAAGGACTGTGCATACCCCTATCAAAGCCTATGACCGGCATAGGGGGGCCTCCTGGAGGCGACGGGTATGCACTTCTAGGTTGCCTGAATAAGATAGGCAGTGCATCCCCCTCAAAAGGGCAGAAACTGGCGTCCAAATTACCTAGATGGAGGGAGCGTACAATTGCCTGTCCTGTCACAACACACGCTCTCAGAAAGAGCATTGCCCACCCGCTGTGACGGCGTAACGCCTAAGCCAAAGGAGTAGGCAAGGGGAATGGCCCTCCATGAATCTGTTATACCTGCCATTTGCACCTTTCCTGTCCCTTGCTCTTCTGTTATCCTGGCCCCAGCGTCGTAAGCCCCAACTGGCCCGGGAGGGCACACACGTTTCATTCAAGTAACAAAACTGTCCATCATCTTTCCTCAATGCCTTGCACCTGCTACTCTAAAAGCACTGCGCCGCACTGTCACACGAGACGCCAATGGCCATAGCCCTTCTTATTGACTTTGGCAGCACGTATACGAAAGCTACCGCCATTGACCTGGAAGAGGAGCGTTTTGTCGGCCGCGCCCAGTCGCCCAGCACCGTGGACACCGATGTGACCCAGGGCCTCTTGCGCGCCACCCAGCTCCTGAAGGACCAGACCGGTATCCAAGAGCAGGAGATTGTGCTGCGCCTTGCGTCCTCCAGCGCCGCCGGCGGACTGCGCATGGTGGCTGTTGGCTTCATAGGCCGGCTTACGGCAGAGGCAGCCAACCGTGCGGCCCTGGGCGCCGGTGCAAAGGTCGTTGCAGTCACGGACCGTTTGCTGAACTTCCGCGGTATCCGCGAGCTGGAGCAGGCCAACCCAGACATTATTCTCCTGGCTGGCGGCGTGGACCACGGAAACTACGACAACATTCTTCATAATGCCCGTGCTATCGCTGCATCCAAGACCAATGCTCCGGTTGTAGTGGCCGGCAATGCAGATGTCACGACAGAGGTGTGCCAGATTTTCCAGCAGGCGGGCCAGCCCAGTTACCCTTGCGACAACGTCATGCCAGCCCTGAATATCCTCAACGTTGAGCCGGCCCGCAAGGTCATTCAGGATGTCTTCATCCGCCACATTGTCAGGGCCAAGGGGCTGGACCAGGCGGCAAGGTATGTGGGTAACGTTGTCATGCCGACGCCTATGGCGGTGCTCACTATTGGCGAGTTGCTGGCCAAGGGGGTGGATGATGAACCTGGCCTGGGGGATACGGTTGTCATAGACATTGGGGGGGCCACTACTGATGTCCACTCCGCCTGCGAGGGCGACCCTACGGACACGAGCATCCCTCTGAGCGGGTTGCCTGAGCCCTTTGCCAAGCGCACCGTGGAGGGCGACCTGGGCTTACGAGTTAGTGCCCTTTCCCTGATAGAGGCGGTGGGCCGCTACCGGGTGATGATGCCCAATGCCATCGTCGGCCCTTTAACCGGCAATGAAGCCCGGTTACGGGGGGAGTATCTTTCAACGCACGCAAATGCCCTCCCCAACACTGTTGCGGAACAAGACATGGACCATGCCATGGCCAGCGCCGCCGCCTGGATGGCCATGGACCGTCACGCCGGCATCATCGCCTACGATGATGCAACCCGTGGCGCCGTACAGATTGGCAAAGACCTGACGCCAGTGAAGGCATTGATTGGTACGGGAGGGATATTTGCCCATGGTTCTTCTCCCAGCCTTCCCCTCCATGCCTGCCTCTATGATATGGCGAATGCTAGCTCTTTGCGCCCGCTGCATCCCGAGCTGTACGTGGACAGTAACTACATCATGTACGCCTGCGGCCTTCTTGCTACGGTGCATCCCCGCACTGCCTTGCGCGTTATGAAACGCTCCCTGGTTGCGGCGCCCGTGCCCGCTTCCCCCGCCGATTAGCAGAGCAGCACTGGGGGACTGTGCCCGGGCATTCCCTGGCACAGGCTATCTGACATAGGACGTGGGTTTTCTGCCAGGGGCCACCCGGGAGGTGACACCAGGCGGTCCGATAGACCTCACACAGCAGAACGAGTTGCTGAGAAGTGGCGTAAGCCAGAGCCTGACACCACAACGATTAGGAGAACAACAGCGGGCTGCCCTTGCCGACCGTCCAGTAATACACCAGGTAGGCGCCTGCTGCTATGAGGGCTACGTTTCCAATCCGCTCCACGTAAGGCAGAAGTAGACGTACCCCCTGGTTTACTGCGGTCTTAAAGAACACCACCGCCAGTGTCACACCCACCAGCACCAGGCCCATGCCCAGAGCGTAGCTGATGAACTGGACGAACCCGGGCATAAAGCCGCCTGCTGCAAGGGCGCTGCCAACGACAACAAGAAAAATGGGCAGGGTGCAGCTCAAGGACGCCAGGGCGTAGGCGATCCCGAAGAGGAAGAACTGTCCTGCCCCGTGCAAGGTCTTTGGCCCCTGGATACGGCTGGCGACCATTAGCCCCAGATGCTTGCCTGATAGCAAGAGGTAGAGTCCCAGGGCAATCAGACCTATGCCGATGGCAAGTCCCCCATAGGGGAAGAGCCGGATCAGCACCCGTCCTCCTGCCGCAATCACCACTCCTACCGCACCGAACAGCACCACAAAGCCCAGGGTTGCCACAAGGCCCATGGCCAGCCCTTTTGCAATGCGCTTCACTGGGTGTACGGTCTCGTCGCCCAGGCCAAGCTGGTAAGCAACATAGGCCGGGAGCATCACGAACCCGCAGGGGTTCACGGTCGCCACCATTCCGGCGCTGAAGGCGTAAGCTATTGGTATATCCAGCATCCTGGTCCTAACCTCTGGGTCTCTGTGCTTTCAATATGATGAGAAACGACCCCTGTCAGAACTTCACCCCTCCTCTTGAGGAAAGGCAGCACACCTATTATACTGGCTGCCCCCGCTTCATGGGGCCGATCCTTCCCACCTTGCGTCTTTCTCCTGCCTCTCCCTACAATGAAAGGACTCCGTTAGCCCAAAGAAGGTCACTATGGAACTAGCCATCACTACGCGAAACCTGCAGCTTTCCAGTACCACCCGGGATTACCTCCAGCGGAAGTTTCAACCGATCCAGCGCCAGCTCAGGGAGTATAACGGCCCTGCCGAGGCAAAACTGGAGGCCCGCAGGGAGCAGACCCGCTCGGCCCAGCACCAGGTTGTTGTGCAGATTACGCTGAACCTTGGCGGCACCCTCCTACGTGCGGAGGAACGCGCCCCCACGGTCAATGCTGCTGCCGATGCTGCGACGGAGGTAATGGAGCACCAGATCCGGCGTTTCAAGGGCCGCCGCTTCACGAACCTGCGCGCCCAAGGAGGCAGCGCCACGGAGTCCATCCGCACCTCAGACGCTCCTGCGCTAGTTGCTGAGGATGGAGAGGATGAAGCGGTAGCTACCCCTTCGGGCCACGTGGTCCGCGTCAAACGCTTCCCTATGAAGCCAATCACTGTTGAAGAGGCTGCCGTGCAGATGGAGTTGTTGGGACACGAGTTCTTCCTCTTTATGAACAGCGAGACAGGCCAGCACAATGTCATCTACCGGCGCAAAGACGGCGATTATACCCTTATTGAACCGGTGCAGATGTAGGATGTATGTGCTATACTTTAGCGGGCAAGTAGGCAGGACGTGATTGTTTATACCATAGGCCATTCTAATCAGCAGTTGGACACGTTTGTCCAACTGCTTCGTAAGCATGGGATTGAAGCGCTGGTAGACGTGCGCTCCAGCCCAGTTTCCACGTACGCTGCACAGTTCAACGAAAAGGAACTTAAGGCTGCTCTTCCCCCGATGGGTGTGAAATACCTTTACATGGGAAAAGAGCTGGGCGGCAGGCCTTCCGGCGCCGGCTTTTACGATGCGAAACGCCGCGTGCTGTACGATCAGGTTGCTCAATCTCCCAATTTCTCCCATGGTATTGAGCGGCTGAAGCTGGGTCTGAAGAGCTATCGCATTGCCATCATGTGCAGCGAAGAAGCCCCCATCAACTGCCATCGCCGGTTGCTTATTGGCCATGTCCTGATCGGGGCTGGTATAGAGGTAGTCCACATCCGCGGCGACGGCTCCCTCCAGACAGAAGCCACCCTCTCTCATTTTGAACAGCAAGTGGACCAGCGGGAGCCCCAGCTTACGCTGTTTGAGTCACCAGGCGAGTACAAAGCATGGCGGTCTGCAAAACCTATACCATAGGATTCACCAAAAGGCGGGCCGAAGACTTCTTTGAACTCCTGAAGGCTTCGGGTATCCGCCGTCTTATTGATATCCGCCTCAACAATAAGTCCCAGCTTGCCAGCTTCACCAAGCGAGAGGACCTCCCCTACTTTCTCAAACGGCTCTGCAACATAGAATACATGCACGAGCCTTTGCTTGCGCCCACACAGGATATTTTGGACGCGTACAAGAAGCGCAAAGGCTCCTGGCAAGCCTATGAAGAGGCCTTTTTTGCGCTCATGGAGGAGCGGCGCATTGAGGAACGCCTCTCTCCGGACATCTTTGGCGTCCCAGCGGTTCTCCTTTGCAGCGAGCGGACAGCGGAGAAGTGCCACCGGCGGTTGGTGCTGGAGTACCTGCAAGGGAAATGGGGACCACTGGAGATCGTCCATCTCTAATGACGGTGAACCAGGTAGGAGAGTAGGATGGAAGTTGAGTTCGTATGCCTGGCTAACTCAATCAAATACGGAGGTCGTTGCATCGCTGGCATACGGACGGATGGCTCGGGATGGATTAGGCCGGTGAGTGATCTGCAGTACGGGGAACTTCATCCGCTCCACTACCTATACCCCAACAATGAAGAGCCGATACTCCTTGACATAGTCAGGGCAGATATAACCACTGCTCAGCCGCAACCCCACCAGCCTGAGAATTGGTTGATAGGGTCCAGAAAATGGAACAAAGTCGGCAGGTACTCCCCAAATGAAGCGTATAGGTTCTTTCAACCATTTATGGCCAGTAGCTTTACTATTTTCGGCACTGGGACTGATTTCATTGACTATAATTACATTCAGGGTAATGCCCTGAAAAATTCACTAGCCCTTGTTGAACCCCTTGACATAAGATGGGTCATCATTCGCGGTTTTAGGGGCGAGAGACAGGTACGTGTGAAATTTCAGATTCGTTATCCTTACTGGAACGAGTCTGTAGTTACAGATCCATTTTGGCAGCAGCGTTTGGCGCACCTGAAATCTGGAGAATACCCTCGCCATGTAGGTGGCTTGACTTCCGCAGACAAGTTGTTATTCACGATCAGTCTCGCTGAACGCCCATTAGAGAATGGAAGACGCTATAAACTGGTAGCCGCCGTCATTGTGCTGCCAGGCGTTTGACATCCCTTGTGCCCGCTCCGTACACTGACGGTGAGCAAAACCGTTGTCCTCCTCCCCCCATACACCCAGGGGAGAGCCATATGCTCTCCCCTGGCCTTCTAACAGGAGCCACCCCACATGCCAGACCTTGCTTCCCTTGACCCAGAGCTTGCCCAGGCCATCAAAAACGAGGAGATGCGCCAGCGCCGCAACCTGGTGCTTATAGCCTCGGAGAACTACGTCAGCAAGGCGGTGCGCGAGGCCCAGGGTTCCGTCATGACCAACAAGTACGCAGAGGGCTATCCGGGCCGGCGCTACTATGGAGGCTGCGAGTACGTGGACGTAGCGGAAAGCCTGGCCATTGAGCGGGCCACGGAGCTCTTTCACGCAGAGCACGCCAACGTCCAGCCCCACAGCGGCTCCCAGGCCAACATGGCGGCTTACTTTGCCCTTCTGAAGCCAGGAGACACGGTGCTGGGCATGAGGCTGGACCAGGGGGGCCACTTGACCCACGGCAGCGAGGTGAACTTTTCCGGCAACCTGTACAAGTTTGTCTCCTACGGCGTGGACCGGGAAACCGAGCTCATTGATTACGACGGGGTGGAGCGCCTGGCCAACGAGCACCACCCCAAGCTCATTGTTACCGGCGCAACGGCCTACCCCCGTTTCATAGACTTTCCACGCTTCCGCCGCGTTGCCGATGAGGTTGGAGCAATCCTGATGGTGGATATTGCACACATCGCCGGCCTCATCGCCGCCGGCGTCCACCCCTCCTGTATCCCCCATGCACAGGTGGTTACGACCACCACCCACAAGACCCTCCGCGGCCCTCGCGGGGCTATGATCTTGTCTACCCAGGCCCTTGCTCGCCAGGTGGACCGCGCCGTCTTCCCCTTCTCCCAGGGCGGGCCTATGATGCATACGATTGCAGCCAAGGCGGTCTGCTTCAAGGAGGCCCTTACCCCAGAGTTTGCCCGGTACGGCAAGAACATCGTGGAGAACGCCAGAACTCTGGCCAAGGCCCTGGAGGAGGGCGGCCTGCGCATCGTCTCTGGCGGCACCGACAACCACCTGATGCTGGTGGACGTGACGCCCCTTGGCCTTTCCGGCCAGCAGGCCGAGGACGCTCTGGGCCGCGTCTACATCACCGCCAACAAGAACGCCATCCCCTTTGACACCAAGCCGCCACGGGTGACCAGCGGCCTGAGACTGGGCACGCCGGCCCTTACCAGCCGCGGCTTTGGACCCGAAGAGATGATAGAGGTGGGCAACCTCATTGTGGAAACGCTGACTCATCCCAGCGATGGGAACGTGGAGGACACCATCCGCCGCCGGGTGGTGGACCTGACCTCCAGCTTTCCTGTACCGGGGCTGGAATAGCCAGCAGCTTTCTTGGGAAGCGGAGGGTAGAGCTTCAGGTGTGGTGTTAGGCAATGAAAGAGGTTGGGTCCCAGGTCCCCCTTGAGCGCGACCAGAGGAATGGAACTACCCCTGTCGGCCCAACGTAAAAGGGATATGAGCATACGCAGGCGACTGTTTTCTATTATGTCCAGCCACGCCCGTGCCCTCCTGCTGACGGTGGGGGTGCTGGCGACTGTGGCCTGCGGCGCGCCGGCCAGTACCCCCAGCGATTCCACCCCTTCCCTGGCGGCTGGCCAGGCAGAGACTCCATCCCCAGCAGCGCCAGCAGGAGAAGACGCTGCACAGCCCACCCCTTCTGAGGCAGAGGCGGCGCCAACCCCTTCTCCTTTGCCCCCCACCGGCTCCAAGGTGGGCGAAAGGGCGCCGGACTTCATCCTGACGCTGGACAGCGGGCAGAGCGCCAGCCTCGCATCCCTACGAGAGGATGGGAGGCCTGTTGTCCTCTACTTCTTCACCACGTGGTGACCGGTCTGCCGCGCCGAGTTACGGTCGCTAAAAGACATTTATCCCGGGTACCAGGACAAGGTGGACTTCATTGCCATCGGCATTGACCCCACAGAAAAGCTGTCAGACCTCGTTGCCTACAAGCAAGCCCAGGGTTACCCCTGGCCTGTGGCAGAGGCCCCATCTGGGATGCTGCCTGCTTACAGCATCACCACTCAGTCCACAAAGATTGGCGTGGACGAGTCTGGAGTCATCACCTTCAGAGAAGGCTACGGAGTCAAGAGCGCTGACTTCTGGAATCAGGTCTTGCAGAAGCTTGCTTCCTAGGCCTGGTCTCTCACAGACCTATTACAACCCGTGGCACTTTAGGAAGCTGAGCACGATTGCCTCAAACTCCTCGGGTTTGTCGTGCACGATGTGATGTCCCGCTCCTTGCACCGTAACGGTCTCCATCGCCGGCTGGAGCTGCTGGAAGCGGGCTTGCTGGTCTTCCCCCACGATGGCGCTTTCAGAGCCGAGCATCAGCAAGAAAGGTGAGGTAACCTGTTCTACGTAATGCCACAGTTCCAGGGGTACGAAGTCTCTCTGGATGGCCGTGTCGCGCTTCAGCCCGAGCAGTCCATTGGGCAGGCGTTTGGTACTGTGTAAGGCCAGGTGCTGGAAGACGTGAGGAGGGGTCCGCTGGTTGGCGCCTTGCATCTGTCTTGCCCATTCTTCCACGGTCGCAAACTGTGGGTCTCCGACGGCCACCCGATCTGCAAAGCCCTGAGAGAGGGAGGGCGGTCGTACCGCGCCTACATCCTCCATAATCAATGCTGCCGTATTTTCGAGGTGCTGCGCTGCATAAACCAAGGCAACGCGGCCGCCCAGGGATCCGCCAAGTACGATCACCTGAGGGAGCTTCAGGTGTTCTACCAGGGCGGCTACATCGGAGGCATAGTGTTCAGTGGTGTAGTTCCCTTCGCCGGCCCAGGCGCTGTCTCCGTGGCCGCGCAGGTCCAGGGCCAGGATGCGGTACCGGTCGGAAATCTGGCGGGCAAAGAAGTCCCAGGTGTGGGCATTGCTGCTGACGTGGTGCAGCAGGACCAAGGGTATCGCTCCGTTGTTGCCCCAGTCCAGGAAGTGCAGTCGCAGGTCTCCTGCAGTGAAATTACGGTCTGTTGGTGTGGCTATAGTCATGCTGCCCTCCTTCATCTTACAGGCATAATCCTGACGGACTAGCCTGTTCCACATGCCATTGTACGGTCTCCTCATTAAAACACAAAATATTGGGGGGGCCTTGCTTTTCGCTCATATATACTGTTACTATACCTTATTGAAATGTATTTGTTACACGGGAATAGCACATCTGTTACTTGACATGCTCCCAAAGCCTCATGCTATTGTGAAACCCGTCGCAAATACTCCGGCAGTTCCAATGACAGGCCACGACGCCCCCAGAAACCCCAGGGGATCAGCCGAAATGTCAAGCTGCCAAATGCCAAACCACCGGTTGGTTACGTCCCTGCGCAGCGGGGTAGTCTCGTCCCGTTTTGGCGCATGCTGGCTTGTGTCCCAGGTCCGCTACCGCGTTTGTGCGGTCGTTATGTCATACCTTCTTTACGCCCTGTTCCAATGTAGACGAAGGGTACAGCAGCATGAAACCAGTTTCCTCCTCCCTCACCCTCATTAGCGATGGCACCATTAAGGCCGACGGCGGCACCATCTTTGGACAGCTTCCCAGAGCCACGTGGGAGCAACTGTCTCCCCCAGACCGGCGCAATCGTATCAGTCTAGGTCTCAATTGCCTTATCATCCGTAACGGCGATAGCTGCGTTTTGGTGGACACGGGTCTGGGTGGGAAAGATCCTGACGCGACAAAAGAGCATTACGGCCTGACCCGCAGTAACTTGCTGAAGAGCTTACGGGGTATGGGCTTAACGACACGGGATATTACGGCAGTGGTCCTTACGCACCTCCACCAGGAGCACTCCGGGGGTTGCACGCGTCTGGACCGTTCCGGCGAGGCTGTTCCCACGTTTCCCAACGCCACCTATTTTGTCCAGCGCCGGGCCTGGGAGGATGCCGTTAATCCTAATGAGCGCGCCTGCAATCACTACCACCAGGAGGATTTCGCGCCCTTACAGAGCCGTGGGCAGCTTACGCTCCTGGACGGCGATGCTGAAGTGGGACTCGGTGTTCGTGTACGCCTCACCGGCGGCCACTGCCATGGCCACCAGATTGTTATTGTCAATCATGGCGGCGAGCGTGTGGCCTATTTAGGGGACCTGGTCCCCACCGTGCATCACTTAGAAGCCTCGTGTATTCCTGCCACTGATACCTATCCTGAGGACTCCCTTAGTATCAAAAAGGAACTGGTTGCCGAGGCAGAACAGTGTGGGTGGCTTATGGTCTTTTGCCACGGCTTAGATACCAGGGCTGGGTATCTTGAGAAACGCAGGGGTACCATCAAATTTAAGCCGGTGGATTTCTAGCATTTGAAAAGGGGAAAGACCATGCCCATTGCGCGGCAGACTATTGTGCATCCCCAAGCCGGCATGACCCAGCGAGTTGAGAAGGCCTTGGACGACCTAGAAGCCACCTACGCCCGGTTGCCCGGCTACATCCTGGGCTTTCAGTACAAACCAGAGTCGGTCCCAGGGGAATTGGGGCGTATTGCGGTTTGGCGCTCCCAAGAGGACGCTGATCACGCCGCCCAAAACACTCATGTCCAGGCCTTGCGCGCCACCCTCAATAACCTCATCCAGGGCGAACATATTGAACGTGTGCTGCTTATTGAAGGTACGCCGCAGAACCTGCCGAAGGTCTAGGCTTCCTGTATCACCTTACCCCAGACCATTTCCCCCACCCGGCGTTCCAAGCGGAAGGGTGTGAGTTGGTTGTGCAGCCTTCGGTGGGAGAAAGCGGCGACCCTGACATAGTTGTCTGTGAGGCCGGACCACATTGGGGTTTCCCCTGCGTGGCGGCTGCTCTCCCATAGCACGGGCCGAATGGTCCCCAGCACCCCATCCCGGAAGCGGGCTGCAAGTTCCTTCCCCAGGGCCAGCAGCCGGCTCATCTGTTCACCCTTTTCCTCATCCGGCACCTGTTGTGGGAAGTGGGCGGCGCTGGTCCCCGGGCGGGGGGAATAGGGGAACACATGCAGCCCTGCAAAGGCTAGCCGTCGGCAGATCTGGTACGTCTCCTCAAACTGCTCTTCTGTTTCCCCTGGGAAACCCACAATCACGTCCGTCGTCACTGCGGCGGCAGGCGCCTTGTTCCGGACCAGGGCAACTGCCGCTTCATACTGGGGTGGCGTGTAGCGGCGGCGCATCCGCGCCAGCACTGCTGCCGAGCCGCTCTGCAACGGCAGGTGGAAATGGGGGCATAGCCTTGGGTCAGTCCACAGCTCTAGCAGATCGGGGGTGACTTCATGGGCCTGCAGGGAGGAGACCCGCAGGCGTACCACTTCCGTCTCTAGGAGGATGCAGGTGATGAGCTGCCCCAGCGATGCCTTATTTAGCTCAAAACCGTAGGTACCTAACTGGGAGCCAGTGAGCACCACTTCACGGTATCCCTCGGATACTCGGCGCTGTACTTGCTCCACCAGCAGGTCGGGGGGGATGCTGCGCTCCCTTCCACGGACCTTTGGCACAATGCAGTAGGCGCATACCTGGTTGCATCCTTCCTGGATCTTTACCATGGTTCGCGTACGCAAGCCTGCCGCTTTTTCCGTTCCAGTTTCTATGACGGCAGCAGCAGGAGCCTCAACACCTAGGGCCCTGCCCACCTGAGCTACAAGCTCTTCCTTCCCCGCATTGCCTACCACCAGGTCTACTGCTTGCAGGCGGGCAAGCTGGTCAGGCGCGCGCTGGGCATAGCAGCCCGTGGCTACGACCAGGGCGCCGGGACTGGCCCGGCGGGCGGCCCGCAACGCCTGGCGCGCCTTGGAATCGGCCACGTGGGTGACGGTGCAGGTATTCACCACCGAGACGTCGGCCCCCTCTGGCTTGCTGGCGAGGGTGTACCCTGCCTCCAGGAACTGGCTTGCCAGGGCCTGGGTGTCCGCCTGGTTTAGTTTGCAGCCGTGGGTCTGGATATAAACGGTAGGACGGCGAGATTCGCTCATAGACAAAGGCCTTGCAGTATTCCCTATGCTATTATAATGGGCAGTCTTGAAAGGGGCTTATGAATGTCCCATGTGCTGGGAAAGGACTTGCTTCAATTGCTGCGTCTCTGGTGATCTGTGACCCAACCTGCTCTTAACAATACTACCATTGCCTATTTCTCCATGGAGATTGGCCTGCTCCCGGCCATGCCCACCTATAGTGGAGGCCTGGGTATCCTTGCCGGCGATACGTTGAGGGCTGCCGCCGACATGGGCGTCCCTATGGCAGCCGTCACACTCCTCCACCGCAAAGGGTATTTCCGACAGCATATAGACGCCGACGGCCACCAGTCGGATAGCCCGGCAATCTGGTCGCCGGAGGAATTCTTGGAGCCGCTGCCCCCACGCGTCTCCGTTGCCATTGAAGGCCGCCATGTGTTGATACGCCCCTGGCATCGGACCGTCCGGGGCGTCACTGGTAAGGAGGTGGAGGTCTATTACCTGGATACTGCTCTTGCTGAGAACACGACCTGGGACCAGGGGTTGACCGACTACCTGTATGGAGGAGACAGCCGGTACCGTCTATGCCAGGAAGTGGTTCTGGGAATGGGGGGCGTGGCCATCCTCCGTGCCCTGGGATACCATAACATCCAGACCTATCATATGAATGAGGGGCACTCTGCCTTGCTCACCCTGGCCTTGCTGGGGGAAGAATTGGAAGGGCAGGGACTGGCAGACATCAGTGAAGCGGAGATAGGGGCGGTACGGAAGCGGTGTGTCTTTACTACCCACACCCCTGTGGCAGCCGGCCATGACCGATTTCCCCTGGGCCTGGTGACCGAGGTCCTGGGCCCGGAGGCGGTGGAACCCCTGGCCCGCGTAGACGCCTTGTCCCAGAACTCCCTGGATATGACCTACCTGGCCCTGTTCTTCTCTCGCTTTGTGAACGGCGTGGCCATGCGCCACCGGGAGACGGCCCAGGCCATGTACCCTGGCTCTACCGTCAGCGCTATTACCAACGGGGTCCACGCCTCCACCTGGACCTCTCGCCCCTACCAGGAGTTGTACGACCGTCACATCCCAGAGTGGAGATACGATAACCACTACCTACGCTACGCGGCGGGTATTTCCCTGGACGAGATATGGAGTACCCATGGGAAGACCAAGAAGGCGCTCTTGGCTGAAGTGGAGCGCCGCACCGAGGTGCGGCTGGACCCCAACGCCTTTACTATTGGCTTTGCCCGGCGGGCCACGCCTTACAAACGTCATGATCTCTTCTTCAGCGATGAGGACCGGCTGCGACGCATCGTTGACCGCGTGGGGCCGGTGCAACTGGTATACGGCGGCAAGGCCCATCCCAGGGATGAAGGTGGGAAGGCCATGATCAAGCGCATCATAGACGCCTCCCGCAGCCTTGGGGACGCTGTGAAGGTAGTTTTCCTGGAGGAGTACGATGTAGGCCTGGGCCAGTTCCTGACCAGCGGGGTGGACCTGTGGCTGAATAACCCCCAGAGACCGCTGGAGGCCTCTGGCACCAGTGGGATGAAAGCCGCCCTGAATGGCGTCCCCAGCCTCAGCATTCTGGATGGCTGGTGGGTGGAAGGCTGGGTGGAAGGCGTCACGGGTTGGGCCATAGGCGATGAGAGCAGCATTCCTGCTCCAGCCGAGGCCGAGGCCCGTTCACTGTATGACAAGCTGGAGTACGTGGTCTTGCCCCTGTACTACACCCGTCCTATGGGCTACGCCGGGGTGATGCGTTCGGCCATTGCCCTCAACGGCTCTTTCTTCAATACCCACCGGATGGTGCGCCAGTACATGGCCAATGCCTACAACTTGGATGGCAAGTAGCGCTCCGTCATGAGGAAGCAAGGGGAGTGGCAAGGGAGCCATTGACGTCTGCCTCCTGTGTCTCTAGAATACGCTCTTAGAGTTGAATATGTGACCGGAGGGGAGCTTGGTAAGAGCCAGGCTGAGAGGCCCCGACCTATCGGGGCGACCCTTCTTAGAACCTGATCTGGGTAATGCCAGCGTAGGGATATGGTCTTGGCGATGATATTTTTGGGCCGCCAGTCCCCGCTTGGCGGCCCAATTTGTTGTCCTGTCCTATGACTACCGCAACGGACGATAGAATAGCCTCGGCCAAGATAGCCTTGCATGGTATCAGCAAGGAGTTTGTCTACAAGGGACGCACCCTTCCCGTGCTGGAGAGCGTGGACTTCTATGCCCAGGAAGGGGAGGTTGTCAGCGTCATTGGCCCCAGCGGCTGTGGTAAAAGTACACTGCTCAACATCATTGCGGGTCTGGAAGAGCCGAGTGGGGGTACTCTCTGGCTCAACGGTGTGGAGGCCCGCAGGCCCCTGGGCCAGGTAGGCTATATGCACCAGAAGGACCTGCTCCTGCCCTGGCGCACCGTCCTGGATAACACGCTGCTGGGCCTGGAGGTGCAGGGGATAGCCAAGGTCAAAGCCCGTTCCCGGGCACTGGAGTTGATGGAGCGTTTTGGCCTGAAGGGGTTTGAGCGAGAGTACCCCTACGCCCTTTCCGGCGGTATGCGGCAGCGTGCTGCATTCCTGCGGGCTGTGCTCACCGGAAAGGATGTGCTGCTTTTGGACGAACCCTTCGGCGCCCTGGATGCGCTGACCCGGGCCCAGATGCAGGAGTGGCTTCTGGAGCTGTGGTCAGCTTTCCGCAAGACGATTGTGCTGGTAACCCACGACGTGGAGGAGGCCCTGTTCCTCTCGGATAGGGTATACCTGTTCAGCGCCCGACCTGGGCGGGTGAGGCTGATGCTGGCTGTGGACTTACCACGCCCCCGTACCCATCTGGTGGTGACGCAGGAACCCTTCATCACCTACAAGGCCCAGCTCCTTGCAGCCCTGGGGAAGGAGAGCACCGGGGTTCAGGAGGAGCCATGGAGGTAGCGCCGGAAGCCGTGACGCCACCTATGGAGAAAGGCCGAGCCGCCCGCAAAGACCGTTCTGACGCGACGAGGGTGCAGCGCCTTGTGCTGGCGTGGGCCAGGCCGGTGGCAGCCCTGGCCCTCCTCCTCGGCCTCTGGCAGGGAGCGGTCCTCCTCTTTGAGATACCTGCGTGGAAGCTGCCTGCCCCCTATGCTGTGGCCAAGGAACTGGTGGCCAGCCGTGCTCTGTTCCTGCGTCATGCCTGGGTTACCCTGGGAGAGGCCCTGATCGGCTTTGGGGTGGCTTTTCTGTTGGGGGTATTTCTTGCTACGCTCATGGCCTTCTTCCGGGGCTTCCAACGCACGGTCTATCCTCTGGTGATCGCCTCCCAGACCATCCCAGTCATCGTGATCTCGCCCCTCCTTTTGGTATGGATTGGCTACGGGCTGGCCCCAAAGGTTGTCGTGGTGGTCCTCATTACCTTTTTTCCCATCGTGGTCAATGTCATGGACGGGCTGCGCTCCGTAGACTTGGATATGGTGAACATGATGCGCACCCTGGGGGCAAGTCGCTGGCAGATTTTCCGCAAGGTCCAGGTCCCCAGCGCCATGCCCTTCCTCTTCTCTGGGACAAAGGTCGCAGTGACTTTCAGCGTCATCGGTGCGGTGGTAGGGGAGTGGGTGGGCTCCAGCGCCGGCCTGGGCTACCTGACGCGGGTGTCGGTACCCCTGTTCCTGACGGTGCGCTCCTTTGGGGCGGTGTTTCTGCTGGCCCTCATGGGCATCCTGCTGTTCCTCACAGTGGTATTGCTAGAGCGCGTAGCCCTGCCCTGGCACTACCGGGCGCGCCAGTCCAGAGAGGAGGAGGCAGGACTATGAAGTTGCAGTGGAACAACCTATTGAGGAAGAAACGTAAGGAGGCTTGTATGAACCCCAGGGTGTTCATGGTATTTCCCCTAGTGCTGGCGCTGCTGGCAGCCGCCTGCGGCGGCGCTCAAACCACGGCTACGCCAACTTCCACCACGGCAGCCACTACGGTAAAGGTGCGCATCGCTCTGGACTGGTTCCCCTGGTCCAACCACAGCGGCCTTTTCATTGCCAAAGAGAAGGGGTACTTTGCTGCGGAAGGGCTGGACGTCACCATTTACACCCCTGACGACCCCTCCACGGTGCTTGCCACGGTGGGGGCAGGACAGGACGATTTTGGGCTAAGCTACCAGAACGAGGTGCTGTTTGCCGCGGCCCAAGGGGTGCCCGTGGTGTCCGTGGCTGCCCTGGTGCAACACCCGTTGAACTCCGTGATGGCCCTGGAGTCCTCGGGCATAGAGCGGCCAAGCCACCTGAAAGGTAAGAAGATTGGCGTTCCAGGGGTGCCGACAGACGAGGCGTTCCTGGACACTATGCTCAAGCAGGAGGGCCTGTCCCTCAGTGATGTGACCCTTGTAAACGTAGGCTTTGACCTGGTGCCCGCCCTCATCAGCGGCCAGGTAGACGCCATTGCGGGGGCATACTGGGTACACGAGTCTATCTCCGCTCAAAACCAGGGCTTCCCGGTGAATGTCCTGCGCTTTGAGGACTGGGGTATCCCTGACTTTTACGAGATTGTGGTAGTCACCAGCAGGGCAAAGACTGAGCAGCAATCCGATTTGGTCCAGCGGTTTGTCCGCGCCGTCATGAAGGGCTATCAGGAGGCGGTGGCGGACCCCCAGAAGGCCATTGATTTGCTGAAACAGGCGGCCCCAGAGATTGACGAGGCCATTGAGCGGCCCGGTGTGGAACTGCTGGCCCCCTTGTGGATTGAAGGGAACAGCCCCTTCGGCTGGCAGACGGAAGGGAAATGGGTAGCCTTCGCCGAGTGGATGCTGGAGCACGGCCTGGTGGATCGGGCCGTGGACGGCAAAGCGGCCTTCACCAATCGCTTTATAGAAGAGGCGATGTAGCACCCCTCAGACGTAGGGGCGCGGGATGCTGCGCCCCTACCCGCCAATGCTGAGTATCTGGAGCACCTGATGCCCTTTTCAGACGACCTCCGGCAGGCTAACCACGACCTGTGGGAACGCATGGTAACCCACCCGTTCGTGCGGGAGATGGGCGACGGCTCTTTGCCCCTGGAGAAGTTCCAGCGATACTTCCTCCAGGACTACCTGTTCCTGGGGGCGCTGGCCAAGGTGCTGGGCCAAGCGGTGAGCAAGGCTCCCACATTGGAAGCGGCCCAACCCTTTTCGCCATTCCTGCACACCATCCTCAATGCTGAGAAGGAGTTGTTCTTCCGGGCCTTCCAGGAGCTAGGGGTCCCGCCGGAGACCTACCACTCCGCCGAGCCGCTGCCCACGGGGCAAAACATGGCTAACTTCCTGGTGGCCACCGCTTACGACGGGAGCTTCCAGGACATCGCTACGGGGCTGCTGGTGACGGAGTGGACGTACTACGACTGGGCGACGCGCCTGACCAAGACAGGGGCACGGCCACGGCGCCGCATGTACCAGGAGTGGATAGACATCCACGCCGACCAGGCCCTGGGGGACTTTGTGGCGGCGATGAAGGCCATTGTTGACGGCATTCCGCCAGTGGGTCAGGCCAGCGCCCGCCAGGTCTTCCGCGCCGCCCTTCGGTACGAGTATCTGTTCTGGGAGATGGCCTACAAAGGGGAGGCGTGGCCGTAATTACCCCAGCTTCAGGGAGGGTACTACATCCAGGTCGTAGCCATCGGGCTGGCGGCGGCCGGCGTGGTAGTAGGCGCAGGCGGCGATCATGGCGGCGTTGTCCACGCACAGGCCGGGCGAAGGGATGAACACCGGCAAGCCGCCGGCCTGGGCGTGCAGGCGCTCCCGGAGGCGGGCATTGGCGGTGACGCCACCGCCCAGGATAATGCCTTTGGCTCCAGTCTGGGCCGCCGCCTCCAGGGTCTTGACGGTCAGCACCTCTACCACCGACTCCTGGAAGGCGGAAGCCAGCTCTGCTACTTCCTGCTGGCGTCCGGCGCTGGCGCCGCCTTCAAGCCCCTGCTCTTGCGCCTTGTGGAGCACCGCCGTTTTGAGGCCGCTGAAGCTGAAGTCCAGGGTGCCCCGCATCCAGGCCCGGGGCAGTTGCTGGCGCACGGTGTGGAGTGGGATGGACTGGGAGGCGCGCTGGATGGCGGGGCCCCCGGGGAAGCCGAGGCCCAGGAGGCGGGCCGCCTTGTCAAAGGACTCGCCGGCGGCGTCGTCCCTTGTCATGCCCAGAAGCTGGTAGTGGCCGTGGTCCTCCATGAGCAACAGGTCCGTGTGGCCGCCTGAGGCCACAAGGCATACAAGGGGAAACCCAGGGGAGAGGTCGGGCCGGTGGCCCTCCAGCCAGGCGGCATACACGTGGCCTTCCAGGTGGTTGATGCCGTAGAGGGGCAGCCGCCGGGCGTAGGCGATGGCCTTGGCCATATTCACGCCTACCATCAGGGAGCCTGCCAGGCCGGGGCCGTAGGTAACGGCTATGGCGTCTACGTTGTCCCAGGAAGCGCCGGCCTGGTGCAAGGCGCGCTCCACCACGGGCACCATCTGGAGCATGTGCTGGCGCGACGCCACTTCCGGCACCACACCGCCATAATGGGCGTGTAGCTCCACCTGGGAGGCGATGATGTTTGAGCGCAGGCGGAGGCCGTCCTGCACCAGTGCGGCGGCAGTCTCATCACATGAGGTTTCAATGCCAAGGATGAGCATGGGGACTCCTATGGGTTAGCTAGATCTATTGTAGAGCATTCCCTTGCGCCTGAGCGCCGGAGTTAATCGCTTGATCCAGAAGGAGGGGAGGGCCGTAACGCAAGCAACGTAGACAACCCTCCGCTCTCTCAAGTATACTTACTAAATAGAGTACTTATTATTGTATCTGTGCGTATTTGCTGTGTTCCATCTGTTTCTGTGTTTCCTTTCCGAAGCGTATCGGTCCCTTGAAACTCCAAGAGGCCGCTTCTTGTGCGCGTCCTTATAGGAGCCTAGCGGTCGTACCGGTGCATGATGCAGTTTAACGTTGCTGGCCTGCTTAAAGGTCCGGTGGGGGGTTCTCAACGCCACCAGGTGGACGAGACGTCCCTTGCTTTGGAGGACGCCCAAGTCAAGCGTCTTTGGGGGTCTATTACTCTTGTGCGGATAAACGAAGGCGTCTGGGTCAAGGGCAACCTGCAGGCCCGGGTGGTGTGTACGTGCAGCCGGTGCCTCAGGCCCTACGATACCACCCTGCCGTTCCTCTTCAACGAGACCTATCACCCAACTGTAGATGTCACCACCGGTGTCCCGGTGGCCCTTCCCGATGGAGCAGAGGCTGACACCACTATTGACACTCACCACATCTTGGACATTGAGGAAGTGGTCCGCCAGGACATCATCCTTGCCATTCCAATGAAGCCCCTGTGCCAGTCTAACTGCGCCGGGATCTGTCCTCACTGCGGCAAGGACCTGAATGAAACCTCCTGTGACTGTCCCCAAGAGATGGTTGATCCCCGATGGGCAACGCTCTTGGGCCTGCTATCCACCACCAAAAAGTAAGACGGAGTCATTCCATGCCCCCACATCCAAAGAAGAAGCGCTCCAGCTCCAGGAAAGGCTGGCGCTGGAGTCATTTTCAGAAACCACCGATGGCCATTACCACCTGTGCCCAGTGCCGGAGCCCGAAGCCTCCTCATACCGTGTGTCCTACCTGTGGCTACTACGGCGGCCGGGAGGTCATCTCCATGAACCCTGAGGAGTCGGACCAGACGTAGTCTCGGCTGTGTCAGGCCTTCATCTGGATAAACGTGTCCACCCCCTCGGTTTACCGCAGGAAAGGAGATGGCAGTGGCAACACCTGCGAACTCGTCACGAAACGGGGCCGATGACCTTTTCTCCACACCCACAGCATATCTGTTCCCTGGTCAAGGGGCCCAAGAGGTCGGCATGGGGAGGGACCTGTACACCGACTCTCCAGCGGCCCGACGTATCATTGACGACGCCGATAAAGCCCTCGGCTTTTCCCTCTCCAGTCTCATGTTCAACGGCCCGGCTGATGAGCTGGAACGCACCATCAACACGCAGCCGGCTATCCTCACCGTCAGCCTTGCCTGTCTTGCCGCCGCCAGGGAGCAGGTAGAACGCCCTTTGGAGACCCTTGCCTCCTTCATGGCCGGCCATAGTTTGGGCGAGTACACGGCGCTGGCTGCCGCAGGGGTGCTGGAAACGGCTGACGCCGTATGGCTGGTGCGGGAGCGGGGCCGCCTGATGCAGGAGGCGTGCGACTTGCAGCCGGGGGCCATGGCGGCCATTATAGGCATGGAGCTACCTCCCCTGGAAGAAGTGTGCCAGGAGACCAATACTCAAATAGCCAACATTAACTCTCCCGGACAGGTGGTCATCAGCGGCTCCCAGGAGGACATTGCCCGGGCCGTACAACTGGCCTCGGAGCGGGGAGCCCGCCGGGCGATTCCCCTCAAGGTCAGCGGGGCCTTCCACTCCTATCTGATGGGGCCGGCCCTGGAGGGGATGCTGAAAGCTATTGGCAAGGTCACCTTCCACAACACCCTCGTCCCAATAGTTGCCAACTGCACCTCCAAGCCTGTCACGGCGGCGTTGGAGATCAAAGACGAGCTGGCCCAGCAACTCTGCGGATGTGTGCGCTGGCAGGAGTCCGTTAGCTACATGGTGGGCGCCGGCGTGGGCAACTTCATAGAGTTTGGGCCTGGGAAGGTGCTGACGGGCATGGTCAAGCGCATTGCCAGCAGTGTCCAAGTAGCAAATGTAAATGACCTTGTCTCTGCCAGGAGCCTGGCCACGTTCCAGCACAATGAAGCCTCTTCTGGGGCCACCTAAGGCACAAGGTTGCCAGGGGCGCTACTATGGGAGAGCCAAAGGCCGTCAGTCCCCGTCGCCGGGCGCGCCGGATTGCCCTGCAGGCCTTGTACGAAGTGGACGCCACAGGCCATCCCCTTGGGCAGAGCCTTACCTGGGTCCTTGCTGAAGCGGATCTGGATGCGCCCAGCCAGGCTTTTGCCCGTGACCTGGCACGAAAGGTGCGGGAGCACTTGCCAGAACTGGACGCCCTCATTGCGGCTCACGCGCCTACATGGCCCGTGGACCAGCTCTCGGTAGTGGACAGAAACATCCTCCGCATGGCAATATACGAAATCAGGATGGGCAAGGATGCCCCGATAAGGGTTATAATCAACGAGGCTGTGGAGCTGGCCCGCACCTTTGGCAGCGACGGCTCGCAGCGGTTCATCAACGGTGTCTTGGGAGCAATTGCCAAAACGGAAGCCGCTGACTCTGAATAACCAACCAGCTTCTAGTGACCTACATAAGGAGGTAATGCCGTGCCAACGGTCCTTGAACGCGTGCAGAAAATAGTCGCCGACCGCCTGGGCGTAGACGAGAGCAGCGTTGTCCCTGAGGCATCCTTTATTGATGATCTGAACGCCGACTCCCTGGACCTGGTGGAGTTGATCATGGCCTTTGAAGAGGAGTTCTCGCAGGACGGCGACCCCGTTGAAATCCCCGATGAGGATGCCGAGAAGATTACGAAGGTCCAGTCCGCTGTGGACTATCTCAAAGGCAAAGGGGTCCAGGACACGTAGCCTTTGAGGGCCTTGCAGGTGCGTAACAGAGACGCTGGTGGGCGTCTCTGTTCTTTGTGTCTGAGGGCTTTGCCCGACCCCGACTCTTCTCCTCATCGGGGGGAGTTTGCCTCTTCTCCCCTGATATATGAAAGCAATTATCGGGCAAGGCTGTGTCTAAGGCAGGGGGGCCTCTACGCAGGTCCGCCCCTCTATCCGTTCCTATGGGCGTTCCTACGGGTCTCTGGAGGCCAACCTGGACTGTACTGCGGCGCCGGCCAGCTCCCGGAGGGCGTCGGAGCCGACCCAGCGGGCGGCCCTGGAAGGCGAGGCCTTCAGTTCCTGGGCGAGGTGCATGGCGGCGGCGTTCAGGGCCAGGTTACGCTTGCCAATCTGGCGCAATGCCCAGTTGACGGCCTTGCGGACGAAGTTGCGGTCGTCGCTGGCGGCCTGCTGGATAAGGGGTAGGAAAGCCAGGAAGGGGGCATCGGCGGCCTTCTTGTCGTGGACTGCCAGGCCGGCCATAAGGGCAAAGGCGCCCCGGCGCACGAACTCTTCCTGCCGGCTGCTCCACTCGGCAGCCTTCTTGTGGGCGTAGGGGGTTTTGTCAAAGAGGCCATAGCAGGCGCCGTCACATATGTCCCAGGAGTCAAACTGGGAGGCCCACCGGTCCATCTGGGCCTCGGTGACCTGCCTGGGGTCGTCAATGATAGCAGCGAGGATGCGGGCCTCGTGGATGGCGGAGTCCCATAGCTCCAGGGCCAGGGGATGGTTCCGGCCTATCTCCCTGGCAAGCCGGCGGAGGGTGTTGACAGAGACGCCCAAGGTGTTGCGGCTGCTGAGGCCGAAGCGGGCCATGCCCTCCACGCTGGCGGGGTTGGCCAGGGAATGGAGGCGCTGGAGGATGGCCTGGGCTGTGGGTCTGACCGGGTGCATCAGGGCTTGGTGGCCTTCAGAGAGAACAGGAGGGGGATGGAAGTCTCGTAGCCTTTCAGCCGCCAGAAGCCATCGGCCCCCTGCTCCATGAAGGGGAACTGCTGGTAGACGGTGTAGGGGAACTCGTGGAGGAATTCCAGACGCAGCCCGGCGTTAATAACGGCGTTGACGATGTCGCTGAGGCTGTGGCTCCAGTTGTAGGTAGGGTTGAGGACTTTGGCGGCGCGGTCGGCGTAGGAGCCGGCGGGTTGCCACTTCTCAGGTTCTGGGGAGTAAAAGTACGGGTTCTTCACAGCGGGCGGGCCGGCAGCGGCGTCGTCGTCAAAGATATAGGAGATGGGGTGAATCTCGGCGATGTAGAAGGTGCCGCCGGGTTTGGTATAGCGGGCGACGATTTCGCCCCAGCGCCGGATATCGGGGAGCCAGGAGAGGACGCCGTAGGAAGTGAAGACGATGTCAAACTGGGTGTCTAGGACCTTGGGCAGGTCGTAGAGGTTGGAGCAGATGAAGGCGGCGGGGATGTTGGCTTCGTAGCTGAGCATCTGGGCCTGGGTGACGGCGGCGCCGGAGAAGTCCACGCCGGTGACCCTGGCTCCCAGGCGGGCCCAGGAAAGGGTGTCCAGGCCGAAGTGGCACTGGAGATGAAGGAGGCTCTTGCCGGTTACGTTGCCCAACTCCACGAGCTCAATGGCATGGAGGGAGCGGCGGCCTGCTTTGAAGCCCTCCACGTCATAGAAGCGGGAGCCGACGTGGAGGGGGGTGACCTCGTTCCAGTGCTGGAGGTTGGCCTGGACATACCGTTCCATAGGGGTCCTTTATGATGGGGCGGGAGTTGTTTTTATTTTTTGTGGAAACAATTCCGTGGGTTACAAGGGCATGACAGTGCTGGGTGGCTGTCTGCATTGATGATACGTCGTTGGGGGTGAGGGGGGCAAGGGCGGGATGACAGGGGGTACACGCAAGGGGCAAGGGAGCAGAAGGGTACAGGGCGGGTTAGAGTATAATCCGCCCAGCGCCTGGAGGGAGGACTGGCTATGGCGATCACAGACTTGCTGGACCACCGGCGGCCCCTGGTTATTGCCCACCGGGGAGCATCGGGAGAAGCGCCGGAGAATACCATGGCCGCTTTTGAGCTGGCCCTGGAGCAAGGGGCCGACGCTATTGAGCTGGACGTGCATCTCACTTCGGATGGCTTTCCTGTGGTGTTCCACGATGACGAGCTGGGCCGCACCACCAATGGGCGGGGCCTGGTGCGGAGTATGCCCCTGACGGAGCTGAAGGGGCTGGATGCCGGCGCCTGGTTTGACCGGCGCTTTGCCGGACAGCGGATTCCTATGCTGGAGGAGGTGGTAGCCTGGGCCAGGAGAAAGCTGCCGCTGCTGATTGAGGTAAAGAATATCCCGCACCGGTACCGTGGGATAGAGGCGTCGGTGACAGGGGTGCTGGAGCGGGCGCGCGTCCTGGGGGAGCATGAGATACTGTCCTTTGACCACGTAGCCATGCGCCGGTTCAAGAACCGGGAGCCGGAGCTGCTGACGGGCGTGTGTTACCGGGGGGACGTGATTGACCACGTGGCCCTGGCAAAGGCCGCGGGCGCGACGGTACTGCATCCGGCGGTCCACGATATGCGCCCCGACGGGCTGCGGGAAGCCCATGCCGCGGGACTGCTGGTCATCCCCTGGACGGCGGACAGCGTGGAGGACATCCGCGCCCTGGCGCTACTGGGGGTGGACGGCTTCATGACCAACTATCCGCGTCGGGCGCGAGAAGTGATAACTGGGGGCTGAAGCGTTCCTTGAAGGGATAGGGGCGAATGCGTATACTGAATGCATAGTAGTAATGTGTATTGGAGAGGCGTATCCATGCGGCGCACGGTGGTGATAGACGACAAGCTGTTGGAAGAGGCCCGGAAGGAGTTCGGCACCAAAGGCATCCGGGAGACGATTGAGACCGCGATGAAGGAAGCCATTCGCAAGCGGAAACTGGAGCGAGTGCGGCGGTCTTTGGGTACATGGGACCTGGGCTTGACTGCTGAAGAGCTGGAGAAAATGCGGGAGGATGGAGAGGACGAATAGCGGTATGCTATTTCTATACTATGGAAGCAGAGGTGGAACATGCGGCGCACAGTGGTCATAGATGACGACCTCTTGGAAGATGCCAAGAAAGAGTTTGGCACCAAGGGGATCAGAGAAACGATTGAGGCGGCGATGCGGGAGGGGATCCGGAAGCGCAGGCTGGAAGAGTTCCGCCTAACTTTCGGCACGTGGGACTTGGAACTGACTCCTGAGATGCTGGAGCAATTGCGAGATGATTCGTGCCGAACGCGTCCTGATAGATAGCTCAGTGTGGCTAGAAGTCCTGCTGCCCCGGCAGGGCGATGCCCCCTTGAGCCGGAGAGTCAGCCGCCTCGTCGCAGAAGACCTGGCAGCAACGATGCCTTTGATCAAGCTGGAACTCCTCCGAGGAACGCGCACTCGGGAGGAATGGCAAAGCCTCGGACGCTTTCTAGCTTCTCTCCGGCAATTACCCCTGCATGATGCGACGTGGGAAGAGGCCTTTGACCTTGGCTTTCAACTAAGGAGAGCGGGCGTGACAGTGCCGACACCTGACATCGTCATCGCCGCCCTAGCGCTCTCGGAAGATGTGGTTTTGCTGCACCGGGACCGCCATTTTGACCAGATGGCGGCCCATGTGCCTCTGAAGGTAGAGAGCGCCCTTTAGGCTGCCCCTGGCCTAACGGCTGCCGCCTTCCAGGGCCTGGCGGATATGGCCCAGGCGCATCTCCTCCATATCCACTACGTGCTCCACAATGCGCTTGATGGTGTACTCCGGCTCCTGGCCTGCGCGGGGCTGCAAGTTGCCCAGCTCGTTGCCCTCGGACACGTCTATCTTCAGGTCATCGTCGGTGAGGCCGATAAGGCTTGATAGGAGCTCGGTGCGTGCGGCCTGCATCTCTATGAGGCTCCGGGTGGTCTCGTCCACGGGTTTGCCGATATTGCGGCGCACCTTGAGCAGGTGCTGGATATGGTCCCGGTGATGGGTCTCAATGCGGTGGAGGAGCCGGCGGATGGTGAAAGCGCCTTCCTCGCCGCCGGGACGGTCGGTATAGGAGAGGCCAAGCTGCTCGTCGGAGAGGGACAGGAGCAGGTCCATGGCCTCGCGCCTCTGGGCTTCCAGCTTTGCGATGAGTTTGCGGACTTCGGTGTCCATAGGACCCTCCAAGTTTTTCTGCGTGCCCTGGGCGAGGAGACCTCGCCCCTAGTGTCTAGCTTGCTGCGCTCTTCAGAGCGTTGCCGATAAGCTCCATAGTCGTGCGTTCCTCTTCCAGGGCATGCAAGACCACTTCCCGGGCTGTGGCGTTATTGGCGGTTGCCGTTGCCCGTGCGTCTAGCTGGTTGTCCTGGAGGTCGGAGAGGAGTGCGATAAACCGCGCCCTAGCCCCTTGCAGGTCAGATAGGGCGCGCTTGGCCTCGCTGCGGGCGATGCGCTGGTCCCACTTGGTCCACAGGAGCTGTTCCAGGTGCTCCTTGTAGTGGTCGGTGAGGTCGTACAGGGCCTGGCGCAGGGTGCGGC
>JACQOP010000038.1 GCA_016202485.1 Chloroflexota bacterium | reverse complement strand
GGGAAGCCTGTGCCATAGATGGTGACCAGGGGCTGGCGGGCTCCGGCGGTTACACGAGCCGGCTGCTCGGCAGCCACAATCCCTGCCGATGTAGGAATCACGACCAACTTGACGGGGTAGGTGTCGCCCTCAGGGCCTTTAGGGCCTTCGGGGCCGGCAGGGCCGGTGGGGCCGGTAGGGCCGGTGGGGCCGGTAGGGCCGGTAGGGCCAGCCACTCCTGCAGGGCCTGCTTCCCCTTGTAACCCCTGCTCACCAGCAGCCCCACAAGCAGTAGCTGTGAGAGCAACAATCAACAACAATACGAAAAGAGTCCAAAACCTTCGCGTGCCTGGACGGCGCATTCACTGCCTCCCGTGCAAATTGGCATGATGAAAGGGCTTGTTGACCATATGCGGAACCACAGTGGCACAAGCCCGCATTCTCAGAACTCAACGCCCGCATAATCATAGGCAGGCCTATGAATGATGTCAATACTTCCATAGGGCTGATGCCTTTGATTTTCCTGCACCCCTCGCATCTTTCCACACGTCGTGAGCCTTCCTCAGGAAGGTTCAGATGTTATAATCTCCAAAACGCTGCGGCCAAGTGTTTGTCAGGGGAGTCATTTCTAGGAGCGCCATGGAAAACGGGATTGCCGAAAAAGTTGTCCATCTTGCTTTTCAATTAGCCGTGATGCTTATAGTGGCAAAGGTGGCAGGAGAGATATGCCTTCGCTACCTAAAGGTGCCTCCGGTACTGGGAGAACTCTCCGCCGGTATTCTGATTGGCCCCTTTGCCCTCGGGGCCTTGCCTATTCCAGGCTATGGTGGTCTCTTCCCGATCCCTCACGAGTTCACCGAAGCAGGCCAGGGGATCCCTCTCTCTGTGGAGCTCTACGCCTTTGGCCAGGTGGCTTCCATTGTGCTGTTATTTACTGCTGGCCTGGAAACAGACCTGAGGCAGTTTATGCGGTTTGCGGGGCCTGCGACGGTGGTGGCGGTAGGGGGTGTCGTGTTTCCCTTCGTGCTGGGGGTAGGCGCGACGGTGTTGTTCGGCTATGTTACTGCATGGACGGCTCCCGAGGCACTGTTTATGGGGGCCATCATGACGGCGACGTCCGTGGGCATCACTGCCCGGGTCCTGGGCGACCTTGGCCGCCTGGATAGCCCTGAAGGGGTGACGGTTGTAGCGGCAGCAGTGGTAGACGACGTGTTGGGCATCATGCTGCTCACCATTGTAGTGGGTATTACCGCATCGGGAGTGGTGTCCCTAGGGGGTATTGCGCTGATTGGGGCCAAAGCCATTGGTTTCTGGGTGGCTCTTACTGGCCTGGGGGTCCTGTTAGCTCGTCCTCTGTCCAGCTTCATGGTTGGCTTTCGTGTTGCCGGCGCCGAAATTGCCCTTGCCCTTGCCCTTGCCCTGTTGGGGGCGGCTTTGGCGGAAAGCTTTGGGCTGGCGATGATTATCGGCGCCTACTCCGTAGGCCTTGCCTTTTCCAACACACGGTTGAAGCGGCAACTGGAGGAGCAGGTGATGTCGGTGTACCATTTTCTGGTACCGGTATTCTTTGTAGCCATGGGGATGCTTGTGGACATCAGGGTAATGGGTGGGGCGCTGCTCTTTGGCCTCGTTGTATCGGCTCTTGCCATTCTCAGCAAGGTGGTGGGATGTGGCCTTCCCGCCTTGGCTACAGGGTTCAATAAACTAGGGGCCGCTCGTATCGGAATAGGGATGCTGCCCAGGGGTGAGGTAGCCTTGATAGTGGCGGGCATCGGCCTGAGTCGCGGTGTGGTAGAACAGGAGCTTTTTGGCGTCTCTATTCTGATGACTGTAGTCACGACCCTGCTGGCCCCCATCTTCCTGGTGCCTTTGTTCCGACACACCGCCTCGGGCCGCCGCCACAGTGAAAGAGCAGAGGGGGAGCCTGTTGTCCAGAGTGCTCCTGGCGGCCATGACTAATGGTGCCAGTGGGGAAGGTGTGTGCTATAGTGATAGCGCGCCCCTGTAGCTCAGAGGATAGAGCACCGGCCTCCGGAGCCGGGTGCGGCGGTTCGAGTCCGCCCAGGGGTACCACGCAAGGGCTTATCATTACCTATGAGGTAGTCTACAGAACAGGAGGGCTTTCCCCCCAAAGGAGGGCCCTCCTGTTCTGTAAGCGGCCTGGTGAACGTTGTCTTCCCCTTCCTTTGGCATCCGTAGCAGTAAGCAAGTCCCTGTGTTCCTTGAGAGAATGCTGAGCTTGCCGTGGCTGTTCCCCGGTGATGCCGCCTATTGTGTTCCAGACCTTGCGGGTACGGGATTCCCCTCGTACAATAGCGGCGCATTCCATCTTGTGAGGGGGCTGCCATGCAGGTAGAGCTAGTCAGGGCGACGACAGTAGACGATATCGCGTTGGACGGGGCGTTCTTTGCGCCGAGAGAGGGGGGCGCGGCAGGCCGCGCAGCAGATGCTGTCTTGCTGGTCCATGGCACCGGTGGCAACTTCTACAGCGCCAATATGCTCTACTTGGCCGAGCGCCTTCGCCAGGCGGGCTATCCGGCTGTGTCGTTCAATACCAGGGGTCACGATGTGGTATACGGTAACCCCGACAGGCTTTTGGGGAACGCGCACGAGGTCCTGGACCGCTGCCGGTGGGACATTGACGCCGGTGTCACGTGGCTGACAACGCAAGGGTACAAGCGCATCACCATTTTTGGCGGCAGCATGGGCGCAGTCAAGGTTGCCTACTATGCTGCATTCACTCAAGACCCCCGGTTGGCTGCAGTCATTTCGTGCTCTCCGGTGCGCCTCTCCCATACGTATTTCTCGCAGTGCGAGATGGCTGAGCAATACCGGGCATTCTACGGGAAAGCGAAGGCGTTGGTGGAGGCCGGGGAGCCCAACACGCTGATTGCTGCGACCTTCCCCAATCTGCAGTTCTACAGCGCTCGCAGTTACCTAGATAAGCATGGGCCTGGCGAGCGATACAACCTGGTGCGGTACGTCGCACAAATTCGCCCTCCCGTGCTGCTCATGGCCGGCACTCTGGAGACTCACCCGCGCCTGCGGGACGCGGCCAAAGACGCTTTTGAGACCATAAAGTTCAAGCCTGACGCAAAATTGGTCATCCAAGAAGGTGCGGACCACGTGTTTGCCAACATGCGAGAGGTCTTGGCGAGCCATGTCTTGGACTTTCTGGGGCAGGTGCAGCCTGTGCCGAAGAAACCCACCCCCCGGACGCCTGTCTTCGCAAGGGGGTAGCCCATTACCGGGGTCTTACTTCGCAACCGAGTGAAAAGAAGGGGGAGCCATGCAGTACTCCAATGTGCGGTCCGAGCCTTCCTATGAGGTAGAGGTGGAGAAGGACGTGATGATGGAGATGCGGGACGGCAAACGTTTAGCCACGGATATTTACCGCCCTGCTCTCAACGGGCAAGCCATCAACCGTCCTTTCCCAGTGCTGCTCCAGCGTACGCCATACAACAAAGAGGGCGGACGGATGCCCGAGGAGGCCCGGTACTTCTGCGAGCGGGGCTACGTGGTGGTGCTCCAGGACAACCGCGGGCGATATAAGTCGGAAGGGTATTTCCACAAGTACGTTTCCGACGCCAACGATGGGTATGACTGCGTCCAATGGATTGCCCAGCAGCCATGGTCCAACGGGACAACTGGCACCTTTGGCACGTCTTACGGGGCGCACACCCAGGGAGCCATGGCGGCTATGAACCCACCTAACCTGTCCACGATGGTTGTGGACTGCGGCGCATTCTCCAACGCCTATATGAGCTCCACCCGCCACAACGGGGCCTACGAGCTACGGCAGATTGCCTGGGCCATCAATCAGGCGAAGCTCAGCAAGGAGGCGGCAGAGGACCCCGTCGTCGCCAAGTATCTGGCAGGGGTGACCCAGGAGGAGTGGCTACAACGGCTACCCTGGCGTAAAGGCCATTCGCCCCTGAAGTGGACGCCCGACTACGAGGACTATATCCTGGAGCAGTGGAGCCGGGGGGACTATGACGAATACTGGAAGCAGCCGGGATTAGCGGGGGAGTTGTTCTACGAGCAGTGGTCGGACATCCCCCAACTCCATATGGGCGGTTGGTACGACTCCTATACCCGCACCACCTTTGAAAACTTTGCGGGCCTTTCCAAGATCAAGAAGGGCCCGGTACGCTTGCTTATGGGGCCGTGGACTCACGGGCGGCGGTCGGTGACCTTTGCGGGCGATGTAGACTTTGGCCCCATCGCGTCCGTGGACGGCAACCTGGCAGAGGACTGGAACGACTTCCGTACCATGTGGTTTGACACCTGGCTGAAGGGCCTCCAGACGGGGCTGGACGAGCAGCCACCCATGCTGCTGTTTATCATGGGCGGAGGTGATGGCCGCCGTAACGCCGACGGGCGTATGAGCCACGGCGGCCAGTGGCGGTACGAGCACGAGTGGCCCCTGGCCCGCACCAAGTTCACCCCTTACTACCTGCACGGAGATGGCTCTTTCAGTCCTGAGACGCCTAGTGGGGCCAACGGGCACACGACGTACCACTTTGACCCGAACAACCCGGCGCCCACCATGGGCGGCGCGCTGTCCGGCGGCATCATTGCCCAGGCAGGGGCCTTCCACCAGCAGGAGCGCCCGGACTTCTACGGCTGCAAGCCGCCGTACTTGCCGCTGTCTGCAAGGGCGGACGTGTGTGTGTTCCAGACGCCGGTGCTCGCAGAGGATGTGGAGGTAACTGGGACAGTGATAGTCAACCTGTGGATATCCTCCTCAGCCTTAGACACCGATTTCACTGCCAAGCTCATAGACGTGTGCCCGCCCAACGTTGACTACCCGGACGGCTTCCACATGAACCTGACGGACAGCATCATGCGGGTGCGTTACCGCAACTCCTGGGAGAAGGCAGAGCTAATGAAGCCTGGAGAGGTGTGCAAGATCAGCTTCCCCCTCTATCCCACGGGCAACCTGTTCAAGAGAGGGCACCGCATCCGTGTGGACATCTCCAGCTCCAACTTCCCCCGCTTTGACGTGAACCCCAATACAGGCGACCCCCTGGGCCAGGAGCGGCGCAGGATTGTGGCGGAGAACACAGTACACCACAGCAGCCGCTATCCCTCTCACGTGGTGCTGCCCATTGTGCCGGCACGATGACGCAAGGGTAATGAGGTCATGAACGATGTAGGGGGCGAGCCAGCGGCTCGCCCCCTACATCTACGTTTCACAGTGGACTGCCCGGCCCTTCTGGAGGCGGGCGGCGGAAGACGTCCGAAGGAGATGCCTCGCCTTGAAGCTCAAGGGCAAGGCGGCTCAAGGTGAGGTCTTCCTTGCGGGCGCGGAGGTCAAAGTAGACCAGGGTAACGCCAATGTGGTACAGGGGAAAGGCCAGAAAGAGCCACAGGGTCATCAGAAGATTGCTAGCTAAGGGACTGGCATCCATGACCAGAATGGCAGGAAAGAGAAGCGGCAGAGAGAGGATTGAGAGAGCCAACATGCACACAACCCCAATACGAAAGACCCGCCACCAGAAGCCCTTGACCAGCGCCCAACTGCGGGAGAGACCTTCCATTGCTTTGCGGTTCTCTAGAACAGTGACCTGCGAGAAAAAGGCCCATGAGACCAGGACGAAGATGAGAACAGGGACTCCTACAAAAGCAGTATAGGGGGTGGAGAGACCCAGAGCGGTCCAAACTACCACATAGTAGACAAGAGCGTTCACCAACAGAGCGGCGCCGTTGTTCATAGCTCCCAGGTAGGACCTACCTGTGGAGATGGGGAGATTCGCGTAAAAGGACGCCACGAGATATGCCGTGGCGCCCACCGCTACGATGAGGGTGAAGAAGAAGACGAGGAGCAAGAATGCCCTAATACCATCACTGGTGACGAAGGCTCCGAGGAGCAGCGGCACCATTGGAGGCGCCCAGATGCCCAGCAGAGGTCGTAGATTCCTCTGGTATATCCCCAACGTGTGGTTTACTAACTGCGACAGGGTGCTAGGCATAATGGCATCTGGGGGTGTGGGATCTCCGGGAGTAGGCAGAGAGGGGACTTCCGACGACAATGGCCCATGCACCGTTGGGCCTTCCGAATTTGGCCTAGACAAAGTCCTCCCGCACTGGCTGCAGAAAGCTGCATCCTCGGAGTTGCTGGTACCACAGTTGGGACAGTTCATCGTACAGTTGCTATACCGGTGTCAGCCTTGGATGGTACTGGGTAGCCTCAAAGATAACCTTGGCATGCAGGCCCACCAGGCCTGTTAGTCCTGCAGGCCGTGCTGTGGGATGCAAGTTCAGATAGTCCTGCACCATGCGGTGGCCAATAGTGTGTCCGGTCCAGGCGGGTATTCGGTCGTTGTCGCCGAAGAGCATTCGCCGTATCTCTGACGTATCGGAAACGCCTAAACGCCGTCGCACCTTGGGCCATACTTTGGCCTCGGTCTCCGCCTCCAGGGCGCTGTAACTGGCAGGCGCCATTCCCGGGAAAAGCCGCATAGCAAAGGCATCTGCAATACCCTCGGCCACCATGGCATCCAGCAAAGTCTCCGGCTCCTGGGTTTTCTGGTAGACCAGCTTCCCACCGGTCATCCTCCGTGGCAGGAGGAGGTTGCGTACCAGATGGGCATACTCATGGGCAATGGTGTAGCAGAGCCATTGCTGCCACCGTTCCGAAGGCCATAGGAAGAGCAGGGTTGCAGAAGAGCCGAGGCTCACGCCGAAGGCCCCGTGCATCTGGCTCACCATGACCCGGCTCTGGCCGTCGCCGGGCAGGAGCAACACCCGCGCTGACAGGTCGGGTCTGGGCAGCGCCTCGGCGCACCGGGCAAGGGTGTCTTCAACCAGCTCCTTGGGATGACCAGCCTCAATGTCATCCAGGCCCTTTGCCAGGTCTGCCAGGCTAGGGTCGCCAATCTGTGATACTGCCATCCGCTGGCCCAAATCGGCAAAGGGGGCGTCAGACGCAGACAGCATATGCTGCATGTACGTCCGGAGGTTGCCCCACAGGGAGTCCAGAGCGGCGTCGGTGGGCATGCCCTCCACGTCTTTCAGGAACCTTTTTACCACTCGGTATGCAGGAACAACGGTGATGCTCATGAGGCTTCTGTGCCGATGCGCGAATTTGCCCGTAGTGCTGGGGGCAAACATAGGGTACAGCAAAGTGGGGGTCTCTGGCGAGGTGTCCTCAGGGTAGTGCGGGGGAAAAGAGTGGGGACGGTTGAAAAACCGTCCCCAAGGAGTCCACTGGTGGGTTTAAGGAAACTACCTTCCGTAACCCCGTGAGGAGCCGCCGCCGCTGCTGGCTCGCTCCCGGCTATAGCAGTCGTTGCAGTAAACGGGGCGGCCCTGGCGGGGCTCAAAGGGTACTTGGGCCTCTTTGCCGCAGTTGGCGCAGACGATGTCGTACATTTGGCGAGGGCCAGAGTTGCTGCGGCCATAGCCGCCGGTCTCCCGCTCGTTCTTGCGGGCGGACCGGCAGGTGGGGCACCGCCTCGGCTCGTTGGTGAAGCCCTTTGAGGCATAGAACTGCTGCTCGCTGGCCGTGAAGGTGAACTGCGAGCCACAGTTGGAACAGACTAGCGTCTTATCGCTTTGAAGCATTGGATGACCTCCTAGAGTCTCCTAATCACTTTTTGGCTCTACCAAGGTCACCCGATGCCTGAGTTGTTGAGGGAAGCATGGTTGAAACCTGGACTATGGCCAACTGGCCGCCATTATATAGAAAGGTCTTGAGCAATGCAATAGCAGACTGGGAAGAAACAGGGAAATGATAGCGCTATGAGCAGTAAGCCTAGGGGAAATGAGGAGCAACCTGTTTCCCAAATAGCTCTAGCTGACGTATCACATCGCTATGTGGCATCCCTGGCCACTGAATTCGGAACACAAAGCGGTCTACCCCCAGAGCTTCCCTATAGTGTTGGATTTCGTCAATGATGCGTGCTGGGTCGCCGAGAAGGAACCGGTCTTTTGCCAGAGTCTCAAAGGGAACGCGGAAGGTCTCCTGGCCTGGTACTTCGTCCTGGCCCCAGTCCACATAGGCACGGTACTTGGGCTCCAAATAGGGCCTTGCCTGATCAAAGGCTGCGGAGCCGCGCTCGTGCAGGTACATTTCACGGAAAATGGGAATGGTTCCAATAGTGTGTCCCGCCTTGGCTGCGGCGCCACGATACAGTTGTACCTGGCCTTCCAGGGTACCTATGGTTGTATGGGGATTGATAAGCCAGGGGTACCCCTCCCGGGCGGCGCGACGGACTGCCAAGTCGCTGTTAGCGGCCATCCAGATAGGAGGATAGGGTTTCTGCGTGGGACGCGTGGCGATTTTTACCTTGGGGATGTGGTAGTAGGTGCCGTGGAACTCCATCTCGTCCTGGGTCCATAGGAGCTTCATGACTTTCAAAGACTCGGACATGCGGTCAGCCCGCTCCCGTGGGGTAGGGGCCGTGCCAAAGGCGATGTTCTCTTCTGCCCGGTAGCCTTGGCCAACGCCCAGGATAAACTTGCCTCCGGTAATGGCGTCTAGGGTGGCAACGGTTTCCGCTACGTCAACTGGGGGAAGTAACGGCAATAACAACACGGTGGCGCCTACGTACATCCCCTGGGCGGCGCTGGCCAGGTGGGTAAGGTAAGGGAGGGTGGTGGGCATCTGGTAAGGATACGAGAGGTAGTGCTGTCCGGTGCACACCATATCAAAGCCGGCTTCCCGGGCGGCCTTCACCTGCTCTAGCCCTTCGTTGATTCTCTCCGCCATGTTCTCGTGGGGCAGCCATTGGTTCAGAACGAACAGCGAAAACTTCACAGGGCCCTCCAGGTTAGTAGTGAGATAGAATTGAAAGGTCAAACCAGGGCATTGTACAGCAAGAAGGTGTCTGGGAGAATGAGCATCCGCTCTGTTGCGTGGTTGTTCTTCCCGGTGTAGCGTAGTGCGGAAGGCATAGCGGAAGGAGGAGCGTATGTCTGTACCCCTCGCCGTCGGCGTAGATGTGGGAGGCACCAAGATACTGTATGCACTGGTGGATGCCCAAGGCCACGTCGTGGAGTCCCTTCGTAGAGACAGTTCCTATGGCATGGAGCCTTTGGGGTGGGTTGCGAGAGCGGTACAAGATATCCAGGCCCTCTGTGGCAGCCAGAGCCATGGGCACCTCGTAGGCGTGGGCGTAGGGTTTGCCGGCCAGGTGGACCGAGACAACGGCCTGGTGCAAGGGTCTCCTAACCTTGGCTGGAAGGAAGTGCCCTTGCGAGCCCTTTTTCAGAAGGAGCTTTCCCTACCCGTGACCGTGTTGAACGACGTACAGGCTGCTACCTGGGGCGAGTGGAGGCTAGGGGGGGGGGAGGGTTTTTCGGACCTGGTGTGCCTCTTTGTGGGGACAGGTATTGGGG
>JACQOP010000040.1 GCA_016202485.1 Chloroflexota bacterium | reverse complement strand
GGGGCCATCCAGTGGACGGCCGACGGCCTCTCCCTCCTGGCGCGGGTCCATGACGGCGCCGACACCCACCTGTACCGCTTTGCTGTACGGGACGGCTCCGCCACCCGTATCCTGGGAGGCGAGCGGGTCATCGCTGGGTTCTCTGCTGCCCCAAATGGCGCTATCGCCTTCCTATCCACCAGCCAGACCAATCCTGCGGAGGTATACCGCACGGACCTTCGGGACTCTGAAGAGGTCAAGGTTAGCAATGCCAATGACGCCCTGATGGCCGAGCTGCGCTTCCCGGAGATTGAGGAGATTCAAGTGCCTGTGTCCGGCGGGCAGACCATAGAGGGATGGGTCATGAAACCTCTGGACATGGAACGAGGGAAGAAATATCCACTGGTCCTGGATATTCATGGCGGTCCTTACTCCGCCTTCCAGCACCAGTTCCAGGGCTCGTACCCCCTTTCACTGCCGGCCTTGGGCGCAGGTGTCCTGCAGATGAACCCCCGGGGCAGCACCGGCTGGGGCGAGGCTTTCGCCCGCTTCCTGAACGGCGGGCGCGGCGAGCGAGACTTCGTGGAGCAGATGGCTGCCGTTGACCAGGTCATCGCCCAGGGATGGGTGGACACCGAGCGCCTAGGCGTCACCGGCTACTCCTACGGCGGCTACATGACGGGGTGGATCGTAACCCATACGGACCGCTTCAAGGCGGCGGTTTGGGGCGCAGGCGTCAGCAACCTGTACACGATGTTCGCCCACAGCAACGCGCCGGTTCACCGGTACGATGAGATGGGCGGGGACCCGTGGTCATTGAAGGAGTTGTACCTGAAGCTCTCTCCCATCACCTACGTGCAGAACGCCAAAACCCCCATTCTCCTTATGCATGGCGAGGCTGACCTCCAGTGCAACACCATCCAGTCCGATGACTTCTTCACAGCCCTCCGCTATCACGGCGTGGAAGTGGAGTACGTGCGCTATCCTGGGGAGCACCACGGCTTCCGGGGCCAGGGCAAGCCCTCCAACCGCGTGGACTACGACCAGCGCCTGGTTGCCTGGTTCACGGACCGCATCGGTCTGGCCAAGCCCCAGGACAAAGGATAAGGGACCGCGGCGCAACGTTGACTCACTGTGGGCCTTGGTTCGTTCACATCATCACAAATGGAGGCCAAAACCTGTAGACACACCCACGACTCATTGCTATACTCCTTTATGAGCCTAGGTGTGGCGGCCCTAAATGACAAAGGAGGTGATGCCCATGCACGATAGTTTACCGCGTAGTAGCTCCCTAACTGGAACCTCTTTTTCTGTAGGTGGCGTCTGACCTCCAAGAAGTAGGGTGACCTGCTTCCAAAAGACGAAGTTAAAGGGCCCCGACACGTCGGGGCCCTTTCTTTTGCCCTGGATTGCTACCCCAGAGGGTGACAAGTGGCTCGCTGTAAGGTACGATGTGCAGTCGGCGAAGGATACCATTACCGCAAGATGAGGAGCAGACTGTGGCAGACACGGTGACGGTTGCTATGGTGGAGTTCAAGGCCAACGGAGGAACAGCCCAGGGTTACCTGGCCTGGCCCAACCGCCGTGGGCCGGCACCAGGTATCGTCCTCATACAGGAGTGGTGGGGACTGGACGACCACATCAAGGATGTGGCCCGCCGTTTCGCTGCCCAGGGGTACGCTGTCCTGGCCCCGGACCTGTACCACGGCCAGGTGACCACAGAGCCTTCAGAGGCTATGAAGCTGACCCAGTCCATGGACCGTGACCGGGCGATGAAGGAGTTGAAGGGGGCAGTCCTGTTCTTGAAGGAGCAGCCATTCTCCACCGGTAAGGTGGGAACCATTGGGTACTGCATGGGCGGTGGGCTCTCCCTGGCGGCAGCCTGCGCCAACCGTGAGGTGGACGCCTGCGTCGTCTACTATGGAGGCAGTCCCAGCCCCATAGACCAGGTACGTAACCTGAACGGCCCCTTCCTTGGTATTTACGCCGAACGGGACACCCGCATCACCGGCGCCGTCCCTGCCCTCCGGGAGGCCCTGGCCCAGGCTGGAAAGACCTTTGAGACCCATGTCTATCAAGGCGCCGACCACGCCTTTTTCAACGATACCCGCTCGGAGATTTACAACCCTGCCGCTTCTCAGGATGCCTGGCAGAAGACCCTGGCCTTCTTTGCAACAAACCTCAAATAGAAAGGCCCGCACCAGTCCCTTTTGACAAGGGGAAGCAGGGTGCGGGGTAGAACACTATGGAAAAGACCACTCGCGCAGGAAGCTTGGCTGACGCCCTTATCCCACGCTCTACCTTTGTGGCCAACATGGTAATAGACACCATGCTGGTAGTGGGGTTTGCCGCCATCACCGGGCTGGCCGCTCAGGTCAAGTTCTTTATCAACCCTGCGGTACCCATCACCGGCCAGACCTTTGCCGTGCTGCTGGCAGGGGCTGCCCTGGGACTGAAACGAGGCACTGCTAGTATGCTGGTCTATATGGCCGCGGGCATCGCCGGCATCCCTGTCTTCGCCTCCGGCGGGGCCGTTGCAGGAGCCAGCCAGGGCTACTTGCTGGGGTTTATTGCCGCCGCTGCTATTGTGGGCTACTTAGCCGAGCGTGGTTGGGGTCGCAGCCCACTAAAGATTGCCGCCGCCATGCTCTTGGGTGAGGTCGCTATCTACACCTTTGGCCTGCCGTGGCTTGCCTTCTATGTGCCCCCGGACAAAGTCCTGCCCTGGGGCCTCACACCCTTTATCCTGGGCGACGCCATCAAGCTGCTCATGGCAGCCCTGGCAGTGCCCCTTGCCTGGGAAGGCATCAGGCGGTTGAAAGGCGACGGGGTATAAGGAGCACCGGTGCCCGTCTACGACTTCCACACCCACACCTTCCTCAGCGACGGTGAGCTGTCCCCCATGGAACTCATCCGCCGGGCTTTCGTGATGGGCTACCGGGCCATCGGCATTACCGACCACGTGGGGCTGGCGGACCAGGAGCGCGTCATCCCCATCCTGGTGGAAGAGTGCGCCCGGGCCATGTCCCAGTGGAACATCATTGCTATTCCCGGCGTGGAGATCACCCATGTGCCCCCTGCTCTCATCACTGAGGCGGCCCAGCGAGCGCGGGCTCTTGGGGCAAGGCTGGTCGTCGTCCACGGCCAGACCATCAATGAGCCGGTGGAAGAGGGGACCAACAAGGCGGCCATTGACTCTGGCAAAGTGGACATACTGGCTCACCCGGGCCTGGTGACGCCAGAGGAATCGCGCCTTGCAGCGCAGGAGGGAGTTTATCTGGAGGTTTCAGCCCGGAAGGGGCACAGCCTCACAAACGGGCATGTGGTGAAGATGGCGCAATCGGCAGGAGCGCAACTCATAATTGACTCAGACGCTCACAGCCCTGACGACCTGCTCACAGAGAATTGGGTACACAAAATAGCCAGAGGGGCTGGGTTGGAAGGTGAAGACCTGTACGCCGTGCTTGAAGCGAACCCCAAGAAACTCTTGGAGAAGCTCGGCTACCGTCTAACCTAGCCCCCGCGCATCCACAATGAGTTAACTTACGCCTTGCCAATGCGGAAGAGCTTGGTGCTGCATACCGGGCAGGTCCCCTGGGTGGCGGGCCGTCCGTTCTTCAGCGTTACTCCCCGGGCATTGCGGATCTCGCGCTTGGTGCGGCACTTGAAGCAATAGGCTTCCATAGATGTACCTCCTTGCTAGATTGGACGGACAATATATCATAGCTAGCAGATTGTCAAGAAGTTGAGACGGGTCTGGCGGACTTTTTGGGGTATTTACTGCGATTCTTGGGAGATTCTTCTTGAGGATGGTCCACGTAAGGCGAAGTCAGTCCAGGAGCGTACCAATACACCGTAGGAGTGACACCATGACATACCGTATCAACCACCTGCACCACAAAAGCCCGGACCCAGAGAAAACGGCCCGCTGGTACATAGATTACCTTGGGGCCAAAGTCCTGCGGGAGAACCGCAGCACCGAGGGCCATATTACTTCCTATAACCTGGACCTCCACGGCGTTCCTCTGAACGTCACCGGCCTGGTCGCGGGTCAGCAGTTGGAGCAGCAATGGGGGCTGGAGCACGTAGCTATAGACGCCAGCAACTTTGACGCCGAGGTGGCGCGGATCAAGGCCAGCGGGACCAAGGTGCTGGAGGAGCGTACCCTGGGGGATGGCCGCCGTGTCTGCTTCTTTGAGGGGCCGGAAGGTGTCCGTCTGGAGTTCATGGAGATGCGCAAATAGGAAGCGTAGGCGACAGGGAGGCCCAGAGCCTTAGCCCTGGGCCTCCCTGTCGCTAGGGGCAATGTTATACCGTTGTCGCAGGCGACTTCACCTTTACCACAGTGTTGCCTTCCTCCATGTCCACCACAACCGTGTCACCTGGCCCGTACCTTCCATTCAAGAGTTCCTCGGACAGGCGGTCCTCCACTTGCTCCTGGATCATGCGCCGCAACGGGCGAGCACCAAAATTGGGGTCATATCCCTTCTCCGCCAGGAAGTCCTTGGTGGCCTGGGTCACCTCCAGGTTCACGCCTTTCTCCAGGAGTTGCTTGGCCACATCGTGGATCATCATGTCTACGATCTCCATGATGTGTTCTCTGGTGAGGGCGTGGAACACCAGACTGGCGTCAATACGGTTCAGGAACTCGGGGCGGAAGAAGCGCTTCACCTCATCCGTCACCTTTTCCTTCATGCGCTGGTACGACTGTTCCGCAGTCTTGGCCTCATCGGTAGTCACAGCAAAGCCCATGAACCGCTCCTTGCGGATGAGGTCTGAGCCGATGTTGCTGGTCATGACGATGATGGTGTTGCGGAAGTCCACCTTGCGCCCCTTTGCGTCGGTCAGGTGGCCGTCATCAAAGATCTGCAGCAAGATGTTGAAGACATCTGGGTGCGCCTTTTCAATCTCGTCCAGCAGGATGGCGCAGTAAGACTTGCGCCGCACGGCCTCGGTAAGCTGGCCGCCGTCGTCGTACCCTACGTAGCCTGGGGGCGCGCCTACCAGCCGGGCGACGGTGTGCCGTTCCATGAATTCGCTCATGTCTAAGCGCACCATACTGTCTTCGCTGCCAAACATGAACTCAGCCAGGGCGCGGACCAGGTAAGTCTTGCCAACACCTGTGGGGCCAAGGAACAGGAAGACGCCAATGGGCCTGCGCGGGTCTTTGAGACCTGCACGGGCACGGCGTACCGCCTTGGCCACAGCCACAATGGCTTCGTCCTGCCCAACAACCCGGTTATGCAGGCTCTCTTCCATGTGGAGCAGGCGCTGGGTTTCTTCAGTAGCCAGGCGGGTGACAGGAATGCCTGTCCACATGCTGGCCACCTCTGCAACATCGTCGGCAGTCACTACCGGCTCACTGGACTCCTCCGCTTGGCCTGGGCCGCCGCGCCACTCCTTCTCCAGCTTCTCCAGATTTTCCTTCAGTGTCTGCTCCCGCTGGTGCAGCTCCGTTGCAAACTCGTACTGCTGGTTGGCTAGGGCCTCGTCCTTGTCCTTGCGAACCGTTTCCAGCATCTTGGTAGCCTCTTTGACGGAGAGAGGCATTGTGGTCTTGCGGATGCGCACGCGGCTAGAAGCCTCGTCAATCAGGTCAATGGCCTTGTCAGGCAGAAAGCGGTCAGATATGTACCGCGAGGACAGTTGCGCGGCGGCCTCTAGGGCCTCGTCTTCAATCTTCAGGTGGTGGTGATCTTCATAACGCCCCTTGATGCCCCGCAGGATCTCAATAGTCTCTTCCACTGTGGGCTCGGAGACATGGATGGGCTGGAAGCGGCGCTCCAGGGCTGGGTCCCGCTCCACATATTTGCGGTAGTCGTCCAGGGTGGTGGCGCCGATAGTCTGGAGCTCGCCACGGGCCAAGGAAGGCTTCAAGATATTGGCAGCGTCCACTGCGCCCTCAGCGGCGCCAGCGCCCACCATGGTGTGCATCTCGTCAATGAAGAGAATGCAGTTGCCTGAAGCCTTGATCTCCTCAATCACTTTCTTGAGGCGCTCTTCAAACTCGCCACGGTACTTGGTGCCCGCCACCAGCACACCCATGTCCAGGGTCACCACGCGCTTCCGTTGGAGGCCTTCCGGCACGTCGCCGGTGACGATGCGCTGGGCTAGGGCCTCTACGATGGCCGTCTTGCCGACCCCCGGCTCGCCTATGAGG
>JACQOP010000043.1 GCA_016202485.1 Chloroflexota bacterium | reverse complement strand
GGACATCAGGGCAACATGGCTGGAAGGGGTCCAGCGCATAGGCATCACCTCCGGCGCATCTACACCAGAGCGTCTAGTGAAGGCCGTGGTGGAGGCCCTGGGGCCGCGCACCGTCCGCACCGTCTCCGTTGCTGAGGAAAACGTCTCCTTTACCCTGCCCAGGGAGCTGCGGTAGCTCTCGTTACCCTTGCAGAAGCGCTGTTTTGTGCTCCAGTTCGCGAGGTAATGGTGTGGTTCCTAGCTACCTCTACTTCCGGGCCATCAAGAGTTTTTGCTATGACTTTGACGCCGTCAGAAAGGTGCTCTGCGAGATTGGAGCGGTGTTCGTAGAGGCCAAGGACCAAGTTGATTACTATTTCAATCTCCCCAAGCGCGCTGATGTTGCAGGGGAATATCGTCTGCGGCTCCGGGAGGAAAACGGCGTCCCCCACATCATGTACTACTATGACAGGAATGCTTACGATACACGGACGGTGCCTGTGGTAGGTCTACCAGCGGATGCCCAACTAAAAGAGTTCCTTGTTACAGCACTGGGAGTGAGGACGGTGGTTGCCAAGAAGCGAGAAGTATGGCAAAGAGGTGATGTTGTCTTCAATCTTGATACAGTCCATAACGTGGGAGACATCATTGAAGTTGAGATAGTTGGAGCACACCAGCAAACCGGCGAAGGTCATGCCTCCTTCTACCGCTCAGTTTTCGGACCTTATCTGGGGCCGGAAATTACCGTGTCCAACGAAGACCTTATAACCAGCCAGTCATCTTAGTAAGCCGCTGAAAAAAGAGCATAGAAGGGCAGGCCTTATTCACCAGAGCACTCTTATATCTCCAGCGGGACCACCGGCGAGTACCCTGTGGGCGCAAAGCCCCCTGCCAGGCCGCCGCCGTCCAGAAAGAAGAAGTCTCCGTTGGTGTAGCTGGAGGCGTCAGACGCCAGGTACACCGCGAGAGGCCCAACCTCCAAGGCCATCCCCGTGCGACCCACAGGGATGAAGGGGTCCCGGGGAGGTCGCCCTGGCGACGCGCCCGCCTCCGGCTCCCGCGTTGTTACAAACCCCGGCACAATGCACGTCACCATAACCCCATAGCGGGACAGACTGGTGGCCAGGGTACGGGTCAGGTTCAGGATGCCCCCCTTGGCTGCGCCATAGGCGTAGTTGTCCCGCCCGCCCCGCATCCCCAAGCCCGAGGATACGTTGATAATCTTGCCGCTGCCCCGCTCTACCATGTCTTTTGCCACGGCGCGCGCGCAGTAGAAGGCGCTGGACAGGTTCACCTCAATGCCCATCCGCCACTCCTCATCGGTGATCTCCCAGATGGGCTTGGCCCGCTGCCCCCGCACAATACCCGCATTATTGACCAGCACATCTATCCTGCCAAACTCCTCCCTGGCCCGGGCCACCATGCGCTCTATTTGCTCCGCCACCGTAACATCCGTCGGGATAGCCAGCGCGCCCCGGCCCATGGCCCGTACCTCCGTTGCGGTCTGCTCCAAAAGCTCCGCACGCCGCGCCGCCACAACGATGTTTGCCCCCGCTTGGGCCAGCGCCAGCGCCATGGCTTTGCCCAGGCCCGTACCGCCGCCCGTCACAATTACTGTCTTGTCTTCCAAGCTCAGGCTTTGCAGCATCTCCCCCTCCTATACCTGCAGGGTCACTTCGCCAGAGGTCAATGCAATCAGGGACCCGTCGGCTCGCCGGAGCAGCAGGTTGCCGTCGCCGTCTACCCCCGCAGCAAGCCCTTCCTCTACCTGCTCCCCCCGGCGCACCCGCACCTGCCGTCCCAGAGTCTCCAGAGAACCACGCCACTCCTCCCAAACGTCGCCCCAGCCAGTCAACTGCCAGTAGATAAGGCCCAGCTCTTGCAGGACCTCCAGTAGCACCTCCTCCCTGGACACTCGCAAGCCGGACTCCTTGGCCAGGCTGGTTGCCTGGTAGCCAGCTTCCAACTCCTCCGACGGGTCATGGTTGACGTTGACGCCGACGCCCACAATCGCATACTGCACCTGGTCATTCAGCAAGGCGCTTTCCACCAGAATACCGCACACCTTCTTGCCGCCAATGAGCACGTCGTTCGGCCACTTCAGCGCTGCCTCCAACCCCGTGGCCTGCCGTATCCCCCTGCACACGGCCACCGCCGCCGCCGCGCTCAGCCGGCCCACCGCCCAGCGGTTGGGGTACAGCACCACGGAAAAAGAAAGGTTCAGCCCGGCAGCGGACACCCACGCTCTCCCCAGGCGGCCCCGGCCTGCCCTCTGCTCTTCGGCGACAACCACCAGTCCCTCCTCTGCACCAGCCAGCGCCTCCTGCCGGGCAATGTCCATGGTGGAGGTCACCTGGGGCAAGTACAGGATCCGGCGGCCGATGGGCCGGTCCCCAAGCTGGGCTTGGAGGGCCTCCACTTCCAGGGGCGTATAGGTCGTCATGTCTTCCCTGGCCCCTTCCTGCTCCTGTTGGCACTCCCAAGCGGGCCAATACTACCACAGCGTCCTATCCTGTCAAGAAATACCCTTCCATAGCACAGGGTTTACTCCTATAATTGGCGAGTCCGAACACTAGTGAACAGCGAGGAACCTCATGCCGCGATATCTGGTCCCCCTGGACGGCTCGGATCTGGCCGAGCAGGCCCTACCCTTCGCAAAGGAGCGGGCGCAGCGCAACGGCAGCAGCATCGTCCTTGTGCGGGTTGTCAACATCGCCAGGCAGCTTGCCGCCGCCTCTATGTCCGGCCAGGGGATAGAGCCCGTAACCCCGGTGGCGATTGAGACCGTTGAAACGGCTATTCAACTGGAGGTTGACGAGGCCAAGGCATACCTGGAGAAAAAGGCCCAGCAGCTCCAAAGGGAAGGTCTGGTGGTGGAGTGGGAAGTACGCCAGGGACCCCCTGCCGGTGAGATTATTGCCTGCGCCAAAGAGAAGGATGTGGACGTGGTGGTCATCACCACCCACGGCCGCTCAGGGCTGGGCCGCCTGGTCTTCGGCAGCGTGGCCGATCACGTCATCCGCGAGGGCGGCATCCCGGTGCTGGTCATCAATCCAAAGTAACTGCATTGTGGCGCTACTGTGCAAGAACCAACGACCTTACCTGAGAGCTTGCACTACCCACCTGGCAATGGTAAGGAGTCCAGTAAGTGCCAGCGCCATGATAACTGCACCTGCCAGCACAACGTGCAAGGCAACTAGGCGATGCCCAATGGAAATGAACCCGCGCTGGTAGAAGCCCTGCCGGGGGAACCCTCTACGCAGCATCTGCCGGTACTGGGTTTCCCGCACACCCTTTGGTATGGCCACCCGGCCGTCGCCTATTCTCCTTGAAGGAGCATACGCATCTGGAAAGAAGCCGTACCTGTCCTGCACCGCCTGCCGGAGTGACTGGAGGTGTTCCCTGGCGTGGTCTGGGATATCGTCAGGGTCACCCCTGAACTTGAGGGCCGACAGCATGAGTAAGGGGTCGCCGCCGCAGGACCGCTCAAAAGCGGCAATGGACGCTTCTATCTCGGTAGTCCGACGCTCTTCCAGATACCAGTAGCGCCCCGCCATGGCAGGAAACTGGAGCTTCTGGTACACCTCTGCCAGCCGGCTTCTCAGGGCCACATCATTCGGGTAGTGGTAGATAAGGGTGTGCAAGCGGTCTCGCACCCTCCCCAGGTCGCCGCTGCGGACGTCCGCGTCTACTCTGGCCAGCACCGCTTCCTTGGACACTGTCCCTCGCTAGAGGCCCCTTCACTCCGAAATGGATTCGACCGTACTAGCCCATCCTGATCACCACACTCTCCTGTGCCTGAATACCACTTCCTTCCCTGTTGTCATCCATACTGGCATTTAGGTAGCTTCTTACCGTCTCTCCACGCGGCCTATGAACTGCCTCAGCACTTCAAGATACCGAGCCGTTTCCTCCAGCATTGCCATATGAGCGCTGTTTTCAAAGACCACCAGCTCCGACCCTGGAATGCCCCTGTGCAGGGTCTCTGCGCAGTTTAGTGTAATCTCATCATAGCGGCCCACCGTAACCAACGTGGGGACCCATATCTCCCCAAGGCGCTCCGTCCGGTCCCACTCCTTCAGGTTCCCATTGATGGTGAACTCATTGGGGCCCTGCATAGTCTCATAGGCAGCGGGGTTGCTCATGACGTTGTTGAGGGTCCGCATGAGGGGCTCCGGCCAGGGGTCCAGGCGGCACACGTGCCGGGTGTAAAACTCCATCATCGCCTCTTCGTACTCCGGGTTATGGTAGTCGCCAACGGCTTCATGCTTGCGCAGGATAGCCACGGTCTCCGGTGAGAGTTGCGCCTTCAAGACCGCCGTCTCCCTGGCGTACTGGGCCGCGCTGGCCACCGAACTCCCAAGGATGAGGCCAACCACACCCGCCGGCGCGCCCATCATGTACTCAATAGCCAGGATGCCACCCCAAGAGTGGCCATAGAGGAAGACTCTGTCCAGGGAAAGGGCTTTACGCAAAGCGGCTACTTCCTCCACATACCGCTCTATGCGCCACAAGGAGACGTCATCGGGCTTATCGGAATTGCCGCATCCAAGCTGGTCATAGAGGATCACCGGCCTGTCGTCGGCCAGCGCCTCCAAGGGCTCCAAGTAGTCATGGCCGGCCCCAGGGCCGCCGTGGAACGTTAGCAGGGGAACCCCGTTGCCGGAGCCTGTCATCCTATACCAGACCTTTCCCCCTGGTACCGGGACAAAGCCCTCCTTTATGTCAGAATTCCTTTGGGCCATTGCCGCCTTCTCCTTGTTTTGAATGCGCCGATGCTACTCCCGTCCAGAGAGGCCGTCAAGCTGTATGCACGTCACCTCACATCTGGAGGGACACCCCGTGCCTGGAACTCCCCGGTCTCCTCCACCAGGAGGGGATAGCCTTCAACAGATGCCGGCAGGAGCTGCAATAGGTCTGCCTTCCCTCCGGCTACCATCACGAGGATGGCCGGGGCCGCTCCCGACGGCGCGTGGGCAACGCCCACCACACCCGGAAAGCCCATCAGCCAGTCGGCATGTTCGGCCAGCACCTCTGCTATGGGTCTGCGCTGCATAGTGGCTCCAAAAAGGAAGGGGGAGGAAAGGCTATGCTTTCCTCCCCCTATTCTACCTGCCTATCTCAGAGGGGTCACGCCCCATCAATGGTCACGCCAAACTCGCTCAGCACCAGGTCAATGGGATTGGCGATGGTGTAGCTGCTGCTGCCGGCAAAGAGCAGGCCAATAGCCTTCTTGGTGGCCTTGTCCACAATGAGGGAGCCGGAGTCACCGCCGGCGCTGAAGGTGCCAGGGGTTATGATGATCTGCCCAACGAACTTGGCCACTTTGCCATCGCCGTAGCCCACGTTCACCGTTGCGTTGATGGCCCATACCCGCCCTTCCGTCTGGCCGGTCGTCCGACCATACTTCAGCACCTTCTGGTTGAAGAGCAGGGAGTTGGGTGCAATGGTGCCGGAAGCAGGCGTCCCGTACCCGCCCGGCAGGGTGCTGTTGCCCAGATGGACAGTTGTGGTTGTGGCAATGGCAGCGTCAATGGTGTTGTTGCTGCCGTCAAAGAGTATCGGCTTGAAGGCGGCCAGGTACCCCAGGATGTGATCCGGGTTATTAACGTCCCCGCCGTCATAGGGGCCGGGTTGCAAGACAGAGTCGCCTATGGTAGCCGCATTTGAATTGGCATACACATGGTTGTTGCTCAGGGCGTACACGTTGCCGGCCGTGTCCTTCACCCGCGCGCCAATGGTGCCTGCGGTAATATCCGGGTGACCTGTGGAAACCCCAATGGGCACGGGCCTTGGGCACCACTCGGTGCGAGAGCAGGATGAGGAAGGTGTTGGGGTAGGAGTCGGCGTTGGGTCACTCCCTCCGCCACCGGGGCCGCCGGTGTGGCCGTCCCGGTGGTGCAGTGCCTCAAACTTGCCAGTAACCTGAGGAATAACCTGCACACCGTCCAGCCGGGAAGGAATGCCAGCAACGTCGCCCCGTTCTATAAACACGAAGACCGCAGCCTTTCCGCCAGCCCCCAGCCCCACGGCCGTTCCTACCACTCCCTGGACCTGTAGCAGCCTGTCGGTGTGCCGCTCCTGCGCGGCAATGGCCTGCTCCAGCCCTGCAACCTGCGCGCCCCCTTCCTGGCCAAATACCGCTGCCGAGGTCATAGCCATAAGCAAGGCCATAACACCAAATAGAGCCATTAGGAACACGCGCTTGCGGGATCCCATAACATACCTCCCAACAATCTGACTACCGGTGAGCCAGGACGCCTGGCTGCTTGGGTTAATCACATCAAACCAACGGCGATTATAGCATAGAAGCCTATCCAGGAAAAGGTTATAGGCAGTTGTACTTAAACCCGCATAACCCTTCGCAGGTACACTGCGCCCGCCGCAACGAAGCATGCCACGGCCACAATCGTGGCGATGTACTTCTGG
>JACQOP010000044.1 GCA_016202485.1 Chloroflexota bacterium | reverse complement strand
CACGTCGCTAGGAGCGCCCTGCGCTTTGGCGGCGTTGAGGGCGTGGGCATAGTGCGACGCGCCTTCAACATTGGCGTAAATTGCGGCAGCCGCATCGCCAGCCATCACGTAATAACGCAGGGCGCGCTCGTGGTCCCCGGCAGCCTCAAAGTGCTGGGCAAGCCGGTGGGCGTTCTCCTCTAGCTTGTCCGGGAAGAGCAACTCGATGACTTCGCCCACCCGGCGATGGAACTCCCGCCGTCTGCGGTTGAGGATAGTATTGTACGCAGCGTCCCGCGCCAGCTCATGCTTGAAGATATACTCCATCTCTGGCAGCCGCCCAGCCTCCCGTAACAGTTCTACGCGCTGAAGGGCCACCAAATGCCTGTCCAGCGCCACAGCGGAGTCGGAAACGGCCTTCAGAATGCGGTAGTAGAACGACCTGCCGATGACTGAGGCCAGTTGCAGGGTGGAACGGGTCTCCTGGTCGAGGCGGTCTATGCGGGCCATGAGCAGCGTCTGTAAACTTCCAGGCAGGGTGATGTCCTCCACCCGCGTAGATGCCTTCCAGCGCAGACCGTCATCGGTCTGGTACACGACGCCCTGCTCGATGAGTGTCCTGACGATCTCCTCGACGAAATAGGGGTTGCCCTCCGCCTTGCGAAGGATGAGTTGGCGCAACTCCTGAGGCAGGTCTGCGATCTGCAACAGCCCAGAGACAAGCGCGTCAGTCTGCTGTGCTCCCAAGGGCTTCAGGACGATCTCTGTATAGCGGTGCGGGTAGTCCGTTTCCGCCTTGAGCTTGATCTGCCAGGCTGGCGATTGCCGCTCCGGGCGGAAGGCGAACAGAAACAGGAGCGGGACCTCCTCCGTCAGTTGCATCAAGTGGATCAGCAGTTCGGTCGAGGCGGCATCTGCCCAGTGCAGATCGTCAAATACCATGATGGCAGGGGTATTGGCAGGGAACCTGCGCCATGCCTCGTACACTTGGTCCCAGATTTCCCGCTTGAGGCCCTCTGCAGGGAAATCTGGCGCGTCGTGCAGTACCTTTGCCGCCACAATCCGTTCCGCCGCCACAGTACAGGCGGCAATTTGCTCCTCGGGCATGCCTTGGGCGCGCATTCCTGCGGTTACCTTCTGGTGGATGGCCTCGGCGGAGTCATCTAATTCGATCCCAAAGAACTCGCGCGTCCGTTGCTGGAAGAGACTGTAGGGCCGCGACGATTCGTAGGCCACCCCATGGCTCATGACCCACACCTGCTGGCTGTACTCGTTTTGCCAGACCTGGCGCAGCTCCTCCAGTAGCCGGCTCTTGCCCAGTCCAGCCTCGCCGATCAGGCACACGATCTGTCCGCGGCCACGCCGCAGTTCGTCCAGCCCCGCTTTCAGTTGAGCGAATTCCGTGTCTCTGCCGGTCAGGGGCGCGCTGCCGCCGTGGATGCCGCGCAGGCGTCCGGGTTGTGCTTTCACGCCCAGCGCGCGGTAGGCTGGCACCGGCTCACGCTTGCCCTTCACCTGAATCTCGCCAAGCGGCTCAAGGTCGAAGAGCGGCGCGATGAGCTTTTGCGTATCGCCGGCGATCTGAATCGTGCCGGGCTGGGCGGTCTGCTCCATGCGCGCAGCGAGGTTGACCGCGTCGCCCATTGCAGTGTATTCCGTCACCACCGTAGATCCTACGTCTCCCACTACGACCGGGCCGGTGTTAATGCCGACGCGCACGTTAAAGTCGAGGCCATGCTTGCGCCGCAGCTCCTCGCGAAAGGGCTGGATGCTGTTGATAATATCCAGGGCTGCCAGGATGGCCCGCTGTGGGTCGTCCTCGTGGGCCACGGGCGCTCCGAAGAAGGCCAGCATGCCATCGCCCATGAGCCGCGCCACCGTGCCTTCGTAGCGGTTTACAGGGGCAGTCAGGTGCTGGAAGGCCGAGTTCATAATCTCGGCCCACTCTTCAGGGTCCATCCGCTCGGCCATTGCGCTGGAGCTCACAACGTCACAGAACAGCACCGTGACGGTGCGCCGCTCGCCCTTCATGCCCGTGGTGCTTTCGCGTCCGACCATAGCATTGCCTCCAACAGTCTGATGAACTGCTCTATTCCCTGGGCGACAACATAGTACCACGCATGGGCGCTTATGGCGGTATGACTCACTAGCTTCAAAGGGAGAGAGAAAAGCAGTGGGCATCCGTAGGAAGACGCATTGGAGCGTGCCTTGACGGCCTGCAAGCCGTCCTTACAATAGCAGGAGTGAAGATCCGAGATGCGATACGATTAATACAGGCCGATGGCTGGCAACTGGTTGCCACAGAGGGCAGCCATCGTCAAACATCCAACAAGCCAGGTCGTGTAACCATCGCTGGTCATCCCAGTGACGACCTTCCACCGGGAACACTGAATAGCATTCTCAAGCAAGCCCAACTCAAGTAAGAGGCTCCGATGCAGCGCTATCTGATTGTCATAGAAAAAGCTGAAGCCAACTACGCCGCCTACGCCCCTGACCTGCCGGGATGTATTGCTACCGGCAAGACTGTCTCTGAGACGCGAGAGGCCATGCAGTCGGCCATCAGAATGCACCTCGGGGGTCTGGCCGAGGATGACTTGCCCATCCCAGTGCCGCAGACAACGGCAGAGTACCTGGCCGTGACGAGTTGAAGTGATTAAACCACCGCCAGGGTAACTGCTTATCCCTCTCCCTCCCCCATCTCCTCCTCCCCGTCCCAGGCGCCGGGGCCGACCAGGGCAACGAAGCGGCAGGGTCCCAGGAGCTGGACGTAGAAACCCTCCCTCGTCTTGGTCACTTTCATGAGCTGCTGCTCCTGCCGGGAGCCCACGGGTATGAGGAGACGCCCGCCCTCCACAAGCTGGTCTATGAGGACCTGGGGCAGAATGGGGCTGCCTGCCGCCACAATGATGGCGTCGTAGGGGGCCTCTTCCGGGCAGCCCAGCACCTCCCCCGCCTGGCGGACCTGCACGTTGGCGCAGCCCAGGTCCGCCAGGCGGGGGACTGCCGACTCCGCCAGGGCCGGGATGCGCTCGGTGCTGACGACCTCTCGGGCCAGCAGGGAGAGCAGCGCCGCCTGGTAGCCGGAGCCGGCGCCCACCTCCAGCACCTTGTCGGTGGGCTTCACCTCCAGGGCGGCCAGCATGGTGGCCACCATAAGGGGCTGGGAGATGGTCTGCCCTTCGCCAATGGGCAGGGGGATATCCTCGTAAGCCAGGTGGCGATGGGCTTGAGGGACAAAGCGCTCTCTGGGCACCCTGACCATGGCCTCCAGCACCCGCGGGTCGTTGACGTAGCGGCGCAGGTAGCGGATGAGCCTTGTTCGCTGGCTCTCTCTGTTCATGGCGGTCCCTTCGCCGTTGACTGCCTTGACAGGCCCCAGTACAATAGTATTGTATGCAGAAAAGCCTCTTACGGGAGGAAGTATCGTGACCACAGCCACACCACTCAATACTATCAATATTACCGAGAACGCCGCCAGGCATGTCCGCGAGTTCACCGGCAAGCTGGCGAGCGAGGCTATTACCCTGCGCGTCGGCGTCAAGGGCGGCGGCTGCTCCGGGCTGACCTATGACCTGAGCATAGACTCCGAGGCGCGGCCCACGGACAAGGTCATTGAGCAGCACGGCGTCACCATCTTCATAGATAAGAAGAGCTATATTTTCCTGGCGGGTACGACGCTGGACTATTCCGGCGGCCTGAACGGCAAGGGGTTCCAGTTCCACAACCCCAACGCCAAGACCACCTGCGGCTGCGGCACCTCGTTTTCGGTATAGGGCTTGGCCCAGGCAACAGCACGCAACGAAGAAGCCGCTGGTTTCCCACGCCAGCGGCTGTTGTGTCATTGTGACGGCATGACGTGTAGGGGCGCAAGGCCTTGCGCCCCTACACTACAAAGGTTGCCTACCCCAAAGGACATGCTATGCCCCACGCAGCTCTCTACAATCCACAGCACACAGACCCCAAGGCGAAGTACTCCGCCGCTACGGAAGGCGCTGCCCTCCTGGACCGCTCGGAGGTGGGCCGCTTCCGCGTCTCCGGCAAGGACGCCCTGGACCTGCTGAACCGCCTCTCCAGCTACAAAGTAGACGAGATGCCTGCTGGTACAGGCGCAGGCACCATCCTCACCACCAACAAGGGCCGTGTCATAGACCTGCTGCACCTCTTCGCCACGGAGGAGGGCTTACTGATGCTCACCAGCCCCGGCACACGCCGGCAGGTGGCCGAGTGGATAGACACCTACACCTTCATGGAAGACGCCGTTTTTGAAGACGTGACGGATTCCACGGCCATGCTGGGCCTCCTTGGCCCCCGCGCTGCCGACCTCCTGCACCGCGCCGCCAGTGGTCCCCTTCCTGTGTTGGAGCGCTACGCCAGCGCAACGGTCGCCATAGGCGGCCTGCAGGCCACCCTCTTGCGCACCGATACCCTGCGCGCGCCGGGCTATGACCTGCCCACTTACGATCTGATTGTCCCTCTGGAGCAACAAGAGGTCCTCTGGCGCGCCCTGACAGGCGCAGGAGCAAAGCCCATCGCCCCGGACGTCTTCAACGCCCTGCGTATAGAAGCGGGTGTGCCCCTGCACCCCTGGGACCTGAACGAGGAGGTCAACCCCTGGGAGGCGGCCTTGCAGGACTACATCCACCTGGCCAAGGGGTGCTACATCGGCCAGGAGGTGGTATTGCGGCTGCGTACCTACCAGAAAGTGCAGCGTTACCTGGTGCGCCTTGCCTTCTCCAGTGAGGTTGCTGAAGGGGCGAAGCTGAGCAAGGACGGCATAGGCGTCGGACTCGTGACATCAGTGGCGGTGCATCCGGCGACGGGCCAGGCCATTGGCCTGGGCCTGGTGCGCGCGGCCCACGCTTCCGAAGGCGCCGAGCTGGAGGCCGGCGACGCAAAGGCCGTCGTGCAGGCAGTGCTGTCGCTGGTGACGGTGGAGTAAGGGTCCGTTTTTCTGGACCGTAGGGGCGCAAGGCCTTGCGTCCCTATTCTGCCTGTCTCACCTTCGCAAGCTGGTAGTGCATCTCCAGGTTCAGCCAGAACTCCGCTTCAATACCCAATGCCTTCTCAAGCTGAATCGCAGTTTCGGCGGTAACAGTTTTTCGGCCCCTGATGATCGCGTTGACCACCTGGATAGGGCGGTTCATGGCCTGTACCAGCGCCACTTGTGTCATGCCCCTGGCCGCCAACTCCTCGGCCAGGTATTCGCCCGGAGGGTACAGGGCATTCGTCCTGAATCGCGTAACCGGCCTAGTCGCCATAGACATAATGGTTGTTCCCTTTTACAGCAGTTCCAGGTCCGCCCACACGCCCACGTGGTCCGAGGGCCACAGCGTCTCATCCTGGGGGTCTGGCTGGTCAAAGCAGCGTCCTGACTCCACGACCCGCAGCGAGCCGGTGACCCAGATGTAGTCAATGCAGCGGGTCAGGGGGACGAAGGCATCGGGGTTGCGCGCCTGGGAGCGGGAGTCGCCGTCGGGGCGCAGGTGCAGCGGGGTCAGGGCTGTGGGCTGGCGCTGGGTTGGCTGGAAGCGCGTCGCCATGAGCTGCACCGATGGGTCTTCCAGCGTGGCGTTGAAGTCGCCGCATACGATTATTGCGTCGGCGTCCTTGCGCCGGTCTATCCACCGCAGGAGCTGCTGCACCTGGTACACCCGCAGGCTCTCCTCGCGCCCCGGGCTGTGCATGTGCGTCACCCACACGTCCACCAGGCGTCCCTCTATCTCCTGGCGCACCACCTGGGCCGCACGGTTGCGGATGCGGTAGTCGTAGTTGGCCGCCTCCACGATGGGGAGCAGCGTCAGCAGCCCTTGGGCCTCCACGCCCGACAGCGACTCGGTCTTGGACTGCTGGAGGTAGGCATAGGGGATACCCAGCCGCCCGCGTGCCGCCTGGTGCAGCCACCGCCCGTTGTCGTTACGCAGGGACACCTCGTTCAGCGCCAAGATATCTGGCCGCATCGCGCCAAGCTGCGCGAGGACCAGCTCCCGCCGGTGCTCCCACTCCCGGAACCCCTGGTGCAGGTTGAAGGTGGCGACGCGGAAGGGCATCGGCGTGCTCCTGAATAGGCCAGTTGGAAAACCTCAGAATTGTAGCATTAGGCTGGCTATACAGGTTAACTTTGCTACCGCTGCCTCTGAATGACACTTCCCCCCTCCCCCTGCTATCATTCCCTTACCCCTTCTCCCAAGGAGTAGCCATGCCCCTGATGACCGGCGGACATGCCGTGGTGAAAGCCCTGCGAGCCGAGGGCGTGGAGGTGGTCTTCGGCCTGCCCGGCGTGCAGATTATGCACATCTATGACGCCTTCTACGACACGCCCGGCATCCGCGTCATCACCGCCCGCCACGAGCAGACCCCCGTCTACATGGCGGACGGCTATGCCCGCTCCACCGGCAAGCCCGGCGTGGCGCTGATTGTGCCGGGGCCGGGCATCTACAACGCTGGCGCGGCCCTGGCCACCGCCTACGCCTCGTCCTCACCCGTCCTGCTCATCTCCGGCCACATAGACAGCGCCGCCATCGGCAAGGACTTTGGCGCGCTGCACGAGATCGTCGGCCAGAACGAGATCATGAAGCCTGTCGTGAAGTGGAGCGACGTAGTCATGCGGGCGAAGGACATCCCCGACGCCGTCCACCGGGCCATGGGCCAGCTCCAGACCGGCAGGCCGCGCCCCGTGGAGCTTCAAATCCCGCCGGACGTGCTGGCGGCCACTGTTGATCTGGAACTTCCAGAGCCGGAAGGCTACCCCCGCCTGGAGGCCCCCGCTACTGCCATCCGCGCCGCCGCCGATCTTTTGGCCAGCGCCGAGCGGCCCGTGCTGTGGGCGGGCGGAGGCGTGGTGCTGTCCGGCGCATCGGAGGAGCTGACGGCCCTGGCGGAGCTGCTCCACGCGCCGGTGCTCATGACCCAGGAAGGGAAGGGTGCTATCTCCGACCGGCGCCCCCTGGCCATGGGCGTCATGGCCTATGGCTGGGGCCCCGGCAGTGAACTCGTCCCCCAGTCCGACGTGATGCTGGCTGTGGGCACCCGCTTCGGGACCTACCGCCCGGAGGTGGAGGCGCTGCCCGGCCCAGGGCAGAAACTCATCAACCTGAATGTGGACTCCACCGAGCAAGGCAAGCGTTTCCCTTCGGCAGTGGCCCTCATTGCCGACGCCAAGGCGGGCCTGCGCCAGTTGCTGGACGCCCTGAAGGGCCAGCCTCTCAAGAGCGCCTGGCCCGATGCAGAGCTTGCCCGCGCCAGGGCATACCTGTGGGAGCGGATGCGCGCCAAGGCCCCGCGCCAGGTCTCCATCCTGGAGGGCATCCGCCAGGCCATCCCCGACGACGGCTTCGTTGTCCCCGACGTGACATACCTGGGGGCCTGGAGCGCCCTGGCCTACCCAGTCTTCAAGCCCCGCACGTATCTCACCTCGTCCTACATGGGGACATTGGGCTATGCCTATCCGACAGCCCTGGGCGTGAAGGCCGGCAACCCGGATAAGGCGGTCGTGGCATTGTGCGGCGACGGCGGCTTCATGTACGCCCTGCCGGAGCTGGCAACGGCGGTGCAAGAAGGCATCAATGTCGTGGCCGTGGTCTTCAACAACCACCGGTACGGGGCCTCCAACCGGGACCAGCAGCTCCGCTTCGGCGGGCGTACCGTGGGCACAGAGCTGCATACGCCGGATTTTGTGGCCCTGGCCCGGAGCTTCGGCGCGCTGGGCATCAACGTACCGCAGTTGGAAGATGCTCCCGAGGGTATCCGGAAGGCCCTGGCGGCCCAGCGGCCCACCGTGGTGGAGGTGGAAATGCCGCCGGAGCTGGACCCGCCGTACTATCTGCAACCCCGTGGATAATGCAAAGCTATAGGGGCACGATATGTCGTGCCCCTATAGGCCATTCCTTCTACACCACATCTTGAGATGACGCCTCTACGGCCGTTCCCCGTCAGAGGAAGGGCTTAATCAAGTCAACAGCCTCCAGCGCCTCCTCCATGGCCCGCAGGTCCGCTCCAATGACAAGCCGTTGGCCGGCCTTCAGGATGGGCCGCCGGATGAGGCGTGGCTCCCCCAGCATCAAGCGGATGAGTTCTTCGGCTGTGGCGGTCTCAGGCGTCAGGCCCAGGCCCTTGGCCGCGGGGCTTTTCCAGGAAAACAGCTCCGCCGCCGGGCGTCCCGCCAGGAGTGCGCGCAGCTCTGCCTCGGTTAAGGGCTTGGCAAAGAAGTCCCGTTCCTCCGGGTGGAAGTTATGCTCGTGGAGCCACGCTCGCACCTTGCGGCAGGTGCTTCAGCGGGCCCAGAAGTACAGGGTGGCTTGCGGCATGGTATTCCTCTCGTGCTGGTTATCCCCGCCCAATATAGGGCATCCTGGTGGCCATGACCGTCATGAACTGGACATTGGCCTCCAGGGGAAGGCTTGCCATATACAGGACGGCCCGCGCCACGTGCTCCACGTCCATCCTTGGCTCTGGACGGATGGAGCCGTCTGCCTGGGGAATCCCTAGGCCCTGGGCAGCCGTCATATCCGTGGCGGCGTTGCCAATGTCTATCTGGCCACAGGCGATGTTGTACTTGCGCCCATCCAGTGAGGCTGACTTGGTCAGGCCGGTGACGCCGTGCTTGGATGCCGCATACGGAGCAGAGTTGGGCCTTGGCACGTATGCGGCCAGGGAGCCGTTGTTAATGATACGCCCGCCCATGGGGTCCTGCCTCTTCATGACCCTGAACGCCTCTTGGGTACAGAGAAAGGCCCCCGTCAGGTTCACGTCCACCACCGCCTTCCATTGCTCATAGGTCAGGTCCTCCAGGGGCACGGAGGGCGCGCTGGCCCCCGCGTTGTTGAACAGCAGGTCAAGGCGGCCAAAAGCCTCTACAGTCCTGGCGAACAAGGCCTGCACCCCATCGGGGACTGTGACATCAGTAGGAACAGCCAACGCTCTGGAGCCATCCGCCCCTGCCTCTTTGACTGCGGCCCCCAGCGGTTCCACGCGCCGTCCCGCCAGCGCCACTGAATAGCCGGCCCGGAGCAGGGCCAGCGCCACGCTCTTGCCGATGCCCGTGCCCGCCCCGGT
>JACQOP010000041.1 GCA_016202485.1 Chloroflexota bacterium | reverse complement strand
GTCCGGGAGCCCCGTGCCGCGGAACGACTGCTGCCGGGCTATGGAAGCGCCAAGGCCCCTGACGTTGCCCGAATAGAGGAGGTGGTCCTGAAACTTTCCAACCTGGCTGACAACAACCCAGACCTGGCAACTTTGGAGCTGGACCCTGTCCGGGCCTACCCTGACGGCCTGGTGGTGAAATCGGCGAGGGCGACACTACACCCGCCCGGTCATTCAAGGAGCCATGAGCAGGGGGGATTCCCCACAGTGATTGGCGCGCCCCACCGTCTTGAGAGGTTATTCAGCCCACGCAGCGTGGCTGTGGTGGGTTCCAAGAAGGTTGACAACTACTCCTGGCTGCGGACGGTGCTCCCCTTCCAGGGGCCGAAGTACCATGTGAACATTGACCGTAGCGAGTGGCCCGGGGCAGAGGAACTAGGCTTTCCCAACTATGCTAGCCTCCTGGACGTCCCCGGCGAGGTGGACTACGTCATCGTTTCGGTGCCAGCCCAGGTTGTGCCAAGGGTATTAAGGGACTGTATTGCCAAGAAGATAGGCGGCGGCGTCCACCTGTACACGGCTGGATTCAGCGAGACGGGCACGGAAGAAGGCATCCGCCTGGAGCGGCAGGTTGTCCAAATGGCGAAAGAGGGGGGCCTCAATATAGTCGGGCCTAACTGTATGGGTATCTTCAACCCCACACTGGGTGTTGGAGTGAACCTGGGCGGATATCATGGCGAGTCCGGGCATCTGGGTATCCTCTCACACAGCGGGTCCCAGTCCTCAGCGTTTGGACAGGGCAGCAAGTTCCACGGCATCAAGCTGAGCAAGCTGGTCAGCATGGGGAATGGCGTTATCCTGGATAGCCATGACTATGTTGACTATTTCGGACAGGACGAGGGTACCCAGGTGATAGGCATGTATTTAGAGGGCGTGCGGGATGGGAGGGCCTACTTTGAGACGCTGCGGCGGGTAAGCAAGACGAAGCCAGTGCTGGTCTGGAAGGTGGGGGAGACGGAGGATGCCAGCCGGGCGGTGGCGTCCCATTCCACCAGCAGCAGTTCCAAGCCAGTCATGTGGGATGCGATGCTGCGACAGTGCGGCGCGGTGAAAGTGGAAAACATGAACGACCTGTTTGAGACGGCCAAGCTGTTGCTGGGCATGCCGCCTGCGAAGGGCAACCGGCTGGCCATCCTGGCGCTCTCTGGTGGCCATGCCACGGAGTGCGCCAACGTTTTTTCCAAGGCGGGGTTTACGGTCCCGCAACTTGCGGAGGACTCCTACAAGCGAATCCTGGAGCATTTCAACATCGTTGGAAGTACCTACACCAACCCCATTGAGGGGCGCACCCTATCCGACCCTGTGAATATGAATAATGTTCTTGATGTGCTGAACGAGGACCCCAATACCGATATTATCGTCCATGAGGTGCAGGTGGGTTTCCGCAATAACCGGCTTACGGTCTATCGGGGCCACGGCCCGGACATATTCTGCGAGTTCCGTGCCAGGGCCAAGAAGCCGTACCTGGTTGCGCTGTCCACCGCTTTCCCTCAGGCGGCGCCTGAAGTGATGGAGGCCGCCTACAAGCAGTTCACCGATGCCGGCATCCCTACGGTTATTGGCATTGAGCCGGCGGCTCATGCCCTCTACCGTTTTGCTGAGTATTACAAAGACCGAGCGGACTAGTGGAAAGAGGCTCCAATGGCCAGACGACGCGGACGGGAGGAGTTCGTCCCTTCTCCTGACGACCCTCCCCTGCCTAAGGGTCTCAAAGGTACGCTGATAGCCTTTGAAGTGCCCAACTTCCGCCTGCTCTTTGCCGGGCGGGCCACTTCCAACTTGGCCCGCCAGATGCGTGTGTTCCTGCGGGCCTGGATGGTGCTGGAACTCACCGACAGCCCGTTCTTGATGGGAGTGGTAGCTTCGTCCCTTTCCTGGCCGATGCTGGTGCTGCCCTTTGTGGGCGGTGTTCTGGCGGACCGCGTAGACCGCAAGAAGCTGCTCCAGTGGACTGAAAGCTTGCTGACGATCCTGTGGGCGGCGACGGCGCTGACGGTCTTCATGGGGGCGTGGGAGTTCGGGCCAACCCTGCTCAGGGTGCAGTGGTGGCACTTTATTATTACCTCCTTCATCAGCGGCGTGGTGCAGTCCATTGGCCGGCCGGGCCACCAGGCGATGATTGGCAGCATCATGGACCGGCGGCGGATGCCCAGCGCTGTGGCCCTGGACTCTATATCGGACACGTGGCCCCGCGCGGCGGGCCCGGCAGTTGCAGCCTTGGCCATCTGGCTAGTTGGGGGAGACTGGCACACGTGGGGGCCCTGGCTGTTTGGCCTAACCTCTGCCGGGCAGTTTCTTACGTTCCTGACCATTATGCTCATGCGGTGGCAGCCGACCATGAACGTGTCCCGGGGACGGGAACGCCGGGGAAGCGGATGGACCGACTTTATAGAAGGGTTGAAGCTTATCAAGAGTCACTCGGTACTGCTATCCCTGGTGTCCATGAGTTTTGCTTTCACCCTCTTTGCTGGCGGCGCGGGGTTCTTGCTGCCGGTGTTCGCGAGAGATGTGTTCGGCCTTGGCTCGGAGGCTGGGGCTGCTGCCTTTGGTGTGCTCTCCACGGCGCAAACCGTGGGTTCTTCCATTGGGGCTGCAATCAACGTGGCGCTGGCCAATTTCGGAAGCAGAGGCAAGCTGCTACTCACCGTTGGCTTCCTGCACGGCATTTCGGTCGTTATCTTTTCCCAGTCAGTGATCTTGGGTTTGTCCGTTGTGCTCATCGTCACCAACTCCATGACTGGTGTTTTCTTCCGCACCTCTCAGCGAATGATATTGCAACACCTTGCCCCCAACGAGATGAGGGGCAGGGTGATGGCAATGGACGTGTTCCAGCAGGGGCTTTCGCCCTTTGGTGTGCTGGTCTGGGGGACCATTGCGCAACTTATGCAGAACCAGTATGGCCTGGCCCGGGGCACGCAGAATACGTGGCTGCTGGGGGGTGTTATGTATGTCTTGGTGATCATGGCCTTCTTTGTTTTTGTCCCGACATTGCGCCGGTTCAGTATGGATCAGGTAGCTCCTGGGAGGGTCGCCTCAAGCTCACCAGGCACCGGGGCGTCTCCCTAACATACTCACACTTTTCCTTCCATAGGAAGGGGCCTCCCATGTGGGAGGCCCCTTCTGATTCATTGAAGTCCGATTAGCCGCACACGGCTCACCAGCACAGGTGGTATCTCTGTGAGGTTGGCCCAACTGAGGGGGCGGTCTGCCTGGTCTTGTGGAGGGAAGGCCGGTTCCTCAACGCCATCCAGGATGAAGCCTGCCCTGAAGCAGGCCTGGTACAGGACGCTGATAGGACGGTGGAAGTAGAGGTGGGGCACGGGCTGGCCGATTATGCCCAGGCCGAGAGCAGTGGTAGGGGTGATGTAGCGGTGGACCTTTACGTAGCGTGTTTCCACGATGTCCCCCTGCCGGTCCACCTCTTCCAAGGCCAGCTTTGTGCCGTTGGCACTGTTGAAGCAGGGGTGCAGGACAGAGAACACGAGGCGTCCCGCAGGCTTCAGCAGCTTGCCCAGGGCCGACAGCAGGGGGTCCAGGGCGCTCATGTCCATGAAGGCCATGCTTGCTACGGCAGCGTCGTACCGGCGCACCCCTAGGGCAAGCAAAGCTGCTTCGTCGGTGGCATCCAGGACGTGATACTGGATTTGGCCGGCGTGGCGGGTAGTGCGGGCTTTTGCTCGTGCGATGAAGCGAGGGCTAAAGTCAAAGGCGGTGACCTGGGCGCCAAGCTCCGCCATACGCCGGGAGAAAGCGCCGTTGCCGCAGGCGATGTCCAGGACATGCTCACCAGGCTTGAGGGCAAGCAGGCGCTCCGTGGCTGGGCCGATAAGGACGCGCTGGAAGTCATTGCCCTCACCAAAGCGGTCGTCCCAGAACTCGGCGTTGGTGTCCCAGCGGCGCTGGACATCGGCGTTGAGGGCGGCGGGACCGGAGTCCTGGGGTTGTGTCATAAGGGGCCTCCTGACATAGGGCATAAGCATGAAGCATAAGGCATAACGCGCAGGCAAACGAGGATTTGTTTCCTGAAGAAAACAGGGGCTTTTTTAGATTGGGTTTGAAGCTGGGATTTGTTTTATTTCTGGAGGAAACGAATCCGCCGGCAGGGCATAGGGCGTGAGTTTGGCAGTGGAGGAGCGCGGGACGCTGCCGCGTCCCTTTGCGCGACGGTAGGGCTGACAGGGGTTCCTTCACTGCGGCAGTCGGTGAGGACAGCAAGCCTCGTCTGACCGACTCGCTCAGGATGACAAGCTGCCCTCCCGCTCTCTGCTGCATGGCAGAGGGTAGCAGGGGCGGGCGTAGGCGCGCAAGGGGCAAATGGCGCGGCGCCAAAGGCTTGCGTGGCGAGCATGTCCTCTTGTCATCTGCTATCCGCTGCCATACCATCCAGGTATGGCAATTACATTTCAGCTTACGGCAACCGAAGGCCCCGCCCGCGCCGGCCTGTTCACCACACCCCACGGCGATGTGCCGACGCCTGCCTTCATGCCTGTGGCGACCCAGGGGTCTGTGAAGGGGGTCTCACCGGATGACCTGCGGGGTGTGGGCGCGACGATGGTGCTGGGCAACACCTATCACCTGTACTTGCGCACTGGCCCGGCTCTGGTGCGCCAGATGGGGGGTCTCGCTGCCTTCATGGGCTGGGGCGGGCCGACGCTGACAGACAGCGGCGGCTTCCAGGCCTACAGCCTTGGCCCCAACGCCAAGATTACCAATGACGGCGTCCTGTTCCAGTCGGTAATAGACGGTAGCAGGCATTTCTTTTCACCGGAGATCGCCGTGGCTCACCAGGAGGCCATGGGTGCGGACATCATCATGGCGCTGGACCAGTGCCTGCACTACAGCCAGGACCGGGAGGCAGTGCGGGTTGCTATGGAGCGCACGCACCGGTGGGCGGGCCGGTGCAAGGCAGTTCACCACTCTGAGGAGCAGGCGCTCTTCGGCATTGTGCAGGGGGGCGTTTTCCCTGAGCTGCGGGAGGAGTCGGCTGGGGCCATCACCAGCCTGGACTTTCCGGGGTATGCCATTGGCGGGCTGTCGGTGGGGGAACCCAAGGCAGTTATGTATTCCATTACCGGTCTGACGGCGGGGATGCTGCCTGGGGACAGGCCGCGCTACCTGATGGGTGTGGGTTCGCCGGAGGACCTGGTGGAGTGCGTGTCCCGGGGGATAGACCTTTTTGACTGCGCCCTGCCGACGCGGGTAGCCCGTAACGGGGGGCTGTTCACCCGGAGGGGTAGGGTGGACGTGATGACGGTAGCCCTGTTCCGGGGTAGGGAGGGGCCTGTGGAGGAGGGATGTGACTGCTATGCCTGCAGCAATTTCTCGGTGGGCTATTTACACCACCTGTTCCGGGCCAAGGAGCTGCTGGCGCTGCGCTTGGCATCTATACACAACCTGCGGTTCATTGCCCGGCTGATGGAGGGGATGCGTGAGGCGATTACCGAGGGCAGATTTGCGGCCTTTGCCCGGGAGTTCCTGGCGTCCTACAGGACGGCGAACGAGACGGAGCGGTTACGGCAGGTGGGAAAGCGAGTGGCAAGAGCCAGGGTGCTCTAAGTCAAACACGGTTACATGCGCACCCTCTGAAATCTGTCTCAGGAACAGATGAGGGCGGGCCAATCAAAGCAGTGGCCCGCCCTTGTTCTAATGCAGGAGTGCTATCGCCCGCCGGCTACAGCGGGGACGATGCTGACTTCGTCACCGGAGCTAATGGGAGTCTGGACCCCCTGGAGGAAGCGGACGTCTTCGCCGTTGAGGTAGATGTTGACGAAGTAGCGGAGATCGCCATTCTCGTCACACAAGCGCTCTTTGATGCCTGGGTACTGGGCTTCAAGGGCGTTGATGGTCTCCTGGACGCTGGCAGCCTCCACCTGCACTTGTGGCGCGCCGTTGGTGACGCGGCGCAGTGGTCCAGGAATCCGTACGTTTACTCCCATAGGGTGGGTCCTCCTGAGGGTTTCTTACTTAGATGCCTATTGTACCAGAAGGGTTGGGGAAGGGCAGCCCTGCTTGTTTTGTGCGGGGCAGACAGGCTGGTCTGCCCCGAGATTTGGGCGTTACCCCTCTATAACATCGCCACTGACGGGGTCTACGCGGACGCCCATGTTCTGCACCCAGGACAGTCCGCGCTCAATTTCGGAGTCGTCGCCGTCCAGCTCCAGGATGACCCAGCCCATTTCGGTGCGGACATCGGCGCGGCGGATGTTGGTGACAATCTTGAAGTCGCGCCCCAACTGGTAGATCACGGGCTCCGTAATCAGGAATGGGGGAAAGGTGAATTTGACCCGTTTGGTGGTCATGGGACGCGTCCTTATGAAGGATAGGGACTAAAGCCTGGGTTTGTCTTTTTCCGGTTGGCCCTTCTGATAGTGTCTGACTGGGGCTGCTGCCGCAGCCCTTTGCGTCAAGATGAATGGTTATGAGGGATTCTGCGGGAGGCAACCCCAAGCCCTTAACATGGGCTGGCTGACCACCCAGTATTCTGTCCCAGATGCTCTTAGCAGAATTTCATTCGGCAAACGCCTGCGTTCCCGCCCAGCCGCCCGTCTCGTGGGGGGGATACCCCCACAACCCCCCGCACAAGGGGACAAAGCCCCTTGTGCATTCCCATTCCCTGACTTCTTGGAGGAATTTCAGGAACGGGATACCCCCTCCTGAATGACAACAGCCAAGCGTGCTGCTCTTGGGCAGACTTATTCTTCTACTGACAGCAGCGGGCAGGCTCTCTCAAGCCCGGGCGTGGAGGGCCTCTTCAAAGGCTTCCATATTGGGCTTGACCAAGAGGGGGTTGACGATGCCTGCGACGGCTTCCTGGGTCTTGAGGCCGTT
>JACQOP010000035.1 GCA_016202485.1 Chloroflexota bacterium | reverse complement strand
TCTATGCCGACGCCCAGGCCGCCGGTGGGCGGCATCCCATACTCCAGGGACTCCAGGAAGTCCTCGTCCAGGCGGTCAAAGTCCTCGTCGCCGAACTGGCGGCGCAGGCGCTCCTGCTCGTCAAAGCGCTGGCGCTGGACGACGGGGTCGTTCAGCTCAGTAAAGGAGTTGGCGACCTCCATGCCGCCGATGAAGGCCTCAAAGCGCTCCACGTAGCGGGGGTCGCCGGGCTTGGCTTTGGCCAGTGGCGACATCTCCACCGGGTAGTCCACCAGAAAGGCGGGCTGGATGAGCTTTGGCTCCACCAGGGAACCCACCAGCTTGTCTATGATGCTGCCCCGGCTCTCGGTGCGCTGGGCGTCCACGCCCACGGCCCGGGCGGCCAGCAACAGGCTTTCGTTGTCCGGGCACGCCTCAATGTCCACGCCTGCCTTGCGCAGCATATCCACCAGGGGAAGGCGCAGCCAGGGCGGGGCCAGGTTGATCTCGTGGCCGTGGAAGGTAACGGTGGTCGTGCCCAGCACGTCCTGGGCAGCCCCCGACACCAGCTCCTCTACCATGCGCATCACGTCATTATAGTCGGCGTAGGCCTCATAGCTCTCCATGGTGGTGAACTCGGGGTTGTGGTCCATGTCAATGCCTTCATTGCGGAAGACCTTGCCGATCTCGTAGACCCTGTCCATGCCGCCGACGATGAGGCGCTTGAGGTGAAGCTCCGTGGCGATGCGCAGGTACAGGGTGCGGTCCAGGGCGTTGTGCCTGGTGACGAAGGGGCGAGCCATGGCCCCCGCGGCTACGGGCACCATGACCGGCGTCTCCACCTCCATAAATCCGCGGCCATCCATGAAGCGGCGGATGTAGGAGACGATGCGGCTGCGGTTGCGGAAGATGGCCTGGACCTCCTGGTTGGCCATGAGGTCCAGGTAGCGCTGGCGGTAGCGGATCTCTACGTCCTTCAGGCCATGCCACTTCTCCGGCGGCGGTGCGATGGACTTGGCCAAGAGGGTAACCTCGGTGGCCTCCAGGGTCACCTCGCCGCGGCGGGTCTTGAAGAGGGGGCCGGTGGCGCCCAGGAAGTCGCCCAGGTCCAGGTCGGCCAGGAGGTCGTACTGGGGGCCAAGGATATCGGAGCGCAGGTGCGCCTGGATACGCCCTGTGCCATCACGCAGGTCAAGGAAGCTGGCGCGCCCCATGCCCCGCATGGCAGCGATGCGGCCAGCGATGGTTATGGGGCTGGTGCGGGCCTCAGCGCCGCTGCTGGCTTCAGTCTGATAAAAAAGCGTCAACGCTTCTTGGGAAGTGTGGGTGCGGTGAAAGCGGGCGGGATACGGGTCAATGCCTCTGGCGCGCAGGCGGGCAAGCTTTTCCTGGCGGGAGCGTAGGATGTCTGATTCGCGGTCTGACATGGGGGTCACCCTCACCCTAGCCCTCTCCCCTCCAGGGAGAGGGGATAAGGACCGAGAGTGGTCATTCTATCTTCACGATGGTGAGCTTGATTTTGCCGGAAGGGGTCTCCACCTCGGCCTGCTCGCCAGCCTTGTGGCCCAGGAGGGCGCGGCCCACGGGGGACTCGTTGGAGATGCGGCCTTGGGCTGGGTCCGCCTCGGTGCGGCCCACAATAGTGAAGGCCTGGGTACGGCCCTGGGGATTCTTGACCTCCACCACCGAGCCAATCTCTACCGTGTCTGTTGGCTTGCGGTCATCGGGGATGAGGACTGCATTCTTGATGGCGTCTTCCAGTTCTCGGATGCGCCCTTCAATGAAGGCCTGCTGGTTCTTGGCCTCCTCGTATTCGGCATTGTCTTCAGTGCCGCCCACCTCTTTGGCCCGCTGGATGCGCTGGGCAGCCTCTGGACGGCGCACACGGCGCAACAAGTCCAACTCGGCTTCCAGTTTGGTTAGTCCTTCGGAGGTAAGGAATGTTTCCCGCCGCACCATGATAGTCCACTCCACCCCAAAGCGCTGGTTAATAAATAACAAGTGAGGGCGTAGGGGTCACACCCCTACAGCCCTATGTATAGGATAGTCTAGCCGAGATGGGCGGGGTTGTAAAGGAGTCTCTTTGACTTGTTCTTCACCCTTCAGTGTAGAGGAGACTCTCTCTTTTTACCAATCGCAGCCCTATATGTAACACTCACCTTTCTGCCCTTGTGTTGCGTCTCCCTTTCGTGTAGGGTATGCCTGCTTTTCGTTGCTTGCTGTTAGGAGGCCCTGCCATGACCGTACCCTACGTCTCCCGTGCTGCTGTCCATACTACCAGCGGCCTGGTGTGCTCCACTTCGCCCCTGGCGGCATCGGCGGGCATCCGGGTGCTGGCCGAGGGCGGCAACGCCTTTGACGCCGCCATCGCCACCGCCGTTGCCGAGGCCGTCACCATACCTACTATGTGTGGTCTGGGTGGCGAGGTCTTCGCCATCATCTATGTGGCCGCCACAAAAAAGGTCATAGGCCTGACCTCCACAGGGCCGGCGCCCAAGGCGGCTACGCCAGCCTTCTTCCGCTCCAAGGGCTTCACCCATATGCCCCAGGAAGGCCCCCTATCGGCCTCGCCACCGGGAGAGTTGCATGCCTACCAGTACCTGCTCTCCAACTTCTGCACCATGCCCCTGGCCAAGCTGCTGGAGCCGGCCATTGGCTACGCTGAGGAGGGCTTCCCCCTGTCGCCTCGCGTGGGACACTACTTCCACAACATGGTAGACAAGCTCTCCCGCAACCCGTCTTCCGCCAGGGTCTTCCTCAAGGCCAACAGCCAGCCCTATGGCCCCGGCGACCTCTTTGCCAACAAAGCCCTGGCCCGCACCCTGCGGCGCATCGCCCAGGAGGGGCCCGAGGACTTCTACCGGGGCCAGATCGCCCGGGACATCGCCAGCGCCTTCCACGAGGCCGGCGGTATCCTGGACGAGGACGCTCTGGCCGCCCAGGAGGTGGAGACCTATGACCCCATTGCTACCACCTACCGTGGCTACACCATCATGGAGAACCGCCCGCCGTCCCACGGCATGATCCTCCTGGAGATGCTGAACATCGTGGAGGGGTTTGACATGGCCGGCCTGGGCCACCTGACGCCGGAGAGCATCCACGTGATGATAGAGGCAAAGAAGCTGGCCTTCGCCGACCGCAACACCTACCTGGGTGACCCCCGTCGCGTTAGCACGCCCCTGGACGTGCTCATCTCCAAGGAGCACGCCGCCCGGCGGAGGGAACGTATCCATATGAAGCGCGCCGCGGTGACTGTATCTGCGGAACCCCTCATGCCTGCCGGGACCGACACCAGCTTCTTCTGCGTGGCCGACAAAGTAGGCAACGCTCTATCCTTCATCCACAGCTTGTACGCCTCCTTCGGCTCGGGCTTCGTGGCCGGGGACACGGGTGTCCTCTTTAACAACCGTCAGCGCGGCTTCCGTCTGGAAGAAGGGCATCCCAATACTGTTGCCCCAGGCAAGCGCCCCATGCACACCCTCAATGCTTACATGATGCTCAAGGACGGCAGGCCTGTCCTGGTCTCGGGTACGCCGGGGGCTGATTTCCAGGTCCAGGGCAACACCCAGATCATCACGCACATCGTGGACTATGGCCTTGGCCCCCAGGAGGCGCTGGACGCCCCACGCTGGGTGAGCGAGCCAGGCAGCGACCCGCCAACCCTAGCGAACCCCCAGGGCGTGCGCCTGGAGCCGCGGATGCCTGAGGAGATTGCCAAAGGTCTGGAGAAGCTGGGGCATACTATCTCATGGGGGCAAGAGGGCATCAGCCACGGCATTGTGCAGCTTATCCAGTTTGACCACGCCCGAGGGATCAAGACCGGCGCGTCAGACCCCAGGGGAGACGGGCACGCCGCGGCAGTATAGAAGGCTATTTCCCGTTCAGGTGCGCCTCCACCTCACGAAGAGCGGTGATCCAGCTCCGACGTGCGGGGGGACGCAGGCCAGGGGGCAAGTTCTGTATGACCGGCTCTACCTTCAAATTGATAAGCACCGGCCCCTTCTCCTGCAGCACCTTGCCGATGTTCATGGAGAGGTCTTCCAGGTCGTCAAACTCGTAAGCAGCGGCATAGCCGGCGTCCCGGGCAAACCCGGCAAAGGAGGCGACATCCTTGCTGGGGATGGGTTGCCCGCCGGTGATGGCGTACACGCCGTTCTCCATGACAAAGTGGTAGAAGTTCTCCGGCTTCTGCGTGGCAACGGACGTCAGGGTACCCAGGTTCATCAGCAAGCTGCCGTCGCCATCCAGCATCAGCACCTTCAGGTCCGGCCGCGCCAGGGCCAGGCCGAAGGCAACATTCATCCCCTTGCCCATGGGCCGGATGGGCAGGTCCCGCTCCGGACGGTCGCTAACCCGGTTCCAGGCGCCACCGGCGCTCATGCAGGTAACAACGACAGCGTCGCCACGGTGCTCTTTCAGGACCGTTACGGCATCATGAAGGCTCATCATATCAGGCTCCCCCTATGATTGAATGCTGGAATGAGGTAGTTGTATGGCCCCCTTCCCCCTTAGGGGAAGGTAAGGATAGGGATGGCCTATCCGCCGCCTCCGCCGCCGGGGCGGTTGAAGCCGTGGAACTCGTCGCCCACAAGGATAGCCACAGGTCTGCTGGTACGCCTTGCTTCGGCAAAGGCCTTGGAGATGCGCGGGCCGTCCTCGTCCGTCTCCACCAAGTAGAACTTGATACCCCAGGTGTGCAAGATAGGTTCGGTATAGTAGGCGGCGGAGTCTACCGTGTCATTGTGGCGGTCATAGCCCCGGTAACCAATTACCATGACAATTGGCATCCCCACGTCCAGGGCAATTCCCCGGATGGAGTCTCCCGACTCAAACATACCGGTGTTCTGGATGAGGCACACCGGCGTCTTGCCGCCGATGAGCACTCCCGCAGCGATAGCCATGGTCTCACCTTCGCGGGCCACAGGCACCACGGTAAAGCTGGGCTCTTTTACCATCAGCTCGTAGAGATAGTTGGTCTCGCTGTTGGGGATGGTGATGATATGGGTAACGCCGCTCTTCTTGAACTCGTCAACCATGGTCTCAGGCGACAAAATGGACTGGCCGGTCGTCATGGAGGCTCCTTTGAAGGATAGGCACGGAGTTTGTGCCATCATAGGGGCAGCCTATCAAGGGCGTCAAGCTGTATCCAGTGACGCCGTGACTCCCATCTTGCACCAAATTCCCAGGGTTTTACTATGGTTATAAAGGTGACAACCATGAGGACCATCAAGGCACCGGAATTCAAGGCGAAGCGCCTTCAAATTATGGATGAAGTTGCAGAAACTGGGGAACCTGGAGCGACACGACGCCCGCCTCTGAAGCCACCCCTTCCTTGACCGTCCTTTCACGCCGTCCCTATAATGCCACCATCCCGGAACTCTGAGCATCCGCTGTGCGGAGGTGGCCCATGGACTATACCCTTGTGAAGCTGGAACAGGATGGCCCCATTGCCGTCATCACCCTCAACCGACCCCAGGCCCTCAACGCCCTGAACTCTCAGATCCGCCAAGAGATGGACCATGCCCTGACGATGATGGAGCTTGACGAAGAGGTGCGGGTGGTGATTATCACCGGTGCAGGCAGGGCTTTCTCTGCGGGGGCAGACATCAAGGAGCAGGCCGCTAACGCCGACCTCTCGCCACAAGAGCGGGCCGAGCGCGCCAGCGGCGGTGGCAACTGGACATGGCACGCTGCCACGTACCGGAAGCCACTCATCGGCGCTATCAACGGCCTGGCCTACGGTGGCGCTGCTCTCCTTGCTTCTTGCCTGGACATCCGCATAGGGTGCGAGAAGACCAGTTTCCGCTTTTTGGCCGCTGCCTACGGGCAAGCCAACTCCACCTGGACACTGCCTTTGCTCGTGGGGCTGCCAAAGGCCAAGGAACTGATGTTCACCGGGCGGGAGATCTTTGCCGAGGAGGCCTTGCAGATGGGCTTATTGAACAAGCTGGCGCCCTCGGAGAGACTCCTGGAAGAAGCAAAGGCCATGGCAGAGTTGATCGCCAGCGCCCATCCGGTGATGGTGCAGGGGATCAAGCGACTGCTGCACCAGGGCCTTGGCGTTGGCCTTTCCGACCGCTATCAGTTGGAGCGCGACGCCACTTCCACCTCCATGCGCTTTGTCAACCCCCGTGAAAGCTTCAAGGACTTCCTGGAGCGCAAGGGGGAATAACGACCGGGGCCGTGAACACCACAGTTCCGGGCCGGCCCATTTTTGCGTTGCGGTACAGGTAGGGGTGGGATAGAATAGAGGGTGCGCCACTTTCGCTCCGCAGTAGCTCAGTGGTAGAGCGGCCGGCTGTTAACCGGTTGGTCGTAGGTTCGAATCCTACCTGCGGAGCCAGCAGGATAATAGGCAGAACTGTCCACGTATGACGGGTGTTTCACTCCTGGCATAGCAATTCGTCCCGTGTGACATGAAGCCCCTCTCGGTCAGTCCTAGCTCCTGAGCTGACAGGCTCTATCCCCTACCCACCAAGAGATCAATCCCAATCAGCATCAGTACTGGACCAAAACCCACGTTGCGTTCCAAGGGCCTCCAGGTACAGTAACAGAAGCCTCTGCAACCACCACGGCTAGACTCTGCACCGTGCCTGAGAGTCAGCCGGATTTAGGTGTGTCTCACAACTAAATGTTCTATCATTTGATACATGGCTGAGACTCAACACATTCAAGATCTTGTGGTTGCCTTCGTGCGCGCTTTTGGCCTGCACCACCCTGAGCAGACTCCGTGCGGCCATCCAGTGTCGGTATCAGAGGCCCATGCGCTCATGGAACTGGACCAAGGTGGCCCGCTCCAACAGAAAGAGCTCGCCGCCTGCCTTCAGTTGGACAAGAGCACGGTCAGCCGCCTGGTGGACAAGCTCCAGCGACGCGGATGGCTGGACCGAGTGGGCGACCTGGAAGACGGACGGGCTGTGCGCCTCTCCCTGACCGTGGCAGGACGGCAGGCGGCGCAACAGATGGCCGTAGCGCGTCGAACTAAGTTCAGCCATCTCATCGCCGCCCTTGGAACGGAAGATCGGGAAGCGGCGATTCATGGCCTAACAGCCCTAGTTCGGGGATTGGACAGGATGCGGAAGGAGCAGCATAGTGCAGATTCGACCGTGGAGTAGAAGTGCCCTCGCGTTACTGGGAGCAGCCTTGCTGCTGGCCGCTTCGGCAGGATGCCAAGGAAGTAGCCCTACACAGGTCGCAGGCGATCCCACTCCGGCGCAGCCGTATGCGGGACTCCAGGAGAGGGACATCCGAGCTCTGGCGCCGGAACGCGTGGCGGATCTTCTTGCTGGGCGCGGGGCCGGATACGCCCTGGCGGCCGAGTTGAACCACTACCCTGGACCAACCCATGTGCTAGAGCTCGGGGTTCAGCTTGATCTATCCCCGGAGCAGCAGGACGCGGTCTCCTCTATCAAGACGGCAATGCAGCAGGAGGCAGTTCAGTTCGGTACGCAGCTGGTCGACCTGGAGGAGGAGCTGGATCAGGCCTTCCGCTCGGGTGCGATCACGCCTGAGAAACTCACCTCGCTCACCAACAATCTTGCCGACGTAGAGGGAAGGCTCCGGAACGTTCACCTTCGGGCACATTTGCAGACGGTTGAAGTCCTTACTCAGGAGCAAGTGGCCCGGTACGATGAGTTGCGCGGATACGTGGCAGGCGAGGGAGACCAGCCATCCTCTTCCGGCGAGCACGAATCACACGGTCTGCATCCTGAGGTGTAGGGACGATCCGTTTTGTTCAGCGTCATCCCCCAGTTCCTAAGGCGTCTAATAACGCACTCAAGCGCGGCTTATCAGTTTGATCACCTGAAGCACCTGTACCCTCGGTGGCAGATGGACGAGTGGTCTGAGCATCCGTTCGCTGACAATCTTCCTGGGTAATGGATCGCCCAACGTGTTGATCTCTCGTGTAACCTCCGGAGCAAGGTCCAGCAGCCGGAGCACCTGAGTCACGTGGGCCCTGGGAACCCCAAGCTGGCGAGCCAGGTCCGCCCTGGAAGTAGCCGCGCCAGAGTGTCCAAGGGACGTACTCACCTGCTCTACCCCCAAAGATATACATCCTGGTGGAGTCCCATTCCACAAAATTCTCAACGCCCTGGGATGGAGAAGGGTAACAGGATGCGGGTCTCAGAGCCGCCTGATCGCACACCTCCTTCTGACTGGTCCACGAACTGAGAGAGGCGTCTCCGTTAGTGCATTCTGAGCGGTAGAACGCCAACAGCCGGGCTACTGCCTCGGTCGTCCTTGAGTTGGCAGCCCACAACCCGCAGGGAACACCCACTTTCTCGGTTCTTTCTAAGCACCTGTGTTTGCAGAACCACGGGATTTTTCAGGAAATATTCAGGCGGAAGCGGGTGTGGTACAGGCAAACTATGGCGAAGTGTTGCAGGCCAGGCCCTCATCGTTCTAGTAAGTCGCCAGGCTATGCCTTCCGCTACGCATAAGCAGAGGAAGCGAATATGGATACCGTCAAGTGCTACATGCACGACACCGAAGGACGAAGACCGCAAAGGGTGGCTACCAGACCCCGCCTGCCCCAGGCAAGCTTGCATTGTCCTGTGCTGGGCGAAGGGAACCGCCTGGGCTGGGTGGTCTATCCCAATACCCGGTCCTCATGGGAAATAGAGCGCGTGCCCGGCTATCTCCGGGTCCGGCACCAGGCCTCGGAACACTCAGACTTTGCGTTTGATTTCCTGCTCATGGCGGGGGAGGATGGCAGCCGGATGCTGGAACTCTTTCCTCCCGAGGGGGTGAACCCTGACCCAAAGTGCGAGGAACGGATAAAGGCCGCCATGGACAAGGTATTCCATAGTATGCAGAACCCGGCCGGTACCGTCCGCCTTCTGACGAACTGCTGGTTCAAGACCCCGGAAGGATGGGACTCGGTCTGGACGGGGGTCACCAATCTCCTTGAACCCCCCACACCCTACGCCTATACCGTCCGCGTCCAGACCGACTGGTACGCAGGGACCGCAGTCACGGAAATGCTCTACGAGCTCAGGATTGGCGAGCGTTTCAAGGTTGATCCCCAGACGCCCATCGGCATGGTGCTCTTTGTGCCTCGCCAGGAACCTGAGGTGGAGTTCCTTCCCTACCCGGAGGAGCTGCAGGTGGAGACGGCGCGCCAGGTGGCGGAGAAGTACCAGCCGGGGTATCAGCGGACAGAGCGTGAGATTTCGCCCTACAACGTGTGGTACGGGCGCCATCAGAAGCCGTACACCCACTGAAGACAGCCCCTAGGATTCGCACGGGCAACGTACCTGCGTGAACCAGCACTAGGAGAGCAATCGGGGATTCCCAGAATAGTCTCTGTAAGGATGTATGCCATGTCCGTAGATGCACTGGCGGTCATGAGGGTAGTCCACCTAGTGGCGGCGATGCTGATGGCGGCGCCCCTGTACATGCTGGTGGTAGCCAATGAACGGGGCAGGTTCCCAGTGTCCCCAGGATATAACACCGACCGGTTCATGGAAAACATCATCAAAAACCAGCCCCAGCGGTGCTATATGTATCTAGGCACTATCCTTGTAACAGGCTTTCTCCTTCTGGACCCCTGGGCAATAGGATTTGCCGACCGTCTCATTGACTGGGCTATCCTGGCAAAGCTGGGCAGCCTGGTCCTCCTTACCGGTCTCCTCTCCTACGTTCACCTAGGGATACAACCTCGTATTGAAGCGCTACTGGCAGGCGTCACCCCGGACAGCCTCGTACCAGAAGAACGCCGGCCAGCGCTGGTGCGGCTACGGCTGCGCCGAAAGCGCATATCCAGCCTGTGCTTGTTCCTGGTGGTGACTGCATTCATCATGGGCGTGCAAGCTTCCATGCGTTACAGCCCGTGGCTAGCGCTGCCCCTTATGGCCTTCGCAGTCCTCTTTGCCTGGCGGGTATACAGAAGGCCCATTCCCTGGGGGTGGGTCTAGGAACCTCACAGTAATCCTCGGAAAGGCAAAGCTTATGAACACAAGGGGCTTAGGCACTATCGGTTTGGCAGCGGTCCTTTCCATGGCTGCGGCACTGGCATGTGGGGGCCCCACAGAGCAGGCCCAGGAGTGCGCCGCAGGGGGGTCTGCAGACGAAGGGCTCTTCGCACAGCACTTTGACCGCATGGAGTTCAGCAGCGGCGGTCCTCCCACTGGCGAGGGCGGGCAGGTGTTTGGTCCCGCTGAAGACGTGGTGGTGCTGGCGGCGACGAAGAGCGAGACCACCACTCGCTTTTGTGTTCAGGAGCGCGGGCGGACAAGCAAGGTGATGTACGATCAGGCGCAGACCTTGCCAGCAGGCGACAATGAGATCAACCTTGGGCCGTTCGGGGAGCAGGGGGACTATGTGGTCCGAGTGTTACTGAACGGCGCCCTAGTCAAGAACCTGATTTTTACCGTTTCCTAGCCAGCTTTCCGTGCTGGAACACGTTTCACAGGCAAGATATATGCCCTCAAAATCATTCATCTATCTTGACCACGCTGCCACCACACCGGCACACCAAGCGGTTGTGGAGGCGATGCTCCCATACTATTGCGAGCATTATGGAAACCCGTCGGCGATTTATCCCCTGGGCGAAAAAAGCCAAGAGGCTATTCGGATTGCCCGCAAGCAAGTGGCAGAGGTCCTGGACTGTCCTGTTTCAGAGGTTGTGTTTACGAGCGGCGGAACGGAGTCCAACAACCTTGCCTTGATAGGCGTCGCGCGGGCACTCGGCGAATATGGGAACCACGTTATCACAACCCGCATAGAGCATCACGCTGTGCTCAATGTCTGCCATTTTCTGGAACGCCAGGGGGTGCAGGTCACGTACCTGCCGGTTGATCAGGATGGGCTTATAGATCCCGATGAAGTTGCACGGGCAATTACTGACAAAACGGTGCTTGTCAGCATAATGACTGCCAACAATGAGGTCGGCACTGTTGAGCCAATAGCAGAGATAGCAAAGGCGGTCACAGAGCGGGCCCAGTCTATTGGCCGCAAGGTGTTTGTGCACACCGACGCTGTGCAAGGGGCGGAGTTCATTGACCTCAACGTCCAGTCTTTGGGTGTTGACCTGCTGTCGCTGTCCGCTCACAAATTCCACGGGCCAAAGGGTTGTGGCGTCCTGTACATCCGGGAAGGGACTCCCCTTGAGCCGCTTTTCCACGGGGGAGGGCAGCAACATGGAAGACGCAGTGGGACAGAGAACGTTCCGGGGATTGTGGGGACCGGGCTGGCCCTGCGCCTGGCAGCCGCCGAGAGAGAAAGGGCCGCCGCTCATTGCCGCACTCTCCAACAACAGTTGATAGATACGATACAGGCAGGCGTTAGCGGGGTAAAACTCAACGGACACCCTATCCAGCGATTGCCGAACAATGTCAACCTGAGCTTTACGGGAGTGGACGGAGAGGCGCTGGTGTATTCGCTGGCCAAGGAGGGCATCGCCGCATCCACCGGCAGTGCATGTTCGGCAGACAGCCCAGAACCGTCCCACGTCCTGCTGGCCCTGGGCCTGGGAGATGACCTGCTCTGGGGGAGCTTGCGCTTGACGCTGGGAATTGGTAACGACTGTGAAGAAATAACACAAGCATGTCAGGTCATCGGCGCCCTAGTAAACGCGCAGAGGAGTGGAGACCGCACAGGGACGCTGTAACCGGCCTTGGGGAAGGCACAGCCTTCCGAGTTGACGAGGTGACAAATGAAGTATATGCCGTTGAAGATGCTGGACTCTGAGACGCTGGCGCAACTGAATACAAATAGCATAAAGGCTGGCAGGATGCGCAATCTATCCGGCAGTACGCTCCTGAACAACCGGCAATCCGGGTACCCGATCAATTACCACGAAATCCGTCACAGGAAGGGGACGGATGAGGTCAGGGTGTCGGTGGTCCTCAACCTTGCGGGGCAGACTGCATTCTTAGATATCACCCCAGAAGAGTTCGCGGCAATTCCGGAAGTAGCAGTGCTTTTTGACGTATGGGAAGGCGTGATGTGCGCCGGCAATCCTCCGCTGGAGCCGTAGCCCACCGTTTGCGGTTGCGTAACCTATCTCCGCAGCGCGTTTCGTGTACTATCGGACGCGAGCCAGAACACCAGGCCGGGGGATTCGGATTCCCCCTCACACAGGAGCCAATTCCCTTCTTGCCCTTACAATACCTCCGCCGGTTGCGTTACTATTCCCACAACGCCGCAGCCAGTCATCCCCCATCACTTTGTTCATGTTTGCTACCTTGCTCCCAAAGCATCTGCGCTCTTTGGCCCTTTCGGGTTACCTCACCGCCCTGGCCACAGGCTGTGCAGGCTCTCTTATCGCTCCGGCTGTTCAGTCCACGCCAACAGTTGCCTCTCTACTCCCTGATGTCCCCGCCGGCTCCACCGTCCTAACGATTGCTTCCGGCGCCGAGGCCCGATACCGGGTGACGGAGCAGCTCGTTGGGCGCAGCTTCCCCAACGATGCGGTAGGGGCGACCCAGAAGGTAAGCGGGGCTATCATCTTAGGGCCTGACGGAGTAATCTCCCCGGATGCCTCTCGCATTGTGGTAAACGTCTATGACCTTACCAGCGACGAGGGCCGCCGGGACAACTACCTCCGCAACAGCTCTCTACAGTCGGCGCGCTATCCGGAGGTGGTCTTTCTGCCAAGGGCTATTACGGGCCTGTCGTGGCCCCTCCCAGCCAGCGGGGAAGCCTCTTTCCAGTTGGTGGGGGACATGACGATACGGGGCATGACCAAACCCGCCACATGGGACGTGACCCTGACCTTCAGGGGTGAAGAAACCGCTGGGCTGGCAACAACCAGCTTCCAGTTCGGCTATTTCAACATGGCAGTGCCACGAGTAGTCGTGGTGCTGAGTGTGGAGGACAACATACGTCTGGAGCTGGAGTTCCGCCTTACCCGCTCCGCCGCCTGACCTCGTGTCCACCAAACTGCTGGCGCAGGGCTGAGAGCAGGCGCGCCCCAAAGGGCCGCTCCTGCCGGGAACGGAAGCGCGCCTGCAGAGAGGCCGCCATCACCGGGGCCGGCACCGCCAGGTCCACCGACTCTTGCACCGCCCAGCGGCCTTCGCCCGAGTCCTCCACAAACGCCTCCAGGCTCTCCAGACCGGGGTCCTGTTTCAGCACCTCCGCCGCCAGGTCCAGCAGCCATGACCGCACCACGCTGCCGTGCCGCCATAGCTCCGCCACCTGCTGCAAGTCCACCTGGAATTCCTCCTTGGCCGCCAGCAGCTCAAACCCCTCGGCATAGGCCTGCATCATGCCGTACTCCACCGCATTGTGCACCATTTTTACGAAGTGCCCCGCCCCTGCCGGGCCAACATAGCCGTAGCCCCGGTCCGGGCCAGGGGCCAGGGCCTGGAACACCGGCTCTAGCCGCTGGAAGGCCCCACGGTCGCCGCCAATCATCAGGCTGTACCCTTCCTGCAAGCCCCATATACCCCCGCTGGTGCCGCAGTCCAGAAAGTGGATGCCTTTGTCAGCCAGGGCCTTGGCCCGGCGAAGGCTATCCTTGTAAAAGGAGTTGCCGCCTTCAATCACCACGTCATCTGGGGCAAGAAGCCCGCCCAGGGCCTGCACCGTGTCCTCCGTTGGCTCTCCGGCGGGGACCATGACCCACACAGCGCGAGGAGGGGCTAGAAGCCCTACGAGATCAGCCATAGAGGACGCGCCCGCGGTCCCCTGCCGCGCCGATGCCTGCACCGCCGCTGGGCTGGCGTCGTACGCCACCACCTGGTGGCCTCGTTGCAAAAGCCGCTGGGCCATATTCCCCCCCATGCGCCCCAGGCCAATCATTCCAAGCTGCATCTTGGGCCTCCTCTAGGGGCCTCCTTTAGGCGTCTACTTCTTCTGCCAAACGCTCAAGGGCCTTTGCCAGATAGTCAGGAGCCAGCTTCACCCGGGCCAGACGGCGGCCTGCCGCCTCCAGGGAATGGAGGTCTCCCAGGGCCTGGGCATCGGCAAGGACGCCGAAGGTGTAGTCTTCCCCCGGGATAGGTATGTCCATTGTATGGGCCTGGGTAAGCTGCAGGAAGAGCCCGGTATTGGGGCCGCCCTTATGGAGCTGGCCGGTGGAATGCAGGAAGCGCGGGCCATACCCAAAGGTGGTCGCAATGCGATGCCGGCGCATCACGCGCAGGCGCACCTCCCGCACGGCCCTCTCCAGGTCTGGGGATTGAGGCAGATAGGCCAGGACCGCCAGATAGTCACCAGGGCGTGCCTGCTCCAGGAGAAAGTGCAGCTTGCCAGGTGTTTTCACCTCCGGCAGATGTCCAATCCGGCGGTACCGCTCCAGCAGCCGGTTGGTGGCATCCTTTGCTCCCTGCACGTCCGGCTGGTCAAAAGGGTGAATACCGAGCAAGTGCCCCGCGATAGCTGTGGCAAATTCCCAGCGGTAGAACTCAGCACCCAGGTCGTACCGGTCCCGCAGGTGGATGGTCACCACGGGATGGCCTGCTCTTTGGAAAGCTCCTGTGGCCTCGTCCAGTGGGGCGTTACCATCACCCTCCAGGCGCACGTAAACGAAGAAGCGGTCATTCCCATAGGCGCCTGGCTCTGCCAGAGGCTCCCCTGCAATAGGGACAATGCCCTTGCCTTCCTTCCCGGTGCTCTCGGCAATAAGCTGCTCCACCCATAGTCCAAAGCTGGCAATAGCAGGGGACAAAACAAGGGTCAGCTTGTCCCGTCCGCGGAGAGCCAGGGCGGCCATGGCTGCACCCAGCCACGCGCCGGGGTTTTCGTGCTCTACAGGACCAACTGCACACGCCTGGCGCATTGTTTCTGCTCTCGCCAGGAGCTTTTCCAGGTCTATACCCTGGAGGGCGGCAGGTACGAGGCCGAACAGGGAAAGGACGGAATACCGCCCGCCGATATCCTGAGGATTGAGGAAGGCATGGCGAAAGCCCTGTTCCTGCGCCATGCGTTGCAGGGGAGTGCCAGGGTCGGTAATAGCAACGAAGCTTTCCCCTGCCTTCTCTTGGCCTACTACACCCTCCAGCAAACGGCGAAAGTATGTGTAGAAGGAGAGCGGTTCTATTGTCGTGCCGGACTTGGAGGAGACCAGAAACAGTGTACGGGAGGGTTCAATTGCCTGAGTCACTGCTTGTACCCAGGCTGGCACTGTGGAATCCAGGACAATAAGCCGGGGATAGCCTGACATGCTCCCAAAGGTCTGGCGCAGCACCTCCGGCCCCAAGCTGCTGCCCCCCATGCCCAGCAGCACCACATACCGGAAGCCCTGCTGGCGCACACCCTCTGCAAAGGCCTGCATCGCCCTCAGCTCCTTACCCATAGCTTGGGGCAGGTCCAACCAGCCCAGGCGGTCGGCGATCTCCGTAGGGCCAGGCTGCCACAAGGTATAGTCACCGGCCCAGAGGCGCTGGAGCACTGCCTGCTGCTTGGTGCGCTCAAGGGCAGCCTGGACCGGGGGGCGCAAAGCATCCAGGGAGGCGAAGAGCTGATGAGGGGTGTCATCACTCATGGCTTATGGCCTTCGCTGGAATCTCGTGTATCTTTGACATGACTACGGCAGCACCATGCAGCCATGAGCAGAAAATCACTGGGGCGAGTCAATGACTCGCCCCTACAGTAGCAGTCAAGAGCTATCCGCACAAAGCACCCTTACCCCAGTTCCAGCATGTCGTTGACCTTTTCCAATAGGGCAGTAGGACTGAAGGGTTTGGTGAAGTAGTCATCAGCTCCTGCCGATTGAGCCCGCTCCCGGTTAACGTCCTGGGCCATGGCGGTCAGCATGACCACCCTGATGTGCCCGGTCGTCGGCGACAGTTTCAGCGCCCGGCACACCTGGTAGCCGTCAAGCTTGGGCATTATGATATCCAGGAAGACGAGGTCGGGAATCTCGCGCCGTGCAATAGCTAGCGCCTCCTCCCCATCTCTTGCCGTGAGCAGTATATAGCGTTCATCATTCGCCAGGGTGGCAGCCACCAGCGCCAGCACGCCATCTTCGTCGTCGGCCAAGAGGACTTTCTTCATAGTCAGCACCTAAACACATTTATCCCATTGTATACATGCGGCTCAATCTATGCCAGTCATTCCTGAGAGACCTGTATCATCGTTTCTTGCGCCACACAACTCCAGCAATGGAGACGAAGGACATCCCTGCTGGGTCGGCGGGGCATTGCTGGTAGCCCGTAGGCACTCCATCCACCTCTCCCTCCAGCAGCCGCAGGGCCAGGTAGATAGGAGTCAGGCCGCAAACCCGGCGGCTGTCCCCCTCCGCCTTCAACCCCTGGAAAAAGCCCCGTGCATCCCCCTTGCAGATAGCTTCCAAAGAGGCCTCATCGGCGTTGCGGAGCCGCGCCTTAGCGGCCATGTCCCATCCCTGGCCATCGCCAAAGGCGGGGCCCACATGGGCCATATCACCGGCTGCCACTACGAGGGTACGCCTCTGTTCCAGGGATGGACGCAACCCCTGGAGCAGCCGCTCAAAGGCAGGGTCCGTGTCGGGGTCCTGCTCGCCCTGCAGGTAGGGGAACATAGTGCCGCACAGGACGGGGAGCACTGTGGGCAGGTTTCGGAAAGAACCCTTTCCTTTCACTTTGCACAAGATGTAGTGCAGCCATACCGCTGCCAGCTCAATGGAGTGTTCCGTCATGTGGTGAAGTTCCTCTTCCAGGGCGTCTATACCCAGCTCCCGGAGAAGGTTTCCAACAAGCTGGGAGTCCGACGGGAAGGCCCCCCAGGGAGTCGCATACTTCTGGCGGGTCAGGGTCACCTTGCCAGGCCCTCCGGAATGGTCCGTGCCGAAGATGATGACCTGCTCGCACTGGGCCACAGCAGCGGCAATGGCCTGCCAGCTCTCTGCGTACACCTTGTGGCCCCGGGTGTAGTCAATGTGGGGGCTGAGGATGCCCAACACCGGCGCATCCGGGTTTGCCGACAGGTCTTCTGCCACGGGGAACCGGGTGCAGTATTCATCCAGGGCCTTTTCTAATATCACAATGTCGCCGGGATAGGCCATCCCCGCCAGAGCCGGCTGGCGGAAGGGCGACATACGGTACTCCTCCAGGGCCTCTCGCTTGGCATCGTCTACACGTGGGCCTTCCAGCACCAGGGACTCGTCCAGTTCCTTGACGATGCGCTCCAGTTCTTCGGTAGTGAGGCTCAACCCCCGCCACAGGGCCAAGGCAGCCCGAATGGTTGGAAGGTTGTGCTCTCCGTCAAACATAGACACCAAGGGGGCCAGGAACTCAGGGAGAAAGACCTCCCCTGGGGTCAGACCCAGGGGATCGTGGAGGTAGAGGTAGCGTTCATTCCCCTGCTCCACCCATTTGATGTCCAGGGGGCGAATGCGGGGAAAACTGAGATGAGGCTCCAACGGCGCCTGCGGCGGAGGCGGCTGCATGTCAATCCCTTTCTGAAACACCAGTGTGTAAGGCCACATTGTCAGCCAGTCTAGGGTAAAGAAGGGACAAAGGGAAGGGAGAGCCTCTGCCATCCGCCTCTTCCCCATCCCTTCCCCATCTTGCTATCCTGTCCCTGCACCCCAGTACAGCCCATTCCTCTCCTCATACAGTGGCCGGGATTTGTTTCCACAGAAAAATAAAACAATTCCCCCACCTGCCTATGTGGACTACCCTCTTCCCATGCCCCCCCAGTCCTCCCACCAATCCCTCATACGATACAAGGAGCAGGTTCTCCCTGCGCCTGCAACGTTTAGCAGTGCTGTGGTCCCTTTGGAGAAGGGGGCAGAGTTCCTTTTGCTCCATGCCTTTCTTCCTACCCGTCCCCTGTCTCGCCGAAATTAGCTATACTACCAATGTGCATAGCCAGTCATTCTCTCATCCATCTCTCCTCCATACCGCACACCCGCTTTCCTGCTGGGCATTTCCCGTCCGGGGGAGGCGCTGATTTCCCATGCCCCTCCTTACCGGCTCCAGCTTAACCCTGTTCTTCGGCCAGATGGAGGTCTTCTCCGGCCTGGATGTTGAGGTCGTGGAGCGGGCGCGCATCGGCGTCGTCGGCCCCAACGGCACGGGCAAGACCTCCCTGCTGCGCCTCATTGTGGGCGAGCTAGAGCCAAATGCCGGGGTGATTCACCGCGCCCGTGGCCTGCGCACCGGCTATGTCCCCCAGACGCCCGTCCTGACTACCGGCGGCGCCCTTTACGATGAGGTGATGACGGCTTTTGCCGGCCTCCGCCAAGTGGAGGGGGAGATGGCCCAGGCCGCCTCTGCCATGCAGTCGGAGGATGAATCCTCACGCCGCCGGGCGGAGGCGCGGTACGCAACTCTGGCCCACCAGTTTGAGGCCCAGGGCGGTTACACCTTCCAGAATGCGATGGAACGGGTCGTCACAGGCCTTGGCCTGTCCCAGGAGGCCCTCCGCACGCCGGCTGAATCGGCAAGCGGGGGCGAACGCACCCGTGCGGCCCTGGCCAAGGCCCTCCTTGCCGACCCCGACCTGCTGGTGCTGGACGAGCCGACCAACCATCTGGACCTTGCAGGCCTTGCCTGGTTGGAGCGCTTCCTGGCCCGGTTCAACCACACCTTCATTGTGGTGTCCCACGACCGTTACTTCCTTGACCGGGTGGTGGACCAGATATGGGAGCTTGACCACGAGAGGCTCAATACCTTTCCTGGCAACTACTCCAAGTACCGCCTGCTGAAGACCGAACAGGAGCTCCAGCAGCAGCGGGAGTTTGAGCGGCAGCAGGAGTACATCGCCAAAGAGGAGGAGTTTATCCGCCGCTACGGCGCCGGGCAGCGGGCCCAGGAGGCCCAGGGCCGTGCGAAACGACTTGCCCGGTTGGAGCGGCTGGAGGCCCCTATAAAGACGGCAGGACCAGCCCTTGCTACGGTGTCTGCTACCAGGACAGCCCAGGTGGTAGCCCGCACCAGGGGCCTCACGGTGGGCTTTGGGGATGGTGACGAGCCTGTCACGTTGCTAAGGGTCCCCGACCTCAACATCCAGCGCGGCGCTCGGATTGCCATCATGGGCAGCAACGGTTCAGGAAAGACCACCCTCCTTGAGACCCTCCTTGGCCTGGCCCCGCCCGTTGAAGGCTCGGCTGTCCTGGGCGGCAATGTAAAGGTAGGCTACTACCGCCAGGGGCTGGATGACCTCCCGGAGGAGGCTTCGGTCCTGGAGGCCCTCCTGGCTATCAAGGAGCTATCCCCAGGGGAGGGCCGGTCGTACCTGGCGCGCTTCCTGTTCCGGGGCGAGGACGCCTTCCAACCCGTGAGCACCCTCAGCGGGGGACAGCGCAGCCGTCTGGCCCTGGCCCGCCTCCTAGTGACCCAGCCCAATGTCCTGGTGCTGGACGAGCCCACCAACCACCTGGATATCCCTAGCCGTGAGGCGCTGGAGCAGGTGTTGCTGGAGTATGACGGCACATTGCTCTTCGTTTCCCACGACCGCCAGCTCATCTCCCTGCTGGCCCAGGAACTGTGGCTCGTAGCCGGCGGGACGCTCACCATCTTTCCAGGCAGTTATGAGGAGTGGATACGAGACCAAGAACGAGAAAAGGATACGGCCCCTCCACCCCCGCCCAAGGCCTCTACGCGGCCTCCTCGTCCGCCCTCTGCCAGGAAGCCTTCCACACCTGCGCCAGCCAAGGATAACCCGGAGCAGGTCATCGCTGAACTGGAAGAACGGCTGCAAGAAGTGGAACGCCAGTTGCAGCTTGCATCGGAGCGCCAGGACATCGCCGCTGTTACGCGCCTGGGCCAAGAGCATAGCCACATGCAGGCGTTGCTAGATGAAAAGTGGGCCCAGTGGACGCAAGATGTGTAATGGCGCTCTCTACACTGGCAGGCGCACCCTCATTGCAGTAGACTAAGACAAATGGGGAAGGAGGTGTCCGATGACCGAACGTGGCAAGCTGGACGTGACCATTGAGTACTGTCACAACTGCGGCGACGACCTGCGGGCCGCCTGGATTGCAGGCGAGATGCTCTTCCGCCACGGTGACTACATCAACACCGTGAAGCTCCTGCCTTCGGGCCACGGGAAGTTCAGCATATCCTTCAATGACGAGGTGGTGCTGGAGCACCTCCATAACCCGCACCACTGGCCCGAGGCCCGGGAAGTCACCGAAAAGCTGATGGAATGGAAGGACGCCCGCCTGGCGGCGCGGTAGCGCCTGATGGCTATCCCCCGTCCTGTCATCATCGTTAGCTACGATCCTGCATGGCCCCAGCAGTTTGACAGCCTGCAAAAAGCCATTAGCGTTCCCCTCGGCCCCCAGGCCCTGGCTATTGAACACGTGGGCAGTACTGCCGTCCCCCGCCTGCCGGCCAAGCCCATTATTGACATGGACGTGGTTATCGCTTCTCGGGACCTGCTGCCCCAGGCTAGCGAGCGCCTCTCAACCCTGGGCTACGCCCACCAGGGCGACCTTGGCGTACCAGGGCGCGAAGCCTTTGGCCGCACTGACGATTGCACCCCTTGGGACGGGTCAGGCCGCACCTGGCCGGAGCATCACCTGTACGTCTGCGCCCACGACTCTCTAGAACTTGCCCGCCACCTGGCCTTCCGCAATTACCTGCGGGCCAACCCGGACGCCGCCCGCGCCTACGCCGCCCTCAAACGCCATCTGGCCAAACGCTACGGGAATGACCGGGAGGCGTACACCCAGGGCAAGACCGCCTTTGTGCTGGAGGCCCTGAGGAAGGCGATGCCCATGTCTTAACCTTCCCCTATGCCGTCGCAGGCTGAGGTGACCGCTGCGGGGGCCTGGCGAAAACCATGAGAAGGGCCGCCGCCAGGAAGAGAACGATGGAAAGCGTGAAGGCGATGGTGTACTCCCCCGTCACGTCGTAAATGAAGGCCGCCAGCAGCGGCCCACCTATCTGGTTGACGATATTGAAGGGCGCAGTAGTCCCCCGGATGGTACCCAGAAACCCCCTGCCCCAGTAGTTGGCATAGGCCAGGCCGGTCAGGGCTGCCACCGCTCTTGTGGAGCCGTACACTGCCAGGTACAGGGCCACAAATACCAGGGTGGGCTGCACCGAAAGGGCAAGGAGGAAGAGCACTCCAACAGCCGCAATGAGGAAGGAAAGCACCACAAGTCGCTGGATAGGGTAGCGCTCTGCCAGCCGTCCCCAGAAGAGCTGGGCGGAGGCAGATATGAGAGCGAAGAGGGTCACAGTGCTCGTAACCACTCCCTCGGAGAACTGGAGGTCTGAGAGATAGACCGCCTGGTGGGTGAGAATGGGGCTGAGGGCCATGCCGTTGGCGGCGAATGCCATGACCATGAACCAGAGGGTTTTGGTCCTTAGCGCCTCCGCCGCCGTCCACGAGACTTCATGAGCAACTGCCGGCCCTCTGGTTGTCCTTTCGTCCATAGACGCCTTGCCATCGGGCAGCAGGCCCAGGTCTTCCGGAGACCGTCGGAGGATAAGGAGGGCCGTGGGAAGGAGCAAAAGCCACATCAGGCTCCCGAAGATGACCCAGGCGGCCCGCCAGCCCAAAGTGTGGATGATCAGGCCGGTCACCGGGGTCATGGTAAAGCCCCCAAAGCCGATACCGAAAGAGACGATTGCAGTTGCTCTTCCCCGCTTCTCTATGAACCACTTGGCCACGGTGGCATGGCTGATGAGGGCGCCCAGCAACCCGAATCCCAGGGGGCCCGCCGCGCCGTAGGCCAGGTACCAGTGCCAGAGGTGTTCCAGCCAGGCCAGGGAGATGAGAGCAGCCCCGGCCACCAGCGCGCCGGTGGCCACAATCCAACGGGGCCCGAAGCGGTCCATCAGTCGCCCCACAATGGGTTGCACCACCAGGGCGCCCAGGACGCCGCGGATGCTCACGCCTGCCACGAGGGCGGAAAGACTCCAGCCCAGGTCCTGGCTCATGGGCTTCAGATACAGGCTGAAGGTGAAGGTACCAGCTCCGGCAGTGATGCACTCGGCCAGGAAGAAAACGGCGACGATATACCAACCGTAGTAGACCCGCCCTAGCCGGCCGCGCCGTAAAACAGCAGCCACGAGTGTACCTCCGCACACGAGTGATTCCAGGACGACCAGGGATGTGTTTCACGGTTCCCGGAGCCATGCATCCAACGGCAATCCATATCTAGCCGTGGCGGTGCTGGATGGCTCCGTGAGCTGCTGGCCAGGGACTTCTGCGGGGCATTTTGCGGCAGTATACAGGGGGGTGAGTGGGGTGGCAATGGGAAGGGAAAGGTCAGGGAGCGGTTTGTTGCGGCGCCCTGAAGCAGCCGGTCAAGTGGTCATTCACCATGCCTGTGGCCTGCATGAGGGCGTAGCAGATGGTGGAACCAACGAACTTGAAGCCGCGCTTGCGGAGTTCCGCAGACATGGCGTCGGACTCAGGCGACGTGGCCGGGACTTCTTGCCAGGTGCGGTAATTGGCCCGGCGCACTGTTTTGTAGCCGGTGAACTGCCAGAGGAAGCGGTCCAGGCTTCCGAACTCTGCCTGGACTTCCAGGGTGCGCTGGGCGTTGTTGATGGCGGCGTCTATCTTCTGGCGGTTGCGGACAATGGAGGCATCGGCCAGGAGTCGCTGGCGGTCCGCCTCGCCGTAGGCAGCAACGATAGCAGGGTTGAAGCCCTGGAAGGCGCGGCGGTAGCCTTCTCGCTTGTGGAGGATGGTGCGCCAGCTCAGGCCTGCCTGGGCACCGTCCAGGACGATGGCCTCAAAGAGCCGGTTGTCGTCGTGGAGGGGTATGCCCCACTCCTCGTCGTGGTAGCGCAGCATGAGGGGGTCCAGGGGGTCCCAGACGCAGCGGGGGAAAGTAGGAGTGGTCACCGCAGCTCGTCCACCAGCTTCAGCAGGTTAGCCATTTCAATAGCTGCCAGGGCGGCATCGGTCCCTTTGTTGCCCTCCTTGCCGCCGGCGCGCTCCAGGGCCTGCTGGTCATTCTCGCAGGTCAAGACGCCGAAAATGACCGGCACTTCGGACTCCCGGGCCACGCTGGCAATGCCGCGCGCCGCTTCGGTGGCCACGTAGTAGTAGTGGTCCGTCTCATGCTTGACCACAGCCCCCAGGCAGATGACGGCGTCAAAGTCCCCTTGTTGTGCCAGGCGTTCGGCAATGGAGGCCAGTTCAAAGGAGCCGGGCACCCAAACCACGACGATGTCACTGCTGGCGACGCCGTGAGACTTCAGGCCTTCCAGGGCGCCTTCCAGGAGTTTGGAGGTAATGTGTTCATTGAAGCGGGCAACGACGATGCCGATGCGCATGTCCTCGCCGTGGAGGTGGCCTTTCAAGACCTGGGCCATACTAGGCCTTGCTCTTCATTGGCGCCTGGGTGTCCTCTTCAGACAATAGATGGCCCAGCTTGGTGCGCTTGGTCTCCAGGTATCGCTGGTTCTCGTGGTTGGGGGGGATGACAATGGGCACCCGCTCCACCAGATGGAGGCCGTAGCTCTCCAGCCCCACTACCTTCTTGGGATTATTGGTCAACAGGCGGATATTCTTGACGCCCAGGTCCACCAGGATCTGTGCCCCAATTCCATACCACCGCAGGTCCGGCAGGAAGCCAAGACTCTCGTTGGCTTGGACGGTGTCCAGGCCAATGTCCTGCAAGGCATAGGCACGGAGCTTGTTATGCAGGCCAATGCCCCGGCCTTCCTGGCGCATGTAAAGGAAGACACCTCGTTCTGAATTGGCAATGAGCTCCAGCGCCTTCTCCATCTGCTCGCCGCAGTCGCACCGGAGGCTGCCAAAGGTATCGCCGGTGAGACACTGGCTATGCACCCGTATCAGGACGGGATCGCTGGTGTTTACGTTGCCTCTCACGAGGGCCACATGCTCATCGGCGTCCAGGTCGCTCTTGTAGGCGATGGCAGTGAAGATGCCGTGCCTGGTGGGCAGGCGAGTCTCCGTTACCCTGGTCACCAGTTTCTCGTGCTGGCGGCGGTAGGCCATGATCTGGGCTACGCTGATGATCTTAACGCCATGTTGCCTGGCCAGGATTTCCAGGTCCGGCATACGGGCCATTGTCCCATCCTCTTTCATGACCTCACAGATGACGGCCGCGGGGTACAGACCCCCCAGCTTGCACAGGTCAACGCTGGCCTCGGTCTGGCCGGCGCGTACCAGCACGCCGCCCTCGGCATAACGCAGGGGAAAGAGGTGCCCTGGGCGGGCCATGTCCTCAGGGCGAGTGTGAGGGTTCAGCATGGCTTTCACAGTAGCGGCCCGGTCGCCGGCAGAGATGCCGGTAGTGGTGCCCAGGTTGGCGTCTACAGATACCGTGAAGGCGGTACCCAGGCGTGCGGTATTCTCCGGCACCATAAGGGGGATCTTCAGCTCATCCAGACGCTGGCCGATGATGGGCATGCAGACGAGGCCCCGGCCATAGGTCGCCATGAAGGAGATGGCTTCAGGCGTTACCCATTCGGCGGCGATGGCCAGGTCGCCTTCGTTCTCCCGGTCTTCGTCGTCCACGATGATCAGGAAGCGCCCCCTGCGGAACTCCTCAACGGCCTCTTCTACGGTGCATAGCGGCATAGTTCGCCTACCCTTTCACCCTGCCCCTGTCCCCTTTTTCCCTCAAGGGAAAAGATGAGAAAGGGGTTACTCTTATTTGGGTGGGAGATTCACTGGTTCTCGCCTTTAAGCAGCCGTTCCACGTAGCGGGCGACGATGTCTGTCTCCAGGTTGACGCGGTCGTCCACCGTGCGCCTGCCCAACACCGTATGCTGCTGGGTGTATGGTATCACAGTGAAGGTAAAGGATGAAGCGTTGCAATCTACCACCGTAAGGCTGACGCCGTCCACAGCAATGAACCCCTTGATGACAATGTAGCGCATGATGGATGGGGGCGCTTCTATGCGTATCATCAGGGCTTCCCGTTCCTGGGTGATGGACGCAACGCGCCCCGTGGCCTCCACGTGTCCCTGGACCATGTGGCCGCCAAGACGGTCCCCCAGGGCTAGGGAGCGCTCCAGGTCCACCCCGTCGCCGGGGTGCAGGTCGCCCAGGTTGGTGCGTCGCAGGGTCTCCGGCACCACGTCTACGGCGAGGCTGTCGCTCTGGAAGCCCACCACTGTGAGGCACGCCCCGTTGACGTTGATGCTGTCTCCCAGCGTGGCGCCTCCCAGAGTGACCTTGGCCTGGATGGTAAGGCGGGTGGGGGACACTTCCAGGACAGTCCCAACCTCTTCTACGATACCGGTAAACATGCGTTGCCTCTTTGATGCACGGGCGTCCCAAAAAGAGTCTCAGAATCCTAGCCATTGCAAGGTTGTCATGGGTCGGCTTACCCGTATTCCGTGCTATCCAGGTGCTCATCGGAGATGCCAAAGTGGTGGGCTACTTCGTGGATGACGGTCTTGCGCACCTGTTGCACCACCTCTTCCCGTGTGTTGCAGATGGCCTCAATGGGGTGGCGGTAAATGGTGATCTTATCCGGCAGGGCCATATTATAGTGGCTGCGCTCCGTCAGAGGGATCCCCTGATAGAGGCCCAAGAGTCCGTAGCGGTTAGGGATGCCTTGCTCCTCCAAGTCTTCGGGATTGGGCCAGTCGCGGACCACTACGTCCATGTTCTCTATCCGTTCCCGGATAGCCTTGGGAAGGTCCTCCAGGGCCTTCAGCACCTGCCGTTCAAACTCCCTGCGGGACAAGCGCGCCGCCATCGGCCGCTCCTTTCAGGGGTGGTGTACCTCCGGGCACAGGGACTATGCACTGCTTTTTCTATTCTAGCTTATGCAGCCAGCCTTGTGATGACAATGAGCACGCTTTCCTGAAGCTTTTCATGTTGGACGGCGGTATAGTCTAGTCTATCTTATGCCCTGGCTACGCCCTTCCGTCTGGCGGCCCCTTGCGAAGGCGGGCGAGCACTTCATCGGGACCGTTAGGCGGTGTCCACATGCTCTCTATCCACCAGGTGGCCCCCGCCTCGGCAAAGGGTGTTGTAGCGGCTGCCGCCGCTCTCAGATCGCTGCCAGGCGTCTGGCCCTCCACCACTACGTCGTAGGAGGAGTCTCCGGAGCGCCGGGCGTTGCAGTATGCCTTCAGCGCTACTATATCAGCAGGTGTCAGGCTCTCCCCTGGCCCGCCGCTTTTCTGCACAACGATACCATCCCACTTGCTCGCCCGGGCCATGGAAAGAGGCCTGGGCCACACGCCAACGACCCAGACAGGGATGCGAGGCGACTGCACCGGCGTGGGGAGGAGTGTCATGCCCTGGATGCGGTAGTGCTTACCCTCAAAGGTAAAGGGTCTGCCCTTCCAGAGGCCCGCCAGGATGTCTAGGCCTTCATCAAGCAGTTCGGCGCGCAGCCGTAGGTGCATGGCCTCTCCCACCTTGTAGAAGCCAGCATCGTCGTTGGCGGCCCCCAGGCCTGCAGCCAGGATAACCCTACCGCTTGCAAGGTGGTCCAGGGTAACAGCCTCCTGGGCAAGCTTCCAGGCACGGCGGCGGGGCAGAGGGGTGATCATGGTACCCAAGCGCACTCGCCGGGTCGCCACGGCCATGGCTGCCAGGGTTATCCACGGGTCATAGGCGGGCGCCGGCGGGTAGCCAGGCGTGTCAATAGAAATGGAGTCGGGGACAAATACCCCGTCCCAGCCGGCTGCCTCGGCCTCCGTCGCAAGCTGGGCGCAGGTGTGTGGGTCGCCCCCTGGGAAGACAAAGGCGTAACGCATGGCTTACGAGGACACGCCCAGCTTCGTCGCCGCATTCCGCGCGTTCTTAAGCCACAGTTGGCTGCCCTGAGCCACCACTTGCCCGAAACTGGAGTGGAAGTAGCGCACGCTACGTTCCAGCCAGAAGGCGATGGCATCGGGAGGACAGCTACAGCCCGGCACCTTGCCCGCTTTCAGGATAGCCTTGACCGCGCCTTCGGCGGCCTTCGTCACTTCCGGATGCGCCATCTGGCCAGGGTAGCCCATGGCCAGGGAGAGATCGCCCTGCCCCACAAAGACCACATCCACGCCAGGCACCCTGGCAATGGCCTCCGCGTTCTGGACGCCCCTGGGGCTTTCAATCATGATGCACACCAGTGTCTCCTGGTTGGAAACCTGGACCCACTCAGCGCCGGAGTACCCCCTGTTGTAGCGGCTTGGCCCATAGCCGCGTTTGCCCAGGGGCGCATACTTGACGGCATCCACCGCAACCCTCGCCTCCTCCGCTGTATCCACCTGGGGCACTTGAACACCATGTGCGCCCAGGTCCATGAAAGGACGGATGAACTCGGGTCTGGTCATGATGGGGCGCACCATGGGCGTCATGCCAGTGATTTCACAGGCGCGGACGCAGCTTTCTATGTCGGCAACGGTCACGAAACCGTGCTCATTGTCTAGGAGTACCCAGTCAAACCCAGCGTAGCCCAGCGCCTCCAGGGCATAGGGGGAGGGATCCGACGACATGACACCCCAGGCCACACCACCGGCGGCCAGCTTTGCTTTGGTGCGGTTCTTAAACATGCCTGCACCTCATGACGGATGAAGTGAATGGAGTATAGCAGAGTCTCTCGGAGAGCGTTTAGCTCCACAGCGAATCGTAGGACTGGGCAGCATGTGGATAGCGCGCTGCCAGGATAGCCAGGTGGTGGTCCCCCAGAAGGGGTAGGGGCAGAGCAGCAAGACGTTCCTTCCAAGCAAGCGACAGCCCTGCCAGCCCGGTCAGCGAGACTTCTGGAATACCTTTTCGCTGCACCAGCACCTTGAAGTCGCCCATACCGCCGGGCCGAACCACCTCCAGCATAGCCATCCGGTTGGCGTCGCGCTGGGACTGGGGGAGGCCTGCGCCGACCAGACGCCGGTGAAATTCTCCCAGGCCCAGGTTGCGTAGGAACCGGCCCTGTGAGGTGAGAGGATAGCTGACAAGGCCGTGCCGCTGCCCTATGGCCTGCAAGGCCGTGAAGTCCACATGGGCGGTGATGTCCTGGCCGCCTGGGTAGTCGTATGGGCTGGCGGACACGGTGTGCTGATAGTAACACCGCAGGGCGCCTCCCATACGGGCTGGGGCGTAGAGCTGCTGGGCGGGATAGCCGTAGTCAAAGGTCAGGATGAAGCCGTGTTCCAGCGCCTGGGCAGCATCCGCCAGCCACATTTCCAGGGCCAGGCAGACCTCGGCTCGCTGGCCCTCAACCAGGGCAATGCCTTCTGCAGCCAGGCGCTGGGCCAGGGCCGGGGTAGAAGGGTCCCCTTCTTCCCCGGTGAACTGTCCATGGTCTAGCGTGACAAAGATCTCCTGCAACTTCCCGTCGCGCTGGACAACCCTGTGCACAGGTAATGCATCAAAAAGCTCGTTGGAGAGGATACAGCCGGTGAGGCCACGCAAGGGCAAGCCGCTGGCTTTGACCCAGGCGGCCAGAGGGCTGATGCGGCCCGATGGCTGGGGTGCACGGTCCAGGGCGATGTAGCGTAAGGCGGCAGCGAAGGCCGGGGCCAGCGCCTTGGCGTAGGCAGGGATGTCGTGGGCCAGGTGGCCCCAACCTGCGCCGGGCTCTGCAACGACGAAGATGGGTGGGCTACCCATCGCGAGCCACATCTCTTCAATCTGCAAAGTGATGAGGGCGCCGAAAGCGGGGTGAGCTGCGGGGGCAGTGAAAAAGTCTTGCCCTGGAGACCTGGGCTGGGCATAGTAGCCGCCGTGGGGCCAGTACAGGGCAAGCTCCATGAACAGGGCGAAGGAGATGGGGCCCTGTTGTCTAATGCGACGGGCGAGATCAAGCTGGAGGGGTGCGAGATTCATCGCAGGGTCCTGACCACATTGTGACATTTTTCACACATACAGCGTTCCCTTCCGACGCTAATCTGCGATACCTCGCTTCGTATTGACACCTATCTTAGCGGAATGCTACTATCAAGGACAGGCTCCCTTCCTGTTCAGTGAGGGATGAAGTGCGCTGTGGGTCTTGCTCTGTGTCAAAGGAGAGCAGGTTCACTTCCCACGCCGGTATAGTGGTATCATGGCTACACTACAGTTTGCACCGCTTTATCAAGACAGTCGCCTTCGGGTAAACCCTCCCTCTTATTATTTTTCAGGAATTGTTTAATAGACCGTGCAGGAGACTTGTGTGCCCAAAAGGGCGTCAAGACGGAGGAATCATGGCAAAAAGGCAAGACTTTGTAGTGAGGTTTGCCGGTGAAGGCGGCCAAGGTGTGGTCACCGCCTCAGAGGCGTTGGCGCGTATTGCTGCCGACGTTGGGTATCATGCGCTCACCTTCTCTACCTTCCCTTCACAGATTCTAGGCGGTCCCACCTGGACCCAGGCGCGCATTTCAACGACTCCAGTGCTGTCGCCAGGCGACTCTGTGGACGTGCTGGTGGCGTTGAATGAGGAGGCCTACGAGACCCACAAGGAGGACTTGAGCGAGGATGGGGTCGTTATCTACGACTCATCGTTCACCCCCAATAGCTCTGGACGGATGTTTGGCATGCCCTTTGACGATCTGGCAAAGCAGGCGGGCGATATCCGTACCGCCAACATGGTCATGATGGGCGCCCTGGCAAACCTGGTTGGTATGCCTGTGAAGTTCCTTCAAGACTTCATTGTCAACCGCTACCTCTCCCGTGGCCAGGCCATCGTTGACGCCAATATGAAAGCCATTGCCTTTGGCGTTGAGCGGGCAGCCAGCACCACCTTCCAAATTGGCGAACTGGAGCCTCCTATCAAGCCCAATTATAAGCAGGCGATGATCAGAGGCAACGACGCAATATCTATCGGGGCCCTTGCCGCCGGGCTGGATGTGTACGTGGGCTACCCTATCTCACCTGCTACGCCCATCCTTATCTATATGGAACGCAACCTGATAGGTTCGGGCAAGTTTGCTTACCAGTCCAGCTCTGAAATAGAGTCCATAGCCGCTATTGTAGGCGCTGGGTATGCCGGTAAGAAGGCCATGACGGCCACTGCCGGCCCCGGCTTCACCCTTATGGGTGAGGGCATTGGCCTGGCCTGGATGGCGGAAATCCCCTGCGTGATAGTCAATGTCCAGCGCGGCGGACCGGCTACCGGCCTCCCTACCAAGACGGAGCAGTCGGACCTGATGACCGCCCTGACCCCTGCCCACGGCGACCAGCTTATCCCCATCATTGCGCCGGGTACTGTGGAGGAATGCTACTACGGTGGCGCCCTGGCCATCAACTGGGCCGAACGCTACCAGGGGCCCGTAGTGCTGCTGAGCGAGCACTCCCTGGCAGAGCGCGTACAGAATATCCCGAAGCCGGACCTCTCTCAGATTGTCCCAGAGGTACGTGCGACCTACCAGGGTACCAACGGGTACCAGCGGTACGATGGCTATGAACTTTCCCCCATGCCTGTCCCCGGCAAGCCCGGCGCCTATGTGGCCAACGGCAGCGAGCACGACGCTATGGGTGATACCACTCATCTACCCAGCCGCCATATCCAGATGACCACACGCCGCTTCAGCAAGCTCAAGCTGCTGGAAGAGAATGTCTACGAACGGGAGAACACAGACGCTCCCATTGCCGTCATGCCCTGGGGCGGCTCCAAAGGGCCGGCTATGGAGGCCTATGAGCGGCTAAAGGCCCAGGGGACAAACCTGGCCTGGTACTATTCTATGCGTATTAACCCTCTCCCTCCTAAGCTCTTGGAGGAGCTGCGGAAGAAAGAGCTGGTGCTGGTGCCTGAGTTGAACTACCTGGGCCAGTTTGCCAGCTTCCTCCGCTCCCATGGGGTGAACGCCCAGGCGATTACCCAGTACACAGGCTTGCCCTTCAGGCCCAAGGACCTGGTCAACCGGATCAAAGATGCGGCGAGCGCAGCCAGCAGAAAGGCGGTTTCAGTATGACCTCAAAGAACCCGGAATACGATTTCAAGTGGTGCCCAGGTTGCGGTGACTTTGGGGTCCGCCGCGCCTTGGAGTTCGCTTTGCAGGACTTCTGCTCCTACCATGAGCGACCAATGAACAGCAACGTGATAGTAGCTGGTATTGGCTGCTCCGGCAACCTGGTACATCTTGTGGAGGGGGAACAACCCTACGGCTTCCACGGCATCCACGGGCGTACCCTGCCCATTGCCTTCGGCGCGAAGATGGGCCGTCCGGACCTCAACGTCGTAGTAGTGGCTGGGGACGGTGATTTCTTAAGCATCGGCCTTGAGCATGTAGCCCCTCAGGCCGCCCGCAATCTGGATGTCTGCTGCGTCATCATGGACAACGGCGTGTATGGCCTGACCAAGGGCCAGAGCTCTCCCACCACGGACCTGGGTGTCATCACCAGTTCCACCCCCTATGGCAAGCTTGAGAGCGACTTGAACCCGCTGGACTACTACCTGTCCATTGGAGTAAGCTTCATTGCCTCCGGCTATTCCAGCAAGCCAAAGGACCTGGGCAAGCTGATCCAGGCCGGCATGGAGCACAAAGGCTTCTCCATTGTGCACGTGCTGTCGCCTTGCACCACCTATAACGATAACTATGAACAGTTGAAGGGAAACGCCAAGAAGGGTATTGAGCCCATCATCTTTGATGTGCCCAAGGAACACGATATCCACGACCGTGAGGCTGCACATAAGCTTGTTAATGCTGCCAAGATCCCTATTGGCGTGATTTACCAGGCACAGGGACGCCCCACGCTTGACCAGCGCCTGGAGGACCTCCGGGGCCGGGTTAAGGTCCGGAGCGTTCAGGAGCAGTTGGAGGTCTTTGTGTTCTAGGCCATCCCGATTGTAAACAGAAAGGCCCATCAGCCGATGGGCCTTTCTGTTTACCAGCCCTTGATCCTGCATACCCTTGCATGAGCAAGCAAGTTGTTCTTTTTAGTGAAAACAAATGGGAGATCCTGTACCGCCGCTGCTGCCTCCGGGAGTTGTTTTATTTTTTGTGGAAACAACCTCCCGTGGGTCCTGTATGAGGAGAGGGCTGCACTGGGAGTTGCAGGGCCAGAGTAGCAGAGAGGACGGGGGTTGGGGAAGGGGCGGATGGCAGGGGGTAGAGAACACCTGCCTCTACAGCATTCACGCCCTCTCTTTGAAACTAACGCTTGGCCCCTGCCCGAGAACCAGCGGCTCGCTTTGGAGCGGTCTTAGTCCCACCGCTGTTGGACATCTCCACTGGCAGGTCTACGGTATAGTGAGACATCAGGTCGTCCAGGAATTTTGCGGTTTTCTCATCCGGCTCCACCAGGGGCAGGCGGGGCTTGCCGACGTTGAAGCCGGCCCGGTTGACGCAGTACTTCACGGGAATGGGGTTAGCCACGACGAAAAGGCCCTGGGAGAGCGGGAGCATTCGCAGGTGCTCCCTGGCCGCCCCCTCCACGCTGCCATCCAGGACCATATTCATCATACTCTTGATCTGCTTGCCAACCAGGTGGCTGGCGACGCTGACGACGCCGTAGCCGCCCATGCACATGATGAGGAAGGTATCGGCGTCGTTGCCGCTCCAGACCTTGAAGCCCTTGCCGGCGTCGCGGAGGATGGCGCCGACCTGGCCCATGTTGCCGCTGGCCTCTTTCACGCCCACGATGTTTTTGACGCCGCTCAGGCGGACTGTGGTCTCCGCCTCCATGTTCCGAACCGTGCGGCTGGGGACGTTGTAGAGGATGCAGGGCAGGTCGGTGCTTTCGGCGATGGCCTTGAAGTGCTGGTACAGGCCCTCCTGGGTAGGGTTGTTGTAGTAGGGGACCACTAGGAGGCAGCCATCGGCGCCGGCCTCCTGGGCGTCCTGGGTGTAGTGGACGGCCTCGGCGGTGCTGTTGCTGCCGGTGCCGGCGATGACGGCGCCCTTGCCCTTCAGGGCGCTCTTGACCTCTGCGAAGAGACGCTTTTGCTCTTCAGGCGTCAGGCTGGGGGACTCTCCCGTGGTGCCGACGACGACGACGCCGTCGCTGCCGGAGGCCACCAGGGCCAGGGCGAGGCGCTTGGCCTGCTCGAAATCTACGCGGCCCTTATCGTCAAAGGGCGTGACCATAGCTGTCAGCAGTCTGCCAATTTCTGTCATGGCGCGCCTCCCTGGCAAGGTTGGTTTAGTTTAGCACAGGCTATTGGATGGTGACGATGACTATCCCCGTGGTTTCAGCAGCTCCCGCTTCACCACCTCTTCCGCAATCTGGATGGCGTTGGTGGCCGCACCCTTACGCAGGTTGTCGGAAACAATCCACATGGCCAGCCCGTTGGGGTGGGAGGAGTCCTTGCGGATGCGCCCTACAAAGACCTCGTCTCTATCGGCGGCGTCAATGGCCAGGGGGTACTCGTTGGCCGCAGGGTTATCCACGACCACCACGCCGGGGAAGGCGGCCATGAGCTCCCGGGCCTCCTCGGGGGACATGGGGTGCGTGAACTCCACGTGCACCGCCTCGCTGTGGGAGAAGTAGACCGGGACACGGACGCAGGTGGCGGACACCGCTATGTCCGGCGCGTGCATAATCTTCCGCGTCTCGTAGAGCATCTTCTGCTCTTCCCGGGTGTAGCCGTCCTCCATAAAAGGCTCAATGTGGGGCAGGGCGTTGAAGGCTATCTGGTGGGGGTACACGGACGCCTTCGCCGACCCGCCCTCCAGGATAGTCCTGCTCTGCTCCCGCAACTCGTCTATAGCCAGGTTGCCCGTACCTGAAACAGCCTGGAAGGTGTCTACGATGATGCGCTTGATGGGATTGGCCTTGTGCAAGGGGTACAGGGCCATGACCATCTGTGTGGTGGAGCAGTTGGGGATGGCGGCGATGTTCTGGTGCCACTCCAGGTCCTCCGCGTTAATCTCTGGCACTACCAGGGGCACCTTGGGGTCCATACGGTAGGCTGAGCTATCGTCAATGACAAAGGCCCCCCGCTGGGCGGCCACGGGCGCCAGTTCACGGCTCACGGCGGTGCTGGCGGAGATGAAGGCGAAATCGGCGTCGTCAAAGATTTCAGGCGTTGTGGCTTCCACAGGAAGGTCCTCACCATTCACCTTGATACGCTTGCCGATGGAACGGGGCGAGGCGCACAGGCGGAGGCGCTCCACCGGAAAGCGGCGCTCCTCCAGGATGCGCAGAAAGACCTTCCCCACGGCGCCCGTCGCGCCAACCACGACCACATTTGGATTACCCACGTGCTGCTCCTTCGCTGCCCTCCGCCCAGAACCGGCATGACAAGGGCGTGTTCTCTTGTTGAATGACACACAGACAGACTACCAGAATGAAGGGAGAAGGTGAAACATGCCCCGACGCTATCTTGCCGCGCCGGGGCGTCACTTCAGGCCCAGGAGGCTCTCCAGGCCGATGACGCAATCCCGCCGCTTCACGACTTCTTTGATGGCCATGAGGACGCCGGGCATGAAACATTCCCGGCTAAGGGTGTCGTGCTTGAGGCTGAGGGTCTGGCCAGGCGCGCCGAAGACCACTTCATGGGCAGCCAGGCGGCCAGGCATACGGGAGCTATGGATGGTCACACCGTTGAACTCGCCACCGCGGGTACCGGGCAGCGGCTCCCGCTCCGGCACGGGCCGCTTGAAGGCGCGCTCCGCTGTCATTGCCCTGGCCAGGGCAATGGCGGTGCCTGAAGGTGAGTCCACCTTGGCCTCATGGTGCGCCTCAAAGATATCCACGTAGTCAAAGAAGGGGGCGGCCACTCGCACCAGGTGGTTCAAGACCACAGCGCCAATGGCAAAGCTGGGGCCGACGATGACGCCCACTTCATGACGGCGACTCAAGTCGCGAAGGGCTTCAAGGTCGGCGGTGCTCAGGCCGGAGGTGCCGGTAACAAAATGGATGCCATGCTCTGCCGATAGGTGAGCCGCAGCAAGGCAGGCCTGGGCATTGGTGAAGTCTACAACCACGTCCGCCTGGCAGCGAACCAGGAGAGCTGCCAGGCTGGTATCATAGGGGATAGGGCCGCCCCCAGGCAAGGAGATGGCGTCGCCGGCGTTGGAACGTCCAACTCCGCCTACAGGCGTCGTCTCCGGGTCAAGGGACAGGGCAGCCAGGGTCTCCTTCCCCATGCGGCCTTTGGCGCCGTGGACGATGACGCGGATGGGAGGCATGATAAGGCACCTCTAGTACCTGGGGCCGCGGTCACGGCCTGGTGGGCCTCCGGGCCTGGGGCCGCGGTCGCCGCCGGGACGGCCCTGGCCAGGGCCACCGCGCTGGAAGCCGCCCGGTCGCGGGCCACGGTCGTCAGGACGACGCTCGCCGTCACGGCGGGGGCCATCCATGGGAGGGCGCGGCGTCCCGGGGGACTCGCTGCGCTCACCGGCGGAGCCATCGGCGAACACGGCCCGGCGGGATAAGTTAATGCGGCCCATGCGGTCCACCTCGGTGATCATCACCGTCACCTCGTCTCCCACCTGCACTTCATCCTCCACGCGTTCCACCCGGTGGTCGGCAAGCTCGCTGATATGCACCAAGCCCTCTTTGCCAGGCAGAATCTCCACAAAAGCACCGAAGTTCATAAGGCGGGTGACCTTGCCGGTGTAAATCTCGCCGGGTTCTGGGTCTTTGACCATCCCCATAATGGCCCGGTAGGCGTTCTGAGCGGCCTCTTCGTTGGAGGAGCCTAGGATCACTGTGCCATCGCTCTCCACGTCTATGGTTACCTTGTATTCGGCAGTCATGGCGCGGATGGTGCGCCCACCGGGGCCAATGAGGGCGCCTATCTTGTCCACAGGTATCTTGAGCTTGAGCATCCTGGGGGCGTAGGGGCTCAGGCTCCCCCTGGACGTGCGAATGACCTGTTTCATCTTGTCCAGGATGAACAGGCGGCCCTTCTTGGCTTGGGACAATGTCTTGTCAATGACGGAAAAATCAATGCCTTTGATCTTTGTGTCTAGTTGCAAGGCCGTAATGCCCTCTGCAGTCCCAGCCACCTTGAAGTCCATGTCCCCCTGGAAGTCCTCCACGCCCTGGATATCCGTAAGGACGGCGTACTCCCGGGTCTCCTCGTCCATGATCAGGCCCATAGCCACGCCAGCCACCGGGGCCTTGATGGGGACGCCGGCGTCCATAAGGGATAGGGAGCTGCCACAGACGCTGCCCATTGACGTACTGCCGTTTGACTCCAGCACCTCAGAGACCACGCGAATGGCGTAGGGGAACTCCTCTTCACTGGGGATGACCGGCTCCAGCGCACGCTCTGCCAGGGCTCCGTGGCCGATTTCCCGCCGGCCTGGGTTACCTATCCGGCGCACCTCGCCCACGGAGTAAGGCGGAAAGTTGTAGTGGTGCATATACCGCTTGCTGCTCTCGGGGTCCAGGGTGTCCAGGTTTTGCACCATGCTCATAGACCCCAGGGTGGCAATGGTGAGCACCTGAGTCTGGCCCCGCTGGAAAAGACCTGAGCCGTGGGTGCGGGGCAGCACGCCCACCTGGACGCTGATAGGGCGGATCTCTTCAGCAGAGCGGCCATCGGCCCGCTTCCCGTATCTCAGGACGCGCGTCCGCATGGCCGACTTTACCAGTTTCTCAAAGGCTTCTTTGATGGCAACCTTCTCATTCGTATCGCCAAGGGCCTCATGGGCCTGGCGCTCCAGGGCGTCCAGTACTTCGTTGCGCTCACCGCGGGCAGCGCCCGTGGCAAACACCTCTTCCACTGGGGCGCCGACAAGCTCATACAGCTTATGCTCCAGCTCTGGAGTAGCGGAAGAAATGGGGACATAGCTCATCTTGGCCTTGCCCACCTTGCGGACCATCTCTCTCTGGACCTCAATAAGCTCCTGGTTGACTTCATGCCCCTGGCGCATAGCGGCCAGGACCACGTCCTCCGGCACCTCCTTTGCCCCGGACTCCACCATGACCACGGCGTCGGCGGTGCTGGCTACCACCAGGTCCAGCTTTCCGGCGTCCAGTTCTGCGTAGGTGGGGTTCAAGGACAACTCCCCATTTACGTAGCCCAGGCGCACTGCGCCGATGGGTCCTTCAAAGGGGATTTCCGAGATGCTCAGGGCCGCGGAAGCGCCAATGATGGCAAGGGCCTCAGGGGGATTTTCTTGGTCGGCGGAGAGCACTGTGGCGATGACCTGGACCTCATTGCGGAACCCCTTGGGAAACAAGGGACGCAGGCACCGATCCGTCAAGCGTGAGGCGAGGATGGCAGCTTCGGGCGGGCGTCCCTCCCGGCGGAAGAAGCTGCCGGGGATGCGTCCCACGGCATAATGGCGCTCTTCGTAGTCAACCGTCAAAGGGAAAAAGTCAATGCCTTCGCGAGGCTGGGTGGTGCAGACGGTGACCAGCACGACGGTGTCGCCATAGCGGACGACCACCGCGCCGGAGGACTGTTGGGCGAGATGGCCGACCTCCAGGGATAGGGTACGTCCAGCAAGGTCAAGGGAAAAGGTCTCAACCATGGGAAGAAGCTCCTACTCTTTCCGAGCGGCGAACCAATGGGAAAAGGAAAGCACCCCTGAGGGTGGGGGTGCTATCGGCGCAGACCGAGGCGTGCAATCAGGGTGCGATACCGCCCAACATCTTCTCGGCTCAGGTAGGCAAGCTCACGCCTGCGCTCTCCCACCAGCATCAGCAGGCCACGCTGGCACGCATAATCCTTGTGGTTATGGCGCATATGCTCCGCTAGCTCGTTGATACGTTCGGTCAGCAGGGCTACCTGCACCTCTACGGAGCCTGTGTCTTCCGGGCTGGACTGATAGTCCTTGATGATGGCCTGCTTGCGCTCTTTGGTCAACATGCGCGTGTCGGGATGTCTCCGCTCTTCTTCGTTCTTTTTATTTGTGCAATTCTAGCATATGGTCAGAAGGAAGGCAATCATCATAACAGCCCCGGCTGGACGGCGGCCTTCCATATTGATCAAGAAACAAAAACCCTGGCTTTTGCTTGCATACCTGTTTCCTTTGCTCAGCCGCCATATGGTACACTAGCGCCGCAGTTCGTAGATACCGATCGCCGCCCAAAGGGGTGACCCTCCAATGCCTGACGTCCTATCCTTGCTGACTGTTGCCTACTCCCTTGCCGCCGCTGCCCCCGATATGCCGGGCCGGGAGGACTTCTGGAACATTGGCTACCCGCTTTTTGGCGTTATAGCCTATCTCTTCTTTATCATCCTGCCGGTGGCCCTTGGCCTTGCTATCTACAAGCGGTACCGCATCTGGCGTCTGGGCAAGCCCATGCCGGACCTCGGCCCATGGTGGCCGCGCATCAAGCGCTCCATCCGCCTGCTGAGCCGGGACGTACTGGCGCACCGCCGCTTTGTCAAACGCGAAGTCTACCCTGGCTTGATGCACTTCTTCCTGTTCTGGGGCATGACCATCCTGCTCATTGCCACGACACTGAGCGGCTTTGAGTTTGCCACCCACAAATACCTCTCATTCAACCTGCCGACGGCGCCTTACCGGATACAGGCTGACTTTATTTGGGACGTCTGCGGCGGTGGCTTTGTCTTCATTGGGTTGGCTATGGCGGCATTCCGCCGCTACATCGTGAAACCCACACGCCTCAACACCTTCGCCGATGACACCGTGTTCTTGGGCCTGCTGACACTCCTGGTGCTGACCGGCTTCACCTTGGAGGGTCTGCGCATTGCAGGGATGCAGGCGGAAGGCGCTATGGACTGGAGCGTATGGGCGGCACCCATTGGCGGTCTGGTTTCCCTGGCCTTTGCCGGCATGGACCGCTATGCCATCGGCGTGACCCATGCCGCCCTGTGGTGGACTCATGTCGGCACCTTCGCCGTCATTCTTGTGTATCTTGCCGTACAGTTCAGCAAGATCAGCCACATCTTCCTCAGCCCTGCCAACATTGTCCTGCGCTCGGACCGGCCCCTGGGCGCGCTGCGGCCAATGGGGGAGTTGGAGACCCTGGAGCGGTTCGGGGCATCGGATCTCCAGGACTTCACCTGGAAGCAGCTCCTGGACTTTGACGCCTGCACCAACTGCGGCCGCTGCCAGGAGAACTGCCCTGCGTACCTCAGCGGCAAGGCCCTGTCTCCCAGGAAGATTATCCAGGACCTGCGCGTCTACTCCTCCTATCGCGGGCCGCAAGTCCTGGCGGCAAAGGCCGCTGGGCAGGAAGCGGCGGCCCCGGACAGGGCGATGATCGCTGACTTTGTGGGTACGACACCCGTGTGGGACTGTGTGACCTGCCGCGCCTGTATGGAGGCCTGCCCTGTCTACATTGAGCATATTGACAGCATTGTGGACATGCGACGACACCTGGTGATGGAGCTGGCCGAGATGCCGGAAGGGGCGCAAGGGGTGCTGGAGAACATGGAGCGACGGGGCCACCCCTGGCGCGGCACGCAGTCCACCCGCACTGACTGGATGGAGGGCATGGACGTGAAGACCCTGGCGGAGGACGCCGAGGTAGAGGTGCTCCTGTGGGTAGGCTGCACCCCGGCGTTGAACGTGCAGAACCAGAAGGCGCCCCGCGCCATGGCCTCCCTGTTGAAGGTGGCCGGCGTCAAGTTCGGGGTCCTGGGCAACGAAGAGACCTGCAGCGGAGACCCGGCCCGCCGTCTGGGCAACGAGATGCTGTTCCAGATGATGGCTCAGCAGAACATTGAGACCTTCAAAGGCTACAACGTGAAGAAGGTCATTACCCTCTGCCCCCACTGCTTCAACAACATCAAGAATGAGTATCCACAGCTTGGCAGCGACGTTGAGGTGGTGCACTATACAGAGTTTGTAGACCAGCTCATCAAGGAGGGCCGTCTCAAGCCAATAAAGTCGGTCAATATAGAGATGACCTACCACGACTCCTGCTACCTGGGCCGCCACAACCGGGTCTTTGACGCCCCCAGGGAGATTGCCAAGGCCATCCCCGGCCTGACGCTCCACGAGATGGACCGCCGCCGGGAGCACGGGTTCTGCTGCGGCGCCGGCGGGGGCCACATGTGGATGGAGGACAGTGGGGGGCAGCGCATCAATCACATGCGCACCGAGCAGTTCCTGGAGACGAAAGGCAATACGCTCGGCGTCTCCTGCCCCTTCTGTTACCAGATGTTTCAGGAAGGCATCTCCTCCAAGGGCATGGCAGAGACCAAGCAGACCAAGGACCTGCTGGAGGTGGTGGCGGAAAGCGTGGGGATTGAGGAGGGCACGCAGGGACAGCCGTGAATAGCTCTTTCCCATCAGTCCGGCGCTTCTTTCTCTCTCACAGGCTCCTGCTCCTTGGCGGGGGGGCGCTGCTCATTTTGGGCTGCGATCTTATCGCTCCCACGCCAGGGGGGAACGCACCGTCTCCTACAGCCACCTTGCAAGGTGTTGTTGGGCCTGGTACACAACCCGGTCCAGCCGGTACGCCAACTGCAAGTGATCCCTTTCCTACAGCTACGCACACACCAGCCTCTACGCCTGCTCCCGCTCCGACAGGAGTGTACCAGGAGGCGGAGCGCGCCACCAATGCCCGGGTCAGCGCTTTCCGGGAGGGACGCGGCCTCCAGACCCTGGCGTACAGCGAAGCGGTCGCTGCCGTGGCCCGGGCCCACTCGGAGGATATGGCCAAACGCGGCTACTTTGAGCACGAAAACCCGGACGGCCTTGGCCCTCAGGACCGGGTGGAAGCCGCCGGCATCACCGATTTCTCTTGCGGCGAGAACCTGTACACCGTTTCCAACGCCCGCCAGGATGACGTGGATTACATCAGTACCGAGGCCTTCACAGGCTGGCTGAACAGCCCCGGCCACTACGAGAACATGATCACGCCGCGCTGGGACGCAGGCGGCGTGGGGGTGTACGTAGTGGCGCACCGGGAGTTTCTCCTGACCTACTATGACATCTGGGTAACTCACCTGCTGTGCAAGGACATTACCGAGTACAACAGCATCAAGGCCCTGTATGATACCGAGGTAGCTTTGCTAAAGCAGATGGAAGAGGAACTGGAGTACCTGCGGAGCGAGCACGACCGTTTGCGGGCAGAATATAAGGCGGTAGAGGAGCAGTACGTCAATAACCAGGCGACCCGACAGGAGATGGAGGCTGCCTATACCCTTCAGGAAGAAGCCCGCCTGCGCTTCAACGCACAGGTAGAGGCGGTGAACCGGCAGGTCGGTGTGGTCAACGCCCTGGTAGAGGGACTTAACGCCGCCGCCGGCTAGTGTTTTGTCCCAGAGGTTCTTAGCAGAATTCCATTCAGCACACGCCTGCATTCCCACCCATCGGCCTCCCGATGTTATCGGACGGGGGACAGAGATTTCTAAGCTGGGCCGCCCTTGGGGAGCGCCTTCTCGCCTTGTCCCGGCTTTGCCCGGCAATTCGGGAGTTTGCCTCTTCTCACCTGGCCCCGACTCTTTCCTCGTCGGGGTCGGTTTTTCCCCCCACCCGCCCGAATACCCCACTCACTGCGTTCAGGATCCCGACTTCGTGCGGGACTCGCGACAGAGTCGGAGCTTCGGCTCACCAAGGACAGGCTGTGGTTCCCTAGCACCCTGCTTGATATGAGGGCAATTATCGGGCAAAGCCCCTTGTCCCTAGGGGTACAATGAAGGCGCTCTCTTTCTTGATCTTCCAGTCTTTTCACAGGAGAGGGTTGTCCCGAGGATTCCCAGCACACAGGAGCTTGCCATGCCCATTGACCTGCGCAGCGACACCGTCACCCTGCCTACTCCAGAAATGCGCCAAGCTATGTTTGAAGCAGAGGTTGGCGACGACGTATACGGCGAAGACCCCACTGTCAACCGCCTGGAGGCCATGGCAGCCCAGAGGATGGGCAAAGAGGCAGCGGTGTTGGTAGCCAGTGGGACGATGGGCAACCTAGTGTCGGGACTGACCCACTGCCAGCGGGGGGACGAGGCCATCATCGGCAGCAAGTCCCACATGCTCATGTATGAGGTGGCCTCCCTGGCTGCCTTTGGGGGTGTGCAGATGCGGCCCATCGCCAATGACGAGCGGGGCATGATAGACCCTGACCAGGTGGAGGCCGCTATGCGGCCGGTCAACATCCACCAGCCCCGTACGGCCATGGTGGCGGTGGAGAACACCCACAACCGGTGCAGCGGCGGCGTGCTGGACTCCGAGGACGTTGGCGCCCTGGCAGAGGCGGCGCACCGGCACGGGGCGAAGTTCCACATAGATGGGGCGCGCATCTTCAATGCAGCGGTGGCCCTAGGCATTCCTCCTTCAGAGCTGGCGCGCCCTGCGGATACCATTACCTTTTGCCTCTCCAAGGGCCTGAGCTGCCCCGTAGGGTCGGTGGTGTGCGGCAGCAAGGAGACCATTGAGGGAGTGCGCCGCCACCGTAAGATGGTGGGCGGCGGAATGCGCCAGGCGGGAGTCATCGCCGCCGCAGGGATCATTGCGCTGGACACTATGGTGGACCGCCTGGCGGAAGACCACGAGAACGCCAAGCGCCTGGCCCTGGGCTTGGCGACGCTCCCGGGGATCCATCTAAACGCTACCGCCATCCAGACCAACATTGTGATTTTTGCGGTGAAGGACCGCAGCGCCGAATCCTTTGTGGAGGCGTTGCAGAGCAGGGGAGTCCTGGCTGGGGTGGCAGAGCGGGGAAAGGTGCGCCTGGTGACCCACTACGGCGTCACGGCGGAGGACGTTGACCAGGCGCTGAACGCAGTGGAGGCGGTAGCCCGGGGGCAAGCCCGTGGAAGGGAATAGCCCGCCGTCCCAGCAAGGGGTAGTGAGACATGGGGGCATAGCCCGCATGCTTATTGCCTTTGAGAGCCGCTCCTTCCAGTGGTTGTGGGGGAGCATGTTCTTCTCGTCCATGGCCATGGGTGTGCGGATGCTGGCCCAGGGGTGGCTGGTGCTGGATCTCACGGACTCGCCCTTCTGGGTTGGGGTGGCCGCCGGCCTGGCGGGTGTGGGTACCGTGGTCTTTGGCGCGCCGGGCGGTGCGCTAGTGGACCGGTGGGACCGTCGGAAGGCGCTGGTTGGGGTGCAGGTGGCCGGCGGTGCCATCACCCTGGCCATCGGCGTCCTTGCGTACACCGGGCACATTGCCCTGTGGCACATACTTGTGGCGTCGCTGCTCCTGGGCGCCACCCAAGCGCTCCTGATGCCCGCCTCCAACGCCCTGGTGTACGAATGCGTCGGCCCCCAGCGGCTGCTGAACGCCATGGCCGCCCGCATGGTGGCCTTTAACGTCACCCGTATCATCGGGTCCCTCATCGCCGGCTGGCTGATAGCAGCCTCAGGGACGGGCAGCACGTTCCTCTTTGCGGCGGGCAGTATTTTCGTAGGTGCGGGATGTCTTTTGCCTATCAAGGGCAAGTTCCTGACAGAGGGAGGGCGACGCCCCTTCTGGCAGTCGGTGCGGGAGGGCATCACGTATACCTGGGCCAGGAAGGACCTGCGCCGGCTGCTGTTCCTCAGTGTCCTCATGGAGACCTTCGGCTTCTCCCACTTTGTCATGATGCCGGTGATGGCAAGGGACGTGCTGGAAGTCGGCGCGGTGGGACTGGGAGTGCTTTCGGCTGCCAGCGGAGTGGGCGCTATGGCAAGCAATCTGGGCATTGCGCTGCTTGGAGACTACGAGGGGAAGGGGCGGCTGCTGGCAGGTACGGCCCTGGCGGCGGGCCTGTCCCTGGCGCTCTTTGCCCTTTCGCCGTGGTACTACCTGTCGGTGGTGCTGGTGGGGGCCGTGGGCGCGGCGCTGATGGCCTACGATGTGACCATGGCGACGGTCCTGCAACTGCTGGTGTCCAATGATGTGCGCGGGCGGGTGATGGGACTGTACGGGCTGACCTTTGGCTTCACGCCTATTGGGGGGTTCCTTGCCGGGACGATAGCCACCGTAGCGGGGGCGCCGGCGGCCCTGGCGCTGGGGGGAGCAGCGATAGCCGGTTTTGTGCTGGCGCGGTTCCGGGCGCTGGCGCCCCTGGGGTCAGGGGCCGGCGTTTGATTGTTTGTATGTGGGACTGATTGAATGTTGCAAAGGTTGGCCGGCGGCGGAGGAGTGTGAGGTGAAGGGCAGACACACGGGTCTGCCCCTACGGGCACGACATAAGAGAAGGCGGGTGGTCATGGGGTAATGGTAGCGCAGGGGAGGGGTTTGGGGAAGGGCGAGGGGGCAGGAAAGGAGAGACAGAACACCAGGGGAGGGGCCGTATGGCCCCTCCCCTGGTGTAGGCGCACCGTGGGGGGATGGACAAGCAGAATCTTTTCAGGCGAGGCTATTATGCACAGGTGAAAGCAGCAGCGCCCTGCTCCGTGATCTTGCCGGTGACACTCCAGCAGTAGTAGTAGGCCGTAGGGTTTTCCCTCAGATACGGCTCCAGGGGTCCTTCTACAGGATCTGCGGTGAAGTCGTTGACGGCGGCGGCAGTGCTGTTGGAGGTGACTGTGGTGATGCCCTTGTCAGCCATCATGGTGTCCATGGCGGACTGGAGTGTAGCCTTCTCCGAGGCCTGTGCGCCTTCCTGGCCCTTGCCAGAGAACTGGTTGACGCTGACCAGGCTGACGGTGGCAAGGGCGACGATGATGCCCACCACCACCAGCAACTCTACGAGGGTGAATCCCTTCTGATGACCTTGTACCGGCTTGTGACCAGCCATGTTCATTATGAACCTCCTTGGTGTATACGCTGCTGGCATTGTTGGAGTTCTGACGACCAGAACTACTGCCATTAGCATTCACTTGTACCAGGATAGAACAGTGTTGTGAATCTGAAGTGAAAGGTTTGTAAGAATTGTGAAAGAATGTTGGCGGCACAAGTTGACTGCTTCTATCCAGAGCAGACACAGGCTGTTGTTGAATATTGCACCTGTCTATTGGGAAAGGGGCATAACAGGGTGGTGCAAGTGTCCGTGACGGCAAGCGCTTTACCCTCACCCTGCTTCTTTCTCCTATGAACAGGGGAGGGCTTTATGTGGGCCGCTTGGGGCTGACGCCTCTTGTCCCACCCGCCCACCCAAATCGCTGGGGGACACCCCCAGCACCCCCGGCGAGGACGCGGTCCTCTGCACACCAGCAAGACGACCGTTATTTTCGTAGCAATGACCATTGCCCTTTCTGGTGAGCCGCTCCAAGAGCCGCCAACACGCCTTACACGCACGTGATCACGTGTCAGGACACTAGCCGGTGGATACCGGAAGACTCTCTTGGTTGAGGAGGTCCGGCAGGAGGTTCAGGACCGTTTTTGCTGTCTGGCCTGGGAGGGAGACGGGGGGTTCTACGACAGCCCTGACCTGGAAGGAGACAGGAGAAGCGTCCTCGGTGAGGGCAAAGCCTGAGAGTCCCGTGCTGGGTATGGAACGGACCTCCGTGACATACACGCTCTGAAAGAGGTTGAGGGAGCGGAGGGAGGCGGTATAGGCCAGGAGTTCCTCCGGGCTGACGCTTGTCCCGCTGATGGAGAAGCTGCCGCCCTGGGTGAAGACGCTGGACAACTGGAGAGGGTAGCGGGAGGCCTTGCCAGTGATGGCTTCCATACGGGCCAGGATACTGGCCGAGTCGTCCTGCAACCCGGTGAGGCGTTTGTCCAGAGCCGAGACATATACGCCAGAGTCAGCAAGCCTGGTGCGGGCTACATTGATGCGGGCTGCGGTCAGGTCGCGCGTCCTCACCTGCTCCTCCAGGGTGTTGACCGTTGCGGCGAGGCCGGTCGCCTGCTGGCTTTTGAGGTCCACCTCGCTTGAAGCGGGCACGGTGGCCACAGCCATGAGCACGAGGAGGCCCGCTGCGGCGGCGGTCCCCCAGGGCAGAGGCTTGGGCCTGTACCGCTGGGGGAGGAGGTCAATGGAGGGCAGACGGGGAGGGCCAGAACGAAGGAGGAAAGAGGGGGGAGCATAATGGGCCATGGCGAGCCCAATGTTCCCCATGTAGTAATGGAAAGGGAAATGGCTGGGATAACCAACGATGGGCTGGACTTGCTGTACACTGCGACCGGTGGCTGCTGCCAGGGCGCCGTAAGCTGCGTCGTCGGGAGCGGCGCTTTCAATGACGCTGATAGCGAGGGGGGCAGCCTGTTCACCCGTTGGAGAAGCCTCAGAAAGCTCTCCCATATGCTCAATGGCAAGGGCTGTCTCTGAGACCCATAAGGCATCCTGGGAGGAGCCTGAGGCCCCACGGTGGACCTGGCGTGACAAACGGGGAAAGCCGTCCTTCACCAGCACCACTTCCACAACACGGCTCCCCACCTCAACGACGATGCCGTCCTCCACGCCGGCGGCCCGGGCGAGGGCCAAGGGCCTGGCATAGGCGGCGCCTGCCCGGACGCCTCCCTGGGACATGCCAGCAAGGTGCTGGTCCATGGCCTGCTTGGTTGCCAGATTAGCCGCAACCTTGAACCCCGAACCTGTCTTTATGGCTTTCCAGGCAATGTCTACGTCGTCCCGGTTGAAGGGAACAGACTCCATTAGCTCGGAGAGGACGATGGAGGTGAAGTGGCGGCGGTCTACCCGGGGCAGCAGGACCTCTCGCATGAGGCAGATGCTGGAAGGCAGGCTGACCACGGTGGGCACGGGACCCAAGGTTATGTCTCGTACCAGGGTCCGGAGCTGCTCAAAGGGGTTTAGGGCACTGGGCGCCGGCTCACCGGACTCGTCCGCCTCCTCCTCGTGCTCCTCCGCATAGAGAACCGGGGCGGGAACAGTGGCTTTGCCCCAAGCCACTACACGGCCCCGTTGAAACAGGACCACTCGGGCCATACCGTCGTGCAGGTCAACAGTCAGGAGCTGCTTCCTGGAAGGCAGAGGAAGCCATCTGGGGGACCGGCCCTTTCTCCTGGGCGGAAAGGGCTGCCGCTGGACTGGCGAGGGGGCGGAATCAGCAGGCAGCGCTATCTCATCCGCAAGTCCCGGTGCTGTTGTCTGCTTGTTATCGTCCAGAAGAGGGGGTAGGTGCATTGGCAGGCCCTTTTGATTTGGGTGCAGGTTGGGGAGACAGATAGAGCAGGTAGTACACCTGAGTTACGGGCGTACCTTCAAGGCCATTAATGCGGAGGTTAGATATCACCCCCGATGGTACCTGCCGTTGAAAGGCGGCTATATAGGCATAGACCCGGTCGGTCCCACCTTCAAAGGTCAGGTCCAGGGAAAGGCTGAGGTACTGGACGCCGTTATCCACCAGCAGGGCCGGCTCTCCCGATTTGGCGGACACGAGGGAGAGGCCGACTTCGTGGGATGCGACGAGGACATGGGCAAAGATGGCATCCTGGTTTGGATAGGTGAATGCCGCCTGGAGGGAGGCTAGCTGGCGCTGCTGGTCGGCAGTCTCCTGCTGGAGGGCGGATTCATTGGGCGCCGGCCCCGCCAGTCCGGTGGTGAGGCGGCCTATCTGGGCCTGGCTGGCGACAAGGCTAGTGGAGGCCTGCCAGTACCTCCAGCCAAGGGGGGCATAATAGGTGAGAAGCACAGCCCCCAGGAAGGCCAGGGCGTATACCAGGGGTCTGGCTTTCACATTGTTGCCTGCGGTATGGACCAGGGCATTGAGATTTGTGTTCATTGAGCTACTCTCTAGCCGAAAGAGTTGAGGCTGGCGTAGATGGGCAGGAACATAGAAAAGGCGATGAGGGCCACAATGCCGCCTACGAAAATGGTGGACAGGGGCTCCAGCATACCCAGGATGCCGCTGAGCCGCTGGTCCAGCTGGTTCTGGTAGGCGGAGGCGGCGTCTTTCATGGTGCGCGGCAAGGAGTTGCTCTCTTCTCCAATGGCGACCATCTCCACAAAAAGGGAGGGGATGATAGGGTGCTCCCGCAGGGATTCGGCCAGGGGTCGCCCGCTGAGGAGGTGTTCCTCTGCCTGCTCAAAGGCGGTGCGCAAGGGAAGGTTGTGGCAACCGCTGAGGCTGAGCTGCAAGGCGCTTGCCAGGGGGACGCTGGAGTCCAGCAGCATGGCCAGCGTGCGAGAGAAGCGTGACATTTCCTTGGCCACGATGAGGGAGCCAACGATAGGGACCTTGGCCTGGAAGTGGTCCATGGCAAAACGCACCCTGGGGATGCGACGGATGAGGGCAAGAAAAACGATGAGCACCACCAGGGAGATGGCGATAATCACGAAATGCTCTCTTACCTGGTTGAAGAAGGCGATGGTGACCCGTGTGACCAGGGGGAGCTTATCGCCCATGCGCTCAAAGACCTTGAGCATGGGAGGCAGGGCAAAGAGCATCAGGATGACCAGGACCAGCACGGCCAGCCCGATGATGGCGACGGGGTACATCAAGGTGCGAATAGCCTTCTGCTTGGCTTCATCCTCTTTATGGAGGATGTCGGCCATCTCTTCCAGGGCAGGCCCCAGGCGGCCTGTGTGCTCGCCAACCTCAACGACGCTGATGAAGAGGGGGCCGAAGACGGTGGGATGGGTTGCGAGGGCTTCCGAAAAGCTGCCGCCGTCGTCCAGGGTGTGACGGATGTCCTCCAGGGTGCGGCGCATCATGGGGCTGCGCGTTTCCCGCTGGAACATCTCCAAAACGCGCACGAGGTTGCCGCCGGTGGTGAGCATGGTGGCGGTATTGCGGCAGAAATGGATGATCTCTCCCGTTTTGACACGGAAGAAGGAGGGGAAGATGCGGGCCCGGAAGTCCTGGCGCGGCAGCTCCTTGAGTTTCAGGGGCTTCAAGCCCTGGCTACGGAGCTGGGCCTGGGCTTCACCAGGAGCGCGGGCGTCTATCTGGCCTTTGATGACCCCCTGCTTCAGGTTATACGCCACGTACTGGAATCGCATGGTAAGTCCTATTCCAGGCTATAGAGGACGCGCAGCACTTCATAGGGGGTGGTCACGCCTTGCTTGACCTTGAGCATGCCCGCCCTTTTGAGGGGGACAAGTCCATCCTGGAGGGCCCGCTCCCGGAGCTGGGCGCGGGACCCGTCAGCCAGAAACACCTGACGGAGTCCATCGGAAATGGGCAGCAGCTCAAAAACGCCGGTGCGGCCGCGGTAGCCGGTGTGGGCGCAGACGTTGCATCCCTGGCCATAGGTAAAGGCCCCCAGGTCTTCGCCCATCTCCTGGATGTAAGCGTTGCGCTCCGTAAGGGGGGCGACCTTGGAAACCTTGCAGCCGTGGCAGACCACGCGGACCATGCGCTGGGAGATGATGCCGGCCACAGAGGAGGCGATGAGATAGGGGGCCACATTCAGGTCCCTGAGGCGCACCAGGGCGGAGACGGAATCGTTGGCGTGGAGGGAGGTGAGCACCAAGTGGCCTGTGAGGGCGGCCTGTGTCGCGATGACGGCCGTTTCCTGGTCGCGGATTTCGCCAACGAGGACGATGTCTGGGTCCAGACGCAAGATGCTTCTGAGCTGGGTGGCGAAGGTGATTCCGGCCTCGGCATGGATCTGCATCTGGTTTGTATCGGTGATCTGGTACTCCACGGGGTCTTCTAAGGAGATGACATTCTGCTCTATGCGGTTCATCTCCAGGATAGAGGCGTAGAGGGTGGTGCTTTTGCCTGCGCCTGTAGGCCCGCAGACGATAATCATGCCGTAAGGCAACCGCAGGAGCTTGCGATAGGTATCCAGGGTGTTCTGGTCCATACCTGCCTGGTCCAGGCCGATGACGGTGAACTGCTTGTCCAGGAGCCGGAGGACTCCCATCTCACCGTGGACGGTGTTGCTGATAGCAACGCGGACATCAATTTTCCGGTTCTGGACTTCAGAGGTGAAATGGCCGTCTTGGGGCCGGCGCCGTTCGGCAATATTGAGGCCGGCCATAATCTTCAGGCGGGACAGGATGAGTGGGTGCATCTGCATGGGAAGGTTCATCACGTCATGGAGAAGGCCGTCTATGCGGAAGCGGATGCGGACGCGGTTTTCTGCCGGGGCTATGTGAATGTCCGAGGCCCGGTCCTGGATCGCCTGTTGCAGCAGCAGTTCTATGACCTGGGCTGGAGGGGAGTCCTGGAGCTGCTTCGCGGTAACTTTGCCGTCGTCTAAGGAGGCAGCGCCTGAGGAGGAGGATTCATCTTCGTCTGAGTCTATCAGACGGTAGGAGACGTCTATGTGCTCCCGGATGTCCTCTTCCGTGGCAATGATGGGGCGGATGTTGAAGCTGGTGAGGGCGGTGAGGTCGTTGAGCAGCCGGAAGTCCATGGGGTCAATCATGGCCACATGGAGGAAGTTGTCATCCACCTTGAGGGGGAGGACCAGGTAGCGGCGGGCCATGTCCTCTGGGATTGCCTGTAAGGCAGAGGGCTCTATGGACTGGCTGCGCAGGCTGACCATGGGAAGGCCCAGGTGCAAGGCCATCAAGGCGGCGAGGTCGCGAGACAACACGAGACCTTCGCGCACGAGGGCACGGGGCAGGGACACGCCTTCAACCAGAGCAATTTCCCTGGCCTGCGCCAACTGCTCCGGGGTGACAATGCCGAGCTCCACCAGCAGCTCGCTGAGCGGCTTGGCCCGCTGGCTGCCAGCCGGGGACTGGAAGCCTATTGAGTCCATATCCCTTTCCATAAGGAGGGGGCTCAGACCGTTTGGTTGCATCAAAGGGGGTCTCCGTGGGACAAGTGGCTCATACGCGCCCCAGAGGGGCCGCACGCCTGTACGCTCTAAGCCATATCAGGGAGAAGAAGCTCGTGCCCGTCCAGCCTAGGGAGACAGAGGACACGAGCGTTTCATAGCTGAGGGGCAATTCCCTTTTGAGGAAGGGCTGCCACGGGGGTGCAATACCTTGCGCCCCTAGGAAAGGGCAGCTCTTCCTGAGCAAAGGGCAGCCCCCGGCTTATGCCTGGAGAGACACCAGCAGCAAGGGGGTCTCGCCCTCCTTCACCCCAAGGACCTCCACGCTGGTGACGTTCTGCATCTCTGCAAGGACCAAGCCAAGGGGAAGAGGTTCCCGGAGTCCCACCCACAGATCCAGTTCGTTGTGGAGGTCGCCCATGAGGCGCAGCACATTGAGGTGGGGCATCTGTCCAAGGTCATGGGCGAACTGCATGGACTGGCGGACACGTCCGCTGGCGCTGACCCTGAGCTGTACCGTGCCTTCATAGACGTGGTCTGGGGCCGGCGTTTCCTGCCGGGCCTGGGGCGCGTTATCAATCGTGAAGACCTCTGGCTGGCCTTCCTCTGTCTCTACTGGTTGTACGGAGGGCGGAGCGGCGTCATGGTATGGCGCTTGCCCGTTGAGGTCCGGTGGGTCTATGACCGGTGCAGGGTGGACAACCGCGGCCTGTTTGAAGGCGGCAGGCATCTGTATGCCCTGCTCCTCCAGTAGGGGAATACCCCAGGCCTCCTTAGTAGTGAGAATCTCTACGAACATGGACTGGATTTCCTCCTGGAGTAACACCAAGAGGCGCGCCTTGGCTGCGTAGAGGGCGCTGAAGATGTCAGAGGTGGCGGTGTTCAGTCCCTGGTAGAGGCGCTGTGCCCGGCCATCCGTCTTCCACTGGGGCTGTGGCGCCTCTGGTTCGGTCTGTTGGGCTTCCGGTTCGGGAGGAGGTGGAAGGAAGGTCTCTCCATCCAGGTGGATCAAAGGAGGAGCGAGCGGATTTGGGGTTTCATAGGTGAAGGTAACAGAGGTCTTGCTTTTGGTGGCGGTGGTCATGAGGAGCCTCCTTTTCCTTACTAGGGGTCTGGACTTGCTTTGCCGTTGCACTCATGCATAGGGGAAAAGGCCGCAACAGAAGTGAAGGGGAACCCAATTTGCCTTATGCATGTGCGGCCAGCGTAACACAATAATGTGAAGGAAACATAAAAGTATTGTAAAAACATTGTAAGAATTGAGCAGTTATTTATAGTTCAGATACAAACAAAAGAAAGTAATCAGTTGCAAAATGCGAAAATAGGCGCTACGATATTTGCACCTTTAGTAACATCAAATTCATCCGGTCAACTCACTGGTTATCTCTATTGTGTCTCTATTGGCGTCTGGCGCTTCTGGCTCTGAGCGGCAAAGGAGTTGGACTTCATGAACAGTCAGGGTACGCAAAAGGCGCCGCCCAGGTGGGGGTCCACGGGGGGGCTTCTGATTGAGACCGCCATTGCCCTGATGGTGTTTGTGGTCATAGGCACGGGCGTCCTGGTAGGTGTTTCAGTGATGCACACATCGGGACGGGCTACGGCGAGCCAGGCCACTGGGGAGAACCTGGCTAGAAACCAGATGGAGTATCTGTTCTCCCTGCCCTACCAGGAGCCGCCGTCCTTCTACCCTACGGTCCCTGTCCCTGAGGGGTACGCTGTTACCGCAGAGGCGCAAGAATATGAGGCGGGCGACCCGAACATACAGAAAGTGGTGGTGGTGGTGACCTTCTGGGGCGCCGAGGCAATGACCTTAGAGACGTTCCGGGTAAAGGACTAGGAAACAACGGGAGGTCTGCCCATGAAGACCAAGCTGACACGGGAAAAGGGAATGGCCAGCCAGGGAGACCGGGGGTTCACGCTGGTAGAACTGATTGTCGTGGTGGGCATGCTTGTAGCGGCGCTCTCCATGGGCAGCCAGGCGCTGTATCAGACGCTGTCGGCGCGGGGGACATGGCAGGACAACATGCTCGCCGTCCGGGAGGCGCGGAGTGCGGGGAGCTGGTTTGCCGGCGACGCCATGAACGTCCAGACCATTGACCTGGT
>JACQOP010000034.1 GCA_016202485.1 Chloroflexota bacterium | reverse complement strand
GCAGGGCAAAGAGCGCCGGGATGGGGCTGGGGTTATTTATTGCCAAGAGCATTGTGGAATCCCACCAGGGGCGTATCTGTGTAAAGAGCACCCTGAATGAGGGGAGCACCTTTTCTGTTCACCTCCCCCTGAAAACTCGGTCCTCTTCTGCCCATCAGATCGCCACTGGGCTACAAAGAGGGGGTAGGCCCGGTTAAGTGAGCCTACCCCCTCTGCCTTGCCCGCAACCCCTTCAGCGGCGGTTCTGGGACATCATGGCGAGACCTTCTGCTGGACACCCAGGCCACTGCGCAGGCCATACACAGCAATCTGCGTCCTGTTCTCCAGGTTAAGCTTCTGCAGAAGGTTCCGCACGTGGGCCCGGACCGTGTTCTCCGAAACCTCCAGCTCTGAAGCAATCTCTTTGTTGCTCAACCCTTTAGAGATCAGCCGGACAACCTCTATCTCCCTCGGCGTCAGGTCGTAGCCGCGGCCGTCACGGTTCTGGTAGCCAAACCGCGGCTTGGCAGCCATCTTTGTGATCAGCTTCTTGACCACATCCTCTGAGAAAGCTGCCTTCCCCTCCAGCACCTTGGTGATTTGAGAGACCAGGGTTGAAATAGTGGCATCCTTCACCACATACCCCTTGGCGCCGGCTTGCACAGCCCGCCAGATGTCTTCCTCATCGTTGGAAGCGGTCAGCATGATGACGTCGGTCTCGGGCATTTCCGAGGTGATCATCCGTGTTGCCTCAGCCCCGTCAATTTCTGGCAAATAGAGGTCCATCAGCACCATGTTGGGCCGCAGCTCCCGGGCTTTGGTCACTGCCTCCGTGCCGTTGCTTGCCTCTCCCACTACTTCTATGGACGGGGCTTGACTGAGCATCATCATAATACCCTGGCGAATCAGCACATGGTCTTCCGCAATTAGCAATCTTGTTACCATGGAACACCTCTTCATTATGACTGTTGGACTACGTACGGGGTGGTCATGCCTCAGTTCAACTGATCCCCCGGACTACGCCACACATCAAACATATCCTGTTGCAGTAATGGAGACGGTTGCTTCGGTAACCCTTCGGGAACACTCTGGTCACTGGTAGGGAACAAAAGGCAACGATGAGGGGGTAGATGAGGTGACTGCTAGGGGAAAGGCTTGGTCCCAGGTTGCTCACCCTAGTAGCAATGAGCGCAGTATCACCGGGAACGCTGCAAACTGTATCCCAGCCCCCGGTGGGTCAGAAGGATCTTTGGGGCAAGAGGGTCATCACCCAGCTTCTGGCGGAGGCGGCGGACGCACATCTTTATTGCGGCGCGCTCGTCATGTTCGCTCCCCCACACCTTCTCTGACAGCACCTGGGTGGGAATAACCTTGCCTTCATTCCGCAGGAGATAGGCCAGCATCCGCCACTGCATCGCTGAAAGAGATACCTCCTTGCCCTGCACCACCACGCGCCGGCTGTTCAGATCAATACTGAAGTCCTTCCCTCTAAAAATGCCCTCGTCAGACCACAGGTTCGGCATCTGGGTCCGCCGGAGGACGGCCTTTATTCGGGCCAGCACTTCAGTGTGAGAGAAGGGCTTGACGATATAGTCATCCGCGCCCATCTCCAGGGCCTTCACTCGCGTCACGATATCTTCGTTCCCCGATACCACCAGAAGGCTCACGTCAGAGAACCGCCGGATGTCCTGCAAAACCGTAAGCCCGTCCGTATCCGGCAGCCCAAGGTCCAGGATCACCACATCCGGATGCTCCGTTTCCACCAACCCTACGGCCTCATTGCCATTATCGGTTGCAACAACCTCGCTGTCCGGCCACCGGATAGCTATGCACAGTTGTATCGCATCCACAACGTGTGGGTTGTCTTCAACAATGAGCACCTTCATGCAAAGCCTCCAACCACGCCGGCGTCCCCGTGGCGAGGAGCGGATGCCGGCAAACCAGCCGGGCCAGCACCCTGCCTACTATCTGATAACGATTGCAGAAGTAGTAAACAAAGGGCGGCGCTCCCCTGGGTACATTGCAAGGGGTGTGCCTCCTGGGAAATGAGGGAAGAAGCGACCGGAGAGAATGAAATGATCGGAGGAGGGCCTACCCTCAACATACCAATTATATCCTCAGTGCTCCTTTAAGTCACCGCCCCATGCCCCGGAGCATGAGCAGGGGCGGGAAGGTGGGGACCAAAGCGTCTGTGTGCAGGGAAAGCCGGAAGGCGTTTACATCCTTGACTGCGCCCCTATTCAACCAGGGCGCTAGACCAGTTGCAGGTCCGTGCCATGACGCAGAGTCTGTATGGCGACCGTCTTTGGCAGAGCAAACTGGCGGAGGAAGCCTGGTTCCCCAGGCCGGAGATCGTGATCCATACTGATGAGGGCCTTCAGCCATGCCTGTCCTTCCTCCTCACGGGTCACCCCCAGCCGGGCGTAGACGTCCTGGGTAGCTCCCATGTCCAGGTCGGTCACTGCAAAGTGAAAAAGCTGGTCTGCCAGGACAATGGCCGCTGCCGTGCCGCCACTGGGCGCCACGTACACGCTCTCTAGCGGGACCCCTGAATCCAGCAGGCAGCGCCGCAGCAGCTCAGCAAGGGCGCGTTGCCGCTCATCGGGGGCCAGGACAAGGCCGTTCCCAGCCAGCAAGGGACCCAGCGCCATCCCCAGGAACAGCGCCGGCGCTGTTGACGGCCTGGTAGCCACGTACCCAATGCCCCGCGGCGTCCGCCAGGCCACAAAGGTCTGCTGGCCCGGAATGGTGATGGTCTGCTGTGCCTCGCCGATCTCCGGGGTTGCTTCCAGTAGCCTTGCCCCAAAAGCAACGGCCTCTCGTGCCTGCTCCTCCACCTCCGCCGTGGACAGGCCGCCCCCTTGCCCAATGGCCGCCAGCAACTCAGGCCGGCGCTCCTCTCCCAATAGCCGGAGGGATGCCTCTATGCACGAGCGTCGCTGGGTAGCCGTTGTCCCTTGCCAGGGCTTCACCTGGACTGCCATGTCCGGTATCACGGGGGTGCCGGAAGGCAGTACCGTCCCCTCTCCAGGGTCGTGTGGCAAGCGACGGGTGACGAACCCCAGCAGGTACTCCGCGCCTCCTGTCTTGGGGCCGGTACCCGAAAGCTGGAAGCCCCCAAAAGGCTCAATGCCCACCCGTGCTCCCGTAGTCACCCTATTGATATAGATGCCCCCTGCCTGTACCTGCTCCACCATGCGCGTAATGGTATGCGGGCTGCGAGAAAAGATGCCAGCCGTTTGCGCGTAGACGGTCGCATTTACCTCCCGCACCATGTCCTCTTCTCGGTCATAGGGCGTCAGCGTGAGGATTGGGCCAAAGATTTCTTCTTTCGCAATGTGGGAACATGCTAGCTGCGCGAGTTGAAGCTCTACCACCATCGGCCCTACCAGCAGGGGACAGATTCCGTCCTGCTGCGTCCTGTCTACCAGCACTTCACCTTCTTCCCTGGCGCGCCGGGCCTGGGCAAGGATGCGCTCCTTAGCTGCCATGTTTATCAGGGGGTTGACCACGGTCCCAGGGTCATGTGCCAGGCCCACAGGGAGGTCAAGCGCCGCCTCCCTCAGACGGTCCCGCAGTCTGGCGTAAATAGAGCGGTGCGCAAACACCCGGGAGCAGGCCGAGCACTTCTGGTTGGCGTGCTCAAAGGTGGAGAGCAAAATACCGCGCACCGCTTCGTCAATATCGGCGTCGGGAAACACGATGATGGCGTTCTTGCCCCCCAGCTCAGCAATAACCTTCTTGACCCCGTCCGTCAAACGGACCCTGGACGCTCGCTGGTAGATATCCTTGCCCACGTCCTTGGAGCCGGTGAAGGCGACCATCGCAACACCAGGGTGCTCTACCAGGTACTGGCCAAGGCTGCTGCCCGGCCCCGGCAGGTGGATGAGGGCGTTACGAGGCACGCCCGCCTGGTGAAAGCGGTCCACCAGCTTTTGCGCAATGATAGGGGTTGGCCCGGCCGATTTCAGAATGACGGCGTTGCCGGCGGCCAGTGCGGCGCTGGTCATTCCCATGGGCAGGGCCGCCGGAAAGTTCCAGGGCGGAATGGCTGCCACAACGCCTCGTGGCTGGAACTTGACCTCCAGCCATGCCTCCTGAGTAACCAGGTTCCGGGCATTGTAGTCAATATGGTCAATAGCCTCGTCCACATCCCCCAATGCGTTGCTCCAGTTCCTTCCCCCTTCGTGCACCACCCAGGCGGCCAGCTCGTCACGGCCCTCCCGCATCAGGTCTGCGGTACGCAATAGGATGCGCGCCCGTTCCCTTGCAGGCGTCTGGGACCACTGGCGGAACCCCTCCTGGGCTAAGACGATAGCCCTGTCAGCCTCTTCCAGCCGTGCCTGGTGTACCAGGCCCAGGGGCCGCTGGAGGTCCGGGTCCGAGGGACTGAGCGACGGTATGATAATGCCGGTGTGGACCTGCTCGTCCCCCAGGTGCAGAAGGTACTCCCGCCCGGCCTGTTGCCGGACATGGGCCAAGGCTGCCTCAAAGGGCGCGCGCTCCTGTGCCAGGAACAGCCGCTTGGGTGGGTTGATGTGAAACCCTTCCAGTCCCGGTTTGTCCTCCGCCGCCTCTGCCGGAGCAGGCTCCTTAGGCGCCGGCGGCTGCAATAGGGCGGCAACATCCTCTTGGATGCGGCTTTGAGTGAGGAACCCCACCTGCGAGGTGTTTTCCAGCACCCGCCGCACCAGATAGGCCATGCCGGGAAGAAGCCGGCCTACAGGGACATAGTCCCGCTCCTCCCAGCCCATGCTCCGGATGGCGCGGCTCAGCCCCTCAGCCGTCCGGAACAGCGTCTGGTGCTCCATCACCCCCGGAACAAGCCCCAGAGTTTCTCCTAGCGCCTCTGCGTAAGCGTGGCTGCGCAGGTTGTGGCTGGCTACCGCCACTCTGATGGTGTCAGGATGCTCCAGCAGCACCCTGAGCACGCGCTCAAAACACTGGTCCGTGCCGGCCTTGTCCTGAAAAACCGGCGCAGGCCAGCCGTTCTGGGTAGCGTGGATGATCTCATAGTCCCAGTAGGCGCCCTTTACCAGCCGTACCTGGAGGGGCACAGGGCGAGACCGGGCAAAGCGCACCACTTCCTGGGCGTACGCCTCGGCGTCCCGTTGATAGGCCTGCACTACGATGCCTACCCCTTCAGTCGCTCCGCATGGTCCGCCTGGCGCAAGGACATGGGACGCAATGTACCAGGCCAGCTCCCGGTATTGGTATTCCTCCGCGTCAACGGTCACCCCAATGCCGGAGCGGGCCGCCCGTTGGAGCACCTCTTCCAGAGGCCCCTGCACTCTGCGCAAGGTATCTGCCGGGTCTGTTGGATTGAAGTCGTGGGTAAGGGCAGAGAGTTTGATAGACACCTGGAGACACGGTATGCCTCCCAGCGTACGCCGGCGTGCCCAGGGATGCCTCCCCAACTGTTCCAGTAGTTGGAGGTAGGAGCGGCGGTAGTGGTCCGCTTCTGCTCGGCTGAAGACCTGCTCCCCCAGGATGTCAAAGGTGGGGAAGCGGTCCTGGTGTTCAAGGTATGCCAGGGCGCGCCGGATGCCTTCTTCTCCCTGCCCCGCAATAAACCGGCTGGCCGTCGCCCGCGCCGCCCAGCGCGCTGCACCTGCCAGCAGCCACGGCGGCATCACCCCTGACCGGCCCGCAGCCAGCGCTGCCCGCAGGGGCCAGGCCAGGCGAGGGGAAGGGCCGGAAAAATACTCCCGGAACAGCCGCTTCACGTGCCGCCCGCCACGGTCGGCGTCCAGGGCAGCCAGTACGTCAATGAAACGGAGCAAGCGGCTTCGGAGGGACGGGTCATCAGCCAACTGGTCAAAGAGCCAGTCCTGCATCCGCTCCGCCGCAGAAGGGCGGTACCTCCGGGTCCGTGCATGCAGTTGGCGGCCCAGCTCCTGTGTGCGAGCCTCTAGTGCTTGCTGGTGTTGCATCAAGGCCCTCCATGCAAAGAGCGGGTACTTCCAGTATAGCCCGAATCGCGTGAGGGCAGAAGGCATTCGCCAGGGGAGGGGCCCGGTGGTAGCTTAAGCTAGCTATGTGTCCTGTTGCTCTCCCGAATGCACTAGCAGCACTGGACGGTCGCTGGCGCGGATAATATGGTCTGCCACGCTCCCCAGCACCCATCGGCTGGGGCCAGACCTGCCGTGGCTGGTCATGATAGTGATGCTCCCAGGCATCTCGCTGATGACGTCTAGTATCACCCTGGTAGGGCTGCCAATGGACACGATGCCGTTGACGTTCTCTATACCGGCCGCCTTCTGGGCAGCCGTGGCTCGGTCCATGTACTCCTCCGCCTGTTGCTGGTTCATGTCCAGGACATCCTGGTAGTAGTTCCCTAGTGCAGCTCCGTACTGAGCGTCGGAAATGAGGACAGGCAGAGGCACGGCCCGCACCAGGACCAGGGACAACGAGAGTGCCTTGGCTAGCTCCCGGGCCACCGGAAGGGCCTGCTCCGCAAGCTCCGAGCCGTCCACCGGGGCAATCGCTGTGGCCAGGCGTGGGGCCGCCACATACGAGGTCTGCGGGTGCACGATGAGCGCCGGCGCCGTGGCGTGCCGGGCCACCCGGTCCGCCACACTCCCCAGGGCCCACCGGCCCACCCCGGACCTCCCGTGGGTGGACATGGCAATGATGGTGTCGGGAGCGCGTTCAGCCTCGCTGATAATCTCCTGTGCAGGGTCCCCTTCTACCACCTTGTAGGTAGTTCGGATGTGGTGTGCCTCAAGTTCGCCGGCTATCTTGGCCAGCGCATTATGGAAGACCTGCTCCTTGCCCAGGCGCTCATCATACAAGGTGCCTGGAGCAATCACCGTCAGCAGCTCCACCGCGCTGTGCAGCGGCTCCGCTATTGCCTGCACCAGGGGCAGTACCTGCTCCGCCAGCAGCGACCCATCCAACGGGACCAGTATCCGCTTGAACATGAAAGCCTCCATGTGAGGAAAGGACTGGTTTTTCTTGCTCGTACATGTCTAACGTAGCACCACCCCATGAACGGGGCCTGAATGTTGCCTTCTCCCGCCTGAACAAAACCTGCTCAGGTGTTCACTGTTGTTGTGGAATGGCGCTAGGGCTGTGGAATAAACGTGTAGAATGAGTTCGGTCAGTCCATGTGGGATAGAAGGGCGGGGAAGAGTTGCCCTCCGGCCAGAATGCCGGTGGCATCCTCCACGGAGGGCTCCCATAGGTTGCAACTAGTGTCTTGACACGTGATCAAGTGCGTGTAAGGCGTGTTGACGGCTCTTGGAGCGGCTCACCAGAAAAGGCAATGGTCATTCTAGAGCGAAGTGGTCAAACTGCCTTTGC
>JACQOP010000037.1 GCA_016202485.1 Chloroflexota bacterium | reverse complement strand
TGGAAACAGATGATTCTGGACGCTGCCGCCGAGGACGCGGTCAAGATTGAGTTCCTAAACGATATCATGCCCTCCCCCGGCGCCTATGGTTATGGCACCGTGCTGCGCTCCCTGCGAACGTCCTTCATAGACACATGGCATGAGCGACGGGACGAGGCCAAGCGCGAAGCGGAACGCCTGCGCAGCGAGGTGCTTGCTGTCTTCAAGCAAATGCGGGTGCACGAACTCTTTCCTGCGGCTGGGCAGAGCGCTGGCTTGATCCGTGACATCCTGCCAGCTGGAGAGATCGTGCGGCGCATCGTGGCGGAGGCTGAGGAAGCATTCAGGGCTGCAACGAAGCTCCTAACTTAGAACAATGAACAATGGTAGCTGGAGACCAACCCATTAGTTACCAGAAGAGGGCGAAGGTCTTCTCGAAAGTCCGACTCGGAGTTTTACCTTTTGTACCGTATGGTGGGCCAAAGGCGACTAGAACCCCTTGGCTACTCTACTAGCAGGTCACGACCCCGCTGAAGGGAGGGTAAGCCCGGCATTCGGATTTTTTCAGGACATTCGCAAAAAGTCAGAATCGGGAACTACAGTCCTTGAAGCAGCCAGAGCCATACCCCGCGTAGGCAACCACTCGGACACCCCACAGCAAGCCTTGTCCTGAGGAGAGGCGAAGGACCAGGGCGAACCGGTGGGGCCAAGCTCGCAAACACCTGCCGCTTAGCAGAAGGCTCAGGAGCCGCTAGGGGCGAGGGCGCTGGGAGGGACCATCTCGCGTATTTTGGAGATGACCCAGGAGTAGTGGGCGGAGGTGAAGTTCACATCCACGAAGTTGGCGGCGCGCTGCTCCTCCAGCCATTGCTGGAGGGCGCGGTTCTGGAGGCGGTTGCGCATGGTCTCGTTGATTTCCAGGGTCTGCGGGCCATCGGTGACCTTGAGGAAGTAAAAGCTGCCATCTTCGGCGGGGATGGGGTCGCTGACCTTGCTATATTCCAACTCGCCGCTGGAGGGGAAGAGGAAGGTGTCCAGGGTCGGGTAAGCGCCCTTGGGAATCCAGCCTACCTCTCCGTTATCGTCGGCGGCGATGTCCACGCGGGAATAGATGCGGGCCAGGCTTTCAAAGGAGTCGCCGGCGGCCAGGCGCTGCTGGACCTGGGTAACGCTGTCGTCCTCCAGGACCTTGATCCAGTGGACATAGACCTGCTCAGCTACGGTGGGGACGCGGTCACTGAGGGTCTCGCGGATGCGGTTGCGGAGGAGAGAGGCGCGGACGACCTCGCGGTACTCTCCTTCGGTGAACCGGGTGAGGTTGAGGTGCTGGCGGAGGCGCTCCTGGAACTCTTTTTCCAGGGCGGCATCATCTACCTGCTGTCCGGTGGGGGGCGCTGGGTAGAGGAGGCGGCGAATCTCTGCGGTAATATCGTCCTGGGTGACAAAGACGTTGACCTTGGAGGCGTTCTGGCGCAGGAGCTCGTCGGTAATGAGGTCGTTGACCACGGTGAATGGGAGGGTACCGATCTCAGGCTCGGAGCCGAGCTGCAGTTCCAGGTTGATGTTGGCCTGGGTACGTTTGAACACCTGGCCCAGGGAGTGTTTGGAGCCGTTGACATTGACGATAGTCTCTCTGGGGGGCAGGACAAAGGTGAAGAAATAGCCGACGGCAGGGATGGCAATGACGAGGGCCAGGACGCCGACAAAGAGGGCGATGACCCAGCGGTTGATGCGGTGCTCTTGCAGGCGGCGGGCGGCGCGGCGCCCGCCGGAGGGGGTGGTGTAGGACCTGGCGCGGTATCGTGTAGCCATGAGAACCCTTCAGGAGAGGAATATGAAATGGCCGACTGGCCTAGCGGCCTGCCAGGCCCATAGATAGGACGTGCTCGGCGGTGTAGGGCAGGAGGGCCAGGTACCGGGCCCGTTTGATGGCCACGGCGAGCATCCGCTGGTGGCGGGTGCAGGTGCCGGAGCGGCGGCGTGGCATGATGCGCGCCCGCTCGGACAGGTAACGCTGGAGGCGGTTGAAGTCCTTGTAGTCAATGTCTTTGACCTTGTCCACACAGAAGGTGCACGCCCTGCGCCGGTTATAGAACCTGCGTCCTCCGCCGCCTGGGCCGCCGGCATCGCGTCGGGGACGGAATGCAGGGCGAGGACCGGAGGGGCCTCCTGGGGCTCTTCGCTCGGACGCCGGGGTCGTCATACTATGTAACTCCTGTGGTGTCTAGATGTCTCGTAGTGGGCTTGATGAAGGATGGTCTAGCCTAAAAGGGCAAGTCCTCGGCGTCCATGGGGCCTGCGGGCTCGCCGTCGCTGCCAGCGGGTTCAGCTTCACCGGACTGGGAGCTGGGCCCGCGGTCCAGGAAGAGGACGCGGCTTGCGGTGATTTCATTGCTAAAGCGGGTATGGCCGTCCTGGCCTTCCCAGGAGCGGCCGTGGAGGCGTCCTTCAACGAAGGCGCGCTGTCCCTTGGCGAGGTACTGGTTGCACTGCTCAGCAAGCTGGTTCCAGGCCACGACGGTGAACCACTCGGTTTCCTGGTGTCGTTCGCCGTCGGCCGTGTTGTAGAAGCGGCTTGTGGCGATGCGGAAGGAGGTGACGGGGTTGCCGCTGGGGGTATAGCGCATCTCTGGGTCGGTGCCCACATTGCCGATAATCAGTATTTTGTTAAACCCCACCATGGCTGCTCTCCCTGTGGGTATGCTATTGCTGCTATGGCCTCTTGCTAGTCTTTGCGCAGCAACAGGTGACGGAGTACGCTGGCATTGAGCTGCAAGGTATTCTCCAGTTCCGGGGTATGGCCGGCGTCCAACGAGAAGAGGGTCAAGAAGTAATTGCCCTCTTTATATTTGCTGATGGGATAGGCCAAACGGCGCAGTCCCCAGGTGTCTTGTTTCTCCAGGGCGCCTCCACGGTCGGTGATGAACTGGTTCACGCGGTTCACGACCCCAGCGGTGGACTCCTCGTCCATGTCGGGGCTGAGCACCATCACTAATTCGTATGCTTCCACGCCGTTCCTTCCGTCCTTTGGGGATAGGGTATCTTTGCCTTGCGAAAGACCTGTCTGCAATTGTACCACGAAAGTTGGGAATAGGAAGATGGGTTATGCCCGGCCCAGGCGTTTGAGGGCATCGTAGGCGGCATTGATCTCTTTCATCTGGCGCTCGGCCACCTGCCGGAGTTCCGGTCCCAGGTCTGCCACCTTGTCCGGGTGGTACTGCTGGACCTTGCGCCGGTAAGCCGAACGGACATCCTCCACCGTCGCCTCCGGGGCTACCTCCAGGACATCAAAGGGTGAACGGTGGGTGCTGACGCGCCCGTTCTGCTGTCCTGGGGATTCCTCAGAGGACTCCCCGGCCTGTTCCTGGCCGCCCTTGGGGATGCGGCGGGAGGCCAGCATCCGGCGCACGAGCCAGGAGACCAGCATAAGGACGATGGTGAAGAGGATGAGCCGCCAGTTGGGCATAAGGCCTTGGCCCCTTAGTCACACTTGACTCCAATTGTACCATGCTGTGGGGCCAGAGGGGGGAGACACCCTGGTCTGCCCCTACCGGGGGAGGGGGTTTTGATTGTTTGTATGGAGGACTGATTGTTTGTGGGGGGTGGGTGGCGGCGGGGTTGCCGGCCCTGGGGGGGAAGAGCTGGGCGGCGAAGGGACGCAGGGGGATGCCCGCAGGGGATGGATTGAGACGGAGTACGAGGGGGACAACGATGTCCCGCTGCCCTCTCACACGCCGGAGGAAGGCATGACAGGGTGCTCCGGCCATGCTATCCTTCATCATCGCCCCGATTGGGCCAACCTGGCAGTTTGCAGAGGAGGTGGACCATGCCCGGAGCGCTGGACGGCGTGCGTGTCCTGGACTGCAGCGAGATCATTGCGGCCCCCTTTGCGGCTATGCTCCTGGCGGATATGGGGGCGGAGGTTATCAAGGTGGAGCCGCCGTGGGGCGAGCCGTGGCGGCAGCAGGCACTGCTCGGGCCGCTGGAGGGCCGCAACTACATCTCCCTGAACCGGGGGAAGAAGAGCCTTCCGCTGGACCTGACCAAGGCCGAGGCAAGGGAGATTGTCTACCAGCTCATCCCCTCCATAGACGTGGTGACCATCAACCTGCGGCCCGACGTGCCGGCAAAGCTGGGGATAGACTACGAGACCCTTTCGGCCATCAACCCCCGCCTGGTGTACTGCGAGAACACGGCTTACGGACGGCGCGGCCCTCACAGCCAGCGGCCGGGCTACGACATCATCATCCAGGCCTTCAGCGGGCTGATGACGGCCAATGGGAAGATACAGGACGGCCTGCCCCAGACCATCAACCCTGCGGTGTCGGATGCGTCCACGGGGCTGTCCATGGCCTTTGGGGTGTGTGCGGCGCTGTACGCACGGGAGCGCACGGGCAAGGGGCAGAAGGTGGAGGCGGCGCTCCTGACCACCTCCCTGGCTATCCAGACCATGCGCTTCCTGCAGGTGGAGAGGGTGGACTCGGAGCCGCGGGAGCAGTTCCTGGAGGACATCGCCGTCATGCGGGAGGCGGGCGCGCCGTACACCGACATCTTCGCCCGCTATGAGACGCTGCGGGCCAGGCCGCCGGGGAACATCTACTACCGTACCTACCAGACCAGGGACAGCATTGTTGCGGTGGCGTGCCTGAGCGACGTACTGCGCAAGAAGATGGCGGACGCCCTGGGGCTGTACGACATCCGGTTTGAGCCGGGGTACGACCTCAACTCTGAGAAAGCACGAGTCTTTGGGGCGGAGCTGATGAAGAAGGCGGAGGCCCTGTTTGCCACGAAGACGACCCAGGAGTGGCTGGATATCCTGGACCCGGCGGGGGTGCCCTGCGGTCCCATCCACTTTACGGAGGAGCTGGTGGACAACGAGCAGACCAGGGCCAACGACATGGTGGTGGAGCTGGAGCACCCCGTTGTGGGGCATATCAAGATGTTCGGGCCGGTCCTGCGTATGAGCGAGACGCCGATGAAGATACGGACGGCCTCGCCTACCATTGGGCAGCACACGGACGAGATTTTGGGTTCGCTGGGGTACACACCGGCGGACATCAAGCGGCTGAAAGAGGCAGGGGTGACGCGGTAGGGGGGACCTCTCCCCCTGTGGTCCCCCTCCCCTAGAGTGGGAGGGGGACTTTGTTTGGGAGCGCCTGTGGTACGTGAGGTGTTGGACGGGACAGCCAGCGTCCTGACAGGAGAACACCTGCTGTTCTTGGTCTGGCCTTTTGCGGCTGTAGCGAGAGCCGGGCCGATGCCCCGGCCCTGTGCGGGCAAGGGGAGGGGGTGAGGGATTCCCCGATGCATCGGGCGGAGCGCATGGAATCACAAAGGCAGTTTGACCACTTCCCCGTTCGCTGCGCTCAGGGCTTCGGCAGAATGACCATTGCCTTTTCTGGTGAGCCGCTCCAAGGGCCGCCAACACGCCTTACACGCACTTGATCACGTGTCAGGACACTAGCGCGGCAGCAGATTGGTCGTTACTGCACAGGGGTAGGAGTGTCTTCGTGCCCCAGAATGACGATGGCTATGCCCTGGAGCGCCAGGCAGCCGCCAGCGGCTTGATGGTCCTCGTCGCTGGGCTCATAGGTCTTGGCACGCAGGTTGGCAAGACGCTCCTCGCCGATTATCTCCAGGAGGCAGTCCTCTACTGCACGCCGCCAGTGGACGGACTTTACCCACTCGTCAGGCAGATAGCTACCGGTTGCCTGGTATATCAGCGGTTCATAGCGCATCATGCACCCTCTGGCGGCTTGATAGTCTCTGTCGCTGGGTTCATCGCTCCTGGCCTGGAGGGCAGCAAGCCATTCCTGGCCGATGACCTGGAGGAGGCAGTCTTCCAATTCATCCGGCCAGTACACGGGCTCTACCCACTCGTTAGTCAGATATTGAGCGGTGACCAGGCGTTGATAATCAGCTCCCTTCATATCATAGCGCGCCATGCAGCCCCTGGCGGCCTGATGGTCCCCGTCGCTGGGTCCATAGCTCCTGGCCTGCAAATCAGCAAGGCGCTCCTGGCCGATAGCCTCAGCAACGCAGCCATAGACGAAACCACCTGCGTAAGTAAGCTGGTTAGTGAGCACATATCCAGTCATTGGCCGGGGATACTTTGCCGCCAGCTCTTCCTCTTCGGCAGAGAGGGTGGGAGTTGGAGAGGGCGCAGGCGTCTCCACCGCCGGCGTAGCCGTTGCGGTTGGCGACGGCTCCTGGCCTGCCCCCGGCCCACAGGCGGCGGCCAGGAGGAGGAATAAGGGTACAAAGGCAATCCGCATGTCCATTCCTACCTCCTGGTGAATACTACTGGCTGCACTTCCCAGCCTTGTCTGCAAGCCCATTATCCTGAAAAGCCACCGCGTGGGAAGGCTTCTCACCTGAACAAAGCATAAATATCGCTGGTGAACGGGCGCTCCGCCTCGCCTACCATTGCCTAGCACACATCGGGAGTTCTTCTAGGGAATGGGGGTAGGCGTCTCCTCGTCCCCCCCAACGATAGCGCCGGCGATGCCCCGGGCTGCCAGGCACAGGCGGGCGGCTTGGTGGTCCTCCTCGGCAGGCTCGGTACTGCCGGCGCGCAGCTCCACAAAGCGGGCCTGGCCGATGGCCCCAGCCACGCAAATGTCCACCTCCGGGGGCAGTATGAAGGCTGCACTGGTGAGATATGCTGTGGTGAAGCCAAGGGGGTACATGGCCTCCAGCTCATCAGGAGACGGAGTGGGTGAGGGTGTCTCCTCGCCCACGGTGACGGAAACGATACCCCGAGCCGCCAGGCACAGGCGAGCGGCCTGGTGGTCCTCCTCGGCAGGCTCGGTACTGCCGGCGCGCAGCTCCACAAAGCGGGCCTGGCCGATGGCTGCGGCCACGCAGATATCCACCTCCGGGGGCAGTATGAAGGCTGCACTGGTGAGGTAGGCCATCGTGAACGCGAGGGGGTACCTGGCCTCCAGCTCTTCCGGCGAGAGCGTAGGTGTGGGAGGCGGGCCTTTTGTAGGTGTGGGCGGAGGCGTCTCCACGGCCGGCGCCGTGGAGGTGAGCGATGGCTGTTCCTGAACAGCGCTGCGCCCACAGCCGAGGGCCAGGAGAAGGAGGACTGCAAGAAGCGCTTGCACAAGCATTGTTAACTCCTGGAGTGTAGCTGGAAAGTCTGTCGCCAGCACGGCTACCCAACTGGGAAATAGTACTGGCTATTCGGGCACACGGTCCCATGGTGCGTCCAGCAATGAATGCTGTAGGTGTGATAGTCGCCTGCATAGGGTGCAGGAGTTTTGCTTAACGTCCATGGTGTCCCATGAGGACCCGTTCCAGTACTCCAGGTAGCTAATAGCCTCTATTTTGTCTATGGGTTCAGGCTGTCCTCCAGCGGTGCAACTGTTATGATTGCCGTAGTTGGCCTGGCTGCCACCTATATACGAGCCGTATGACCAACCTGCACATATAACCTCATGGTCTGTTCCCTCGCCAAAAATGTACTCAGCTACCTTGTTTCGTGGATCAGAAGCCTCGTCCTCAGCCATACCTACAGATGGTGAAGACATTATTACAAGCGACATAAGTAGGAAAGAGAGCAAGAGCCATTTGCGTTTGATCGTCAACATGTGATCCTCCTATGATGCCTTAGTGTTCAGAGCCTTGAATTGCAGGCCCACAACAGAACGGTGGAGGTTCCAGAGCGATGGAGGCATTAAAGTCATAGAACATGTAGGTCTCAGCACGCCATATGTTGGCATGGACGACAACGGGGAAACCCTTTGTGGAGATAGGGAACCGGGCAAGAGCTGGAGATTGGTCGAACAACGGCTCGCTGCGCTGATATATTTTTCTGGGAAGCTCGTCCTCTTTGCCTACCCACAGGTCAATAAGGAGGGCTTCAAAGATGTCTTGCCGTTGAATACGGTAATGCTTGGTTACAGAGCCGGCAATTTCTTCTTCTGCCAGTTCTTCAATAGAGGCACTGCCCTGTTGCAGCAGCGCGAGAATATCCGCGGGAAAGAGCCAGGACAAGGGGAATTGGAGATCTATGTCATCCCTTTGCGCCCACGTAGATCCAGTGTTCACATAGGTGTGTCCCTCAATAATGATGAACTCGCTGTAGCCGCCGGTTAGGCCGGGTCCAGTGGGGCGGATGGGCTTCTCGTGCCACCAATCTGGGAACACCACCTCACCCACCGCTTCTCGTTCGCTCTCCACGCAAAGGGGGTAGGAGGGAGGGAGAACAGATGGGTCAGAGACCACACAATCCAGCCTGCTGACAGTCCTGGTGTACCGTAAGGATTCCAGAGATTGGAGCTTATCATAGGCGTTAACTACTGCGATGCCTGGGGAGCGATTGCTGTCACCGCTCCAGAGCATGACTATCAGCAAGATTGCTGCCAGCGCACCGGCAACGGCGGTGGCCATGGTGCGGCCCCGTGTCACCTTATGTAAGAGCGGCAACGTCAATGACGCCAGTCGCCCCTTGACGTGTTGGTGTAGTCCCTCCCTTTGCGCAGGCACATACGGCATCACAGGTGAGCCGGCAAAGGCTGTCGGAACCTGCTGATACCACTGTTGAAGTGCAAGCCGCTCCGCCCCAAAGGATTGCAGTTCCCGGCAATGGGTGCACTCCTGGAGGTGCTGCACTACCTGCGCGCTGGTCTCCTGGTCCAGCACACCATCTTCGTAATCTATCAGAAGGTATTCCCAACGTTCGTGTTTCAAGGCTGCCCCTCATGAGAGAGACCCTGGTATGTTTGCTTGAAGGCCCTTCTGGCCCTCACGATCCGCTGTCTGGCCGCATCGGGCCTGATGTTCAGGATGGCTGCAATTTCTCTGGCGGTGAATCCCTCAACTTCATGAAGCAGCAAACATGCCGCCGTATCTTGGGGTAACCGGGCCAATGCCCGGCCCACCAGGTCATCTTCTTCCAGGAGTTCAGAAGGGGGGTCTACCCATTGCGCAGTATCTGCCCACTGAACGGAAGCGATAGGTATCGTCTTTTGTTTCTGGCGGTAGTAGTCCCTCACGACATTGACCGCGATAGAGAACAGCCAGGAGACCAACGCCTGAGAGGAACGCAACTGCTCCTGGGCCTTGAATGCACGAAGAAAAACCTCCTGCGTCAGGTCTTGCGTATCCTCAACGTGCTTTACCTGGTTGTATACATATTTAGCAATGCGCGTCTGATATCCTTCTATCAGGAGCTCAAAATCGGCCTCGTTACAGACAGGTACTTTTGAGCCAGCCACAGAGGACTCCTTCGTCCCTGGTTATTCTGTTGTCTACTATATAAGACGGAGTAAAAAGGGGAAATGTGACAACAGTATCCCAGGTCGCTCAATGACTCCTCCACCCCTTGCAATCCCCTGCCCGCTCTGGCACAGTAGCGCCACCCAACGTGAAGGGAGACGCCCATGCCTACCATCAACTCGGTCCTTGGCCCGCTGGACACGGCAAACCTGGGGTACACCCTGGCCCACGAGCACGTGATGGCCAGCTCCGCCGGCATCCAGGCCACCTTCCCGGAGTTCCTGGACCGGAAGGGAACCCTGGAGAAGGCGGTGGCGGACCTGACCCTGGCGTACCAGGAGGGGGTGCGGACGATTGTGGACGTGACCACCATGGACCTGGGCCGGGACATCCGGCTGCTGGAGGAGGTGTCGCGGCGCACGGGGGTGCAGATTATCGCCGCCACGGGCATCTGGCGGGACATCCCGCGGGTCTTCTGGGCGGCCAGGCCGGACCAGGTGGCGGACCTGTTCGTGCGGGAGATAGAGGAGGGCATTGAGGGCACGGGGATCAAGGCGGGTATCATCAAGGTGGCCAACGACCAGGGAGGTGTGACGCCCCAGGGGGAGATTATCCTGCGGGCGGCGGCCCGGGCGAGCAAGCGCACGGGGGCGCCCATCACCACGCACACCTGGTCGCCGGAGCGTGTGGGGGAGCAGCAGGTGCGCGTTTTTGAGGAGGAGGGGCTGGACCTGAACCGGGTGTACATCGGCCACAGCAACGATACCAGGGACCTGGACTACCTGTACGGCCTGCTGGGGAAGGGGGTGTGGGTGGGGTTGGACCGCTACCCCGGGGGGCGCGCCGCCGGTACGCCCAACTGGGAGCAGCGGACGGAGACGGCTATGGAGCTCATAGACGCGGGCTACGGCCACCGCATCATGCTGTCCCACGACTGGTCGGTGACGCTGAGCATTGTGAGCCAGGAGCAGCAGGAGGAGCGGCGGCGGTACAACCCGGACGGGTACCTGTTCATCAAGCGGCGGGTGGAGCCAAGGCTGGTGGAGCTGGGCATCTCGCGGGTGGCGGTGTCTCGCATCAATACGGAGAACCCCCAGCGGTTCTTTGAGGGGAAGAAGTAGAAAGCACCTCGCCGTTTCAGGCGGGTAAGAAGGTCTGTGTACCTTGCCTGAGAAGGCAAGCGTCTTGCTTCCCGCCCACCCGCTCTAATGTCCTGGGGGACATCCCCAGCAGTCTCTGGCGGGAGCCTGCGTTCCCTGCACCTTTGTTAGACTGAGGTTGGCTGGGCGGGGCAAGCTACTCCACGCGGTAGCGGACGACGACAAGCTGGTCGCGGTCCAGGGTGACGGTGAACTTCAGCCAGCCGTCCTGCTGGGCGATGGGGCTAGGTGATGACGAGACCAGGGTCCCCCCT
>JACQOP010000002.1 GCA_016202485.1 Chloroflexota bacterium | reverse complement strand
GTCCTTAGCAGAATTCCACTTAGCAAACGCTTGCATTTCCGCCCACCCGCCCGTATCACGGGGGACACCCCCGCGGCCCCCGCACAAGGTGGCAAACCCCTTGTGAATTCCCTGAGTTAATAAACGAATCTGGGGGACAGGACGCCAGTGAAAGCAGGCCAAAAGGCAAGGGAGGACACATGGTTACTGCTATGAGAAGCGAAATCACGGGCGCAGAGCACTGGGTGGTCAGCAATGGCCACCGCCTCTACCTCTGGGAAAAGCGCCAGGCAACCCCTGACAGCTCAGCGCACGTCACCCTACTAGTCCACGGCAGCACCTACTCCGGGCCAAACGTCTTTGACGTGCAGGTCCCTGGCAAAGACTACTCCATGATGGACTTCCTGGCCCGCAGTGGCCATGATGTGTTCACCTTCGCCGTCTGGGGCTATGGCCGCTCGGACCGGCCCGAAGACGGCTTTGCGGTGACCACGGAGGCCGCCCTTCAAGACATTGCTGCCGTGGTGGACGCTATCCAGCGCCTCCGCGGGGTAAAGGCCATCAACCTGCTGGGCTGGTCCTGGGGAGGCCGCACCACGGCCCTCTTCACCAGCCGCCACCCGGAGGCCGTGGAGCGGCTGGTGCTGTACGCCGGCGGGGCCGGCAATGCAGCCGGCAACCGTCCCGAGCCCACGGAGCCCTGGAACATCATCACCCGGGAGAACATCATGGCCCGCATTGAGCAGGACTGCGTCATTCCCGACGCCCAGGAGGAGTTCATACGTAATGCCGTTGCTATAGACAGGAAAGCCCCGGTACGCAAAGGTACCGGTGCGCCAGGAGAGCCCCCATCGGCCCTCCCCGAAGCGATCAGAGTCCCCACTCACATCATCTACGGCGCGCGCGACGGAGGCTACCAGGCGGAACGGGTTGCCGATTTCTTTGCCAGACTGGCCACACCGGACAAGGCCCTGACGGTGTACCCGGATGCAGGCCACTTCCTCTTCATCCAGAAACCCCGCCTACGCTTCTTCCACGCGGTAGACCAGTTCTTCCGGCTGCCGTGAACCTTCACCACATCATCTCCAGCAGGCCCACCAGCTCTTCTACATCGGCGATGCGGCGCTCCTCCTCGCCAAAGCCTGGCTCTGCGATCTCCGCCTCCGCCAGGGCGCGGAAGTCCTCGCGGCGCACGCCCATGTCCCGCAGGCGCGTCGGTACCCCCAGCCGTGTGAACAGGTCACGTAACGCCTGCTCTGCTGCCTCTGCCGCTTGCCTGTCGCTCATGCCCTGCTCCCGGACGCCCAGGGCCTCCGCAAGCCTGGCCTGGACGCCGGCGTTCACCTGGCGGTTGTACTGCAGCAGGCCCAGGGCCACCGCCGCCCGCGCGGCCCCCTGCCCCAGGTGGCGGTAATGGTAGCGCATCTGCCTGTCCACGTTGGTGTTCCTGCCCCGTCCTGGCACGCCGTAGGTGCTCTGGGAGGCGCGGTTCGCCAGCAGCGCCGCCGTCGCCAGGTGGATGCGCACCTCCGGGTCTTCCGGGCGCTCCACCAGGCGCGGCAGGTTTTCATAGCACAGGGCCAGCCCCTGGCGCACATCCGCCAGGGCAAAGGGGCTGGGCTCCGTGGACTGGGCGGCGCCCACCAGCCCGTTGAAGGTGGTAATGGAGGTATCCAGGTACAGAGACAGAGGCGCCGTGAGGAGCGCGCCACCATCCAGCACCACCGCCAGGGGCCTGGTCTTGGGATCGTACAGCTCCTTGCGGTGCGGCGGCTTCTCGTCCCATACCGCAGCGCCGCCGCGGTCCGCAGCCGTCGTCGGCGTCGTCAGCACCAGGATGTTGGGTAGCTTGGGCTTGTTCAACCGCGCCACGATGGGGGCCTGCCCCGGCTTGTGGCGGGTGTAGATGTCCTCCACGCCTACCCCTTCGCCCAGCAAGATGGTCATGGCCCTGGCCGTTACGACCGCGCTGCCGCCGCCAATGGCAACGATCACGTCCGGCTGCGCAGCCTTCGCCGCTTCCACCCCTGTCTCAACCAGGCTGACCGGCGACTCCCGCTTGGCCCGTGGAAAAGCGCCGGCGTACGTCCCGCCTAGCACAGCGCGCACCTGCTCCAGCAGGTCCGTGGTCTGGGCCACCGTCTCGCTGCACACGATGAAGGCGCGCCTGGCCCCACTGCGCTCCGCCTCACGGGCCACGTGGGGCAAGGCGTCCATCCCAGCGTAGACGCGCGTGGCCGTTGCCAGGTAGCGATAGGTGGAGGATGTGGTCATAAGCTACTCCTTTAGGCCTGGCCCCATTATATCCTTCCTTACGTCCCAACGGCCCCCTGTGCTATCATGGCACCGTGAATACCGTAGCTAGCTCCAGCCGCCGCATCCAGGTCAACGTCTTCCCCGCCTACCGGCGGCAGGCGCCGGTCCCGTGGCTACGGAAGGTCGCCCACGAAGCCCTGCTCCTCGGGCAATCACCAGGCCGGCCTGCCCTACGGAAGCAGTACCGTGGCCTCAGTCTCACCATCGCCGATGACAACACCGTCCGCCGCCTGAACGCGCAGTACCGGGGCCTGGACGAGCCTACCGATGTCCTCTCCTTCGCCTTTGACCACCCGGGCGAGTACGAGGGGGACGGCCCCCCGCCCATGGCCGAGGCGGTGGAGTTCATGGCACCACCAGAGCAGGAGGACTTTGCCGGGGAGGTCATCCTCTCTTACCCTCAGTGCCGGCGGCAGGCGGAGGCTGGAGGGCACGCCGTCACTGACGAGCTGGCCTTGCTCATAGCCCACGGTGTGCTGCATCTTCTAGGATATGACCACGCAGAAGCTCGGGAGGAGCAGGCGATGCAGGCGCTGGAACAGCGAATCCTTGCCGGCCTTGGCATCCATGACCCGCGACTCCGAGACGATCATGAATAGCCAGGTCTATTACCGCAAGTGGCGACCCCGGCGCTTCGGCGACCTGGTGGGCCAGGAGGCCGTGGCCCGTACCCTCAAGCAGGCCATCGCCCGTAACCGCATTGCCCACGCCTACCTTTTTTGCGGCCCCAGGGGCACCGGCAAGACCAGCACCGCCCGTATCCTGGCAAAGGCCGTCAACTGCCTGGCTCCCCAGGAGGGCGAGCCCTGCGACCAGTGCGCCATGTGCCAGGCCTACAACGAGGGCAGGGCCATGGACTTGGTGGAGATTGACGCCGCCAGCAACCGGGGCATTGACGACATCCGCAGCATCCGCGAAAAAGTCCAGTACGCCCCTTCCGAGGGCAAATACAAGGTCTATGTCCTGGATGAAGCCCACATGCTCACCGCCGCAGCCGCCGACGCCTTCCTGAAGACCCTGGAAGAGCCGCCCGCCCACGTCATCTTTGTCCTGGCTACCACTGACCCCCAGGGGCTGGTCCCCACCATCATCTCCCGCTGCCAGCGGTACGACTTCCGGCGCGTGGAGCAGGAAGCTATGGCCGCCATGCTGGCGCGCATCTGCGACACAGAAGGCATCCAGGCCCAGCCTGCCGCCCTGCGGTCCATCGCCCGCAACGCCGACGGCTCCATGCGCGACGCCGAAAGCCTCCTGGAACAGGCCGTCACCGCCTTTGGCAGCCCCCTCACCCAGGAACAGGTACGCCTGCTCCTGGGCCTCACCGACGACGAACGGGTACGCCAGTTGGTGGCGGAGGTGCTCCAGGGACAGGTAGCCCAGGCCCTTACCACCCTCAGCGCCATCGCCGCCGAGGGAGTAAACCTGCGGCAGCTCCACCGCCAGATGGCGGACGAGGTGCGTGACCTGTTGCTGGTCAAGGCCGGCGCTGGCCAGCTTCTGCCTCAGGGAGCGGTAGCGGGTGATGCCGCCTCCTCGCTGAAGAATGTGCCAATGGAGCGCCTGGTACACACGCTCCGGCAGCTTGGACAGGTAAAATTCAACACCGACGCCCCCCCTACCCTGGCGCTGGAGCTGGCGATCATAGAGGCGGCCCAGGCGCCGGCGGTCACCCAACCCCAACCAGCGGCAGTCTCCGCGCCGCCGGCGGAGCAGCGTCCTCCACAGGAGGCTCGCCCTGCCCCCAGGCAAGGGCCGCCTCAGCCTGCGGCAAGGCCGGCCCGCCCGGCGCCTCCGAGCGGGCCGGCCCCTGCACCGCCCCCCCGCCAGACCACACCGGCTCAGACCTTCGCCGAGGCCGCCGCTACCGTCAGCAATGGCGCTACGCCCCAGGAGCGCCTGGACCAGCTCTGGGACAAAATGATTGCCACGCTGAACCGGCAACAGTGGCCAGGCATGAATGTCGGTGCCCTCCTCAGGGCTTGCCGCGAGCACCGTCTGGAAAACGGCGCTCTGTACCTACAGTTCACCCACCAGTCCCATACTGACCGGATGAAAAACCAGATGGAGAACCCGGAGGCACGCCGCCGCTTCCTGGAGGCCGTAACGCTGGCGGCAGGCATCCCGCCGGGCTTGCAAGTGGAATACATAACGCCCAATACCCCCCAGCGCGCTGACCGGGCCAGCCGCGGCCCCATGGTACAGGCAGCTCTGGGCATGGGGGGGCGCATTATTGAAGAGACGGAGGAGCAAGACTACGATGAATAGGAACATGCTGCGCCAGGCCCAGCAGCTCCAGCAGCGCCTGGTCAAGATGCAGGAGGAACTGGAGCACGCAACCGTGGAAACAACCGCCGGCGGTGGAGCCGTCACAGTGGTAGCCACCGGCAAGCAGCGCATCGTCTCCATCAAGATAGACCCCGCGGCCGTTGACCCCCAGGACGTGGCCCTTCTGGAGGACATGGTCCTGGCCGCCGTGAACGAGGCCCTGGACAAGGCTGGGGAGATGGCCAACCAGAAGATGAGCAGCATCACCGGCGGCATGAAGATCCCAGGCTTGATGTAAGGAATCTCCCTCGCGCCATGACCACCAACGACTTCCTGCCCGCCGCCGCACCGGTAGCCCGCCTCATCCAGGCGCTCCACAAGCTCCCGGGTGTCGGCGCCAAGACGGCCCAGCGCCTCACCTACTACCTGGTGCGTATGCCGGAGGAGGAGGCCCGCGCCCTCGCTGAGGCCATCATCGCCGTCAAGGAACAGATTATCCTCTGCTCATTGTGCCAGAACCTGACTGAGCAAGACCCCTGCCCCATCTGCACCGACCCAACCCGCGACCGCACAACCATTTGCGTACTGGAGGAGCCTCTGGACGTCCTGGCTATTGAGCGCACCCGTTGTTATGCAGGACTGTACCACGTCCTTCACGGCGTCATCTCACCCATGAACGGCATCGGCGCTGAAGAACTGAAGATACGCGAGCTGCTCATGCGCCTCAACGGTGGCACGGTACAGGAACTGGTGCTGGCCACAAACCCCAACCTGGAGGGCGAGGCCACAGCCATGTACATCCACCGCCTGGTGTCTCCCCTGGTGCCCAAGATAACACGCCTGGCCCGGGGCCTACCGGTGGGCGGCGACCTGGAGTACGCCGACCTGATCACCCTCACCCGCGCCTTTCAGGGGAGACAGGCCCTTTAATGTGACAATAACATGACAAAGCCGCGCACCATCAATACCGAGGCTATCGTCCTCCGTGCTGCTGAACTGGGAGAGGCCGACCGTCTCCTCACCCTGCTCACCCCTGCCCACGGCAAGCTCCATGCCACCGCCAGGGGCGTGCGCAAGACCACCAGCAAGCTGGGCGGCCATCTGGACCTCCTCACGCGCTCTGCCCTCACCCTCAGCTACGGGAACCAGGGGACAGGCCTTGCCACAGTCACCGGGGCCGAGGCCCTTGACTCTTTCATGTCTCTGAAAGCAGACCTTCGCGCCCTCTCCAAGGCCCTCTACCTCGGAGAGCTTGCCGACACCTTTCACCCCCTGGAGGCGCCTAACCCGCCGGCATATACCAGCTTCCTTGAGGCCCTCCAGGCTTTAGAATCCCCTGCCGACCACGATCTCGTTCTCCGCTCCTTTGAGCTGCGCCTGTTGGACCTGTGCGGCTTCCTACCCCAGCTTGCCCGGTGTGTACAGTGCGAAGAGCCGGTGCTCCCAGGCGGGCATTTCCTCAGCCCCGCCGCTGGGGGTGTCCTCTGTCCTGCTTGCAAACCCTCTTACGGCGATGCATTACCCATTTCCGTTGATGCCCTAAAGGTGGTACGCTATCTTGCGGCAAATTCCCTTTCTAGCTCCCTCCTGGTTAACGTGAGGCTGCCCCTCCACCGCGAACTGGCAGCCCTCATGAGCAGCCTCTTACGGTACACCCTGGAACGGGAATTGCGGTCCACCGCCTTCCTGCGGGCTATTGCCCAGCAGTGGCCCAAGGCAGAGGACGTCCCATCCAGAACCGCATAAGGTCATTTCTATGCCCAGACGCAGACGTCGCAAGCAGCAGCTCTTTAGCAAGATCCTCATCGCCAACCGGGGCGAGATCGCCTGTCGCATCATCCGCACCTGCCACCGCCTCAACATCAAGACCGTCGCCGTCTACTCCGAGGCCGATGCCCATGCCCTCCACGTCCAGCAAGCGGACGAGGCGGTGCTCATCGGCCCGCCGCCTGCTGCGGAGAGCTACCTAAACGCAGCCACCATCATCCAGGCGGCCCTGGAAACGGGCGCCGAGGCCATCCATCCCGGCTATGGGTTCCTCTCAGAGAACACAGCCTTTGTCAACGCCTGCACAAGTGCGGGCATCGTGTTCATTGGCCCTTCTGTTGAGACCATGGAGCGTATGAAAAACAAGGCCGAGGCCCGCCGTCTCGCCTCCGAGGCAGGCCTCCCTCTGCTCCCAGGCTCTACCGGCGCTGTAGACGATACAGAGGCAGTGGCCATGGCCCAGGAAATAGGCTTCCCCGTCATGGTCAAAGCATCGCAGGGCGGCGGCGGCATCGGCATCCGGCAGGTCAATACGCCGGAGGAGCTGCCGGAGGCTCTGGCCCGCGCCCGCTCCCTTGCAGAGAGCGCCTTTGGCAGCTCCCAGGTGTACGTGGAAAAGTTCTTGGAAGCCCCTTCCCATATTGAAGTGCAAGTCCTGGCCGACCACTATGGCAATGCGGTCCATCTCTATGAGCGCGATTGCTCTATCCAGCGCCGCAATCAGAAGGTGATTGAAGAGTCGCCAACGGTGAAGCTCAAGCGCCGCCGCCGCAACAAGATGTACGAGGCTGCGCTGGCCCTTGTGAAGCACATCGGTTATACCAACGCAGGGACCATAGAATTCCTGGTGGATAAGGACAACAATTTCTATTTTGTGGAGATGAATACCCGGCTCCAGGTGGAGCACCCCATAACGGAGATGATTACTGGCCTGGACCTGGTGGAGTTGCAGATACGCATTGCCGCCGGCGAGCATTTACCCTTTGACCAGGGGGACATCAAGCGCAAAGGCCACGCCATTGAGGCCCGCATCTATCCAGAAGACCCCACAACCCTGCTCCCTGCCTCGGGACGCCTGGAGTCCCTGGAACTGCCCACCGGCAACCATATCCGCGTTGACAGCGCCATCTTCCCTGGCTACGAGATCACCACCCACTACGACTCCCTTATGGCAAAAGTGATCGTATGGGGCAAGAGCAGGGACAAAGCCATTGAGACCCTTAGCAAAGCCCTGAACAACTTTCAACTTCCTGACATCACTCACAACATTCCTCTTGTCCAGGCAACCCTTGCCAGCGAGGAGTTCAAGAAAGGCACCTTTACCACCCTCACCCTTGGTAAGACGGTAGACCAAATGCGGCAGACCGGAGCGGCCCTCTCGGAAACGGAAAGGGTGGCCGTCGCTGTGACCGCCCTGGGCAGCCTCCTTGGTGGAGGGACTACCGGCCGTCCTGCCAGCCCCTGGAAGGGCTATGGACGCCTGAGCCAGATGAACCCCTGGAGCGGAAGAGGCAACCGGTGGTAAAGCGTCTGATCCGGGTAAAGGTGCGGGACACCTGGCACACCGTAGAAGTGGAGGACCCACCCCATTACCCGTTTCAGATTGTGGTAGATGGCGAGACCATTCAGGTGGAGGTTGAGCCGGAAGGGACCGCCTCTGGGAGAGCCGCCCGCCTCGCACCATCTGCCGGGGCCAGGTCGGTAGGCCTCACCGGCATCATCCAGGAAGACGAGCGGATTATCCGCGCCCCCATGCCGGGCCGGGTCGTCTCCGTCTCTTCTAAAGTGTGGGACCGCATGGAAGCGGGCAGCGAAATCTGCATCCTGGAGACCATGAAGATGGAGCAGAGTGTCCTGGTGGCCCGCAGGGGCACGGTCCGCGCCGTGTTCATCCGCCCCGGCCAGAACGTCGCCGCCGGCGACCCCCTGGTCCAGTTGGAGTAAGCACAAGGCAAACCAAATCCCAGTTCATACCACTCATGGGAGGCGATTCTTGGACCTGCAGCCCTACATCCGTGATATCCCGGACTTCCCCACCCCGGGCGTCATCTTCAAAGACATCACCCCCTTGCTCCAGTCTCCCCAGGCCTTTACCTATGTCATTGAACAGATGGCAAAGCATTATCAGGGCCGTCCGGTGGATGTGGTCATGGCCATAGAGGCGCGAGGCTTTCTTTTTGGCTCAGCCCTGGCCTACAAAATGAGCAAACCACTTGTACCTATCCGTAAGCAGGGCAAGCTCCCCTTCCGCACCAACTCCGTCTCCTATGCCCTGGAGTATGGCTTTGACACCATCCAGATCCACCAGGACGCCGTGAAAGCAGGCAGCCACGTGATAATCGTGGACGACGTGCTGGCTACGGGCGGGACCATGCATGCGGCCTGCAAGCTAGCCCAGGAGTCTGGGGCTAAGGTGGCTGGCTGCGCCCTGCTCATGGAGCTGGAGTTCCTTCACGGACGGCAAAACCTGCCGGATTACGATATTTTTTCGCTACTGAAGTACTAGCTGTCCTCACCCTTTTCCAAAACAACCCTGTGTGCATGATGACCGCATGTTGGTTGCATCCTATCTTCGGAGACTATCATCCAACTTTCGCTTTTGGGTCGCCCACGCTGGTAGACCCCCACTTCGTCCTGCAAATAGGCTCCAGTCTTACCGCCACCGTCCTGGCCAACGTCATCTTGCGTACGGTGCTGGCACAGTTCCTGTCATAGCCGCTTTCTGCTTTGCCGAGCAGACGTTACGGTGCAGGCCTATTGAGCAGCCCCTCCACCCGCCCCCATATCACCTCGGCGATGTGCTCCGGCGGCAGGCCGCCGTCCACCAACAGCCACCGCCCCGGGTCCGCAGCCGCCTGCTCCAGGTACCCCTGGCGCACCTTGCGGTGGAAGGTCATCGGCTCTTGCTCAAACCGCCGCAGCCCTTCTTCATCCTGTCGCCCTCCCCGCTCCCCCGCCTTCTCGGTGACCTCCAGCAGAGACTGCTGAGCCGCTACCCTGCCCAGGGCTTCCTCTGGGGCCATATCCAAGAGCACTATCAGGTCTGCCCAAAGCCCGCCAGTGGCAAGGGTATTGAGGGTGGCAATAGTATCCAAAGGCAGGCCGCGGCCGTAGCCCTGGTACGCCACGGTGGAGGGCGTGAAACGGTCGCATATGACGGTGCGCCCCTCTTCAAGGGCAGGATGCAATACCTTGTTGACCAGTTCAGCCCGGGCCGCAGAAAACAGAAGCAACTCTGTCAGAGGCTCTATCCCGCCTTGCCGTCTCTGCTGCCCGCCTCCCCGCTCCGCCATTAGCAGTCGCCGCACCTGCTCGCCCAACGCTGTTCCCCCCGGCTCGTGCAGCAACAAAGGTAAGGCGCCTTCTTGCATCAGCCGGGTATACAGCAGGCGGGCCTGGGTAGACTTCCCGCTGCCTTCGCCGCCCTCCAGCACAATGAAGACGCCAGGCATTAACGGCCCCGGTGCGCACGGAAGATGGTCAGGCGACGGTCGGGCTCATCCCCTACACTGGTGGACTCCAGGTTGTACCGGTTGGCAAGCTGGTGCTGCAGCCGCCGGATGTAAGACCGCTGGGGCGATAGCTCCACCATCTCTTCGCCCTGCCACACGCGCTCCGCTGCCTCTTGCGCCTCCTGCAACGCCGCATCCAGGGTCCCGTTGGCTCCATTCCTATGGGCCAGTCCGCGCACCATTTGGGCAATCTGCACAGGGTTGTTGTTGCGCAGGACATGCACCGGCTTTCCCCGCTCCTCTGCCATGCGCACAGGTTGGGGGCCTCGCCGGTAATGGGCTTTCGTTGTCACCAGCACCTGGGCCTCGTCCAGGGTGTCCACCACCACTACTGGAGTGCGGGTCATGCGGATGGCCGCCTCAAGGGCTCCGCGACTGATGCCGAAGGGGTACAGCTTAACAGTCTCACGTTCAGCATCCGTCTCTTCTTCCATGTCATCGTCGGACCGGGGCCCGTCGTCTTCCCCAGGAAAACGCTCGTAGAAGGCACGCTCGGAGCGCGGGCGGTCAAAGGTAGGCCGGTCATACTGGCGTTGGGCCGGTCGTTTCGTCTCCCTGGCCTTGTGCAGCTTGCCTTCGGCATCCATCCAGCGCACTTCCGGATTCGGCGATACGCCGCGCAGCATATCGTCCACCACCTTGGCAACGTCCAGATGCACCGCCAGGTGCTCCCGGTCCCGTATCTCCACCACCACATCAAAGGTGGGTGGGCGCTTGCGTTCCTGCACAGTCTTCTGGGTGCGGCGGCGGCGGGCTTCCTCATCCCCAAGGATAACGGTCTGGACACCGCCTACGAGGTCGGAAAGTGTGGGGTTCTGCAGGAGGTTTTCCAGGGTATTGCCATGGGCAGTAGCAATGAGTTGTACACCCCGTTCGGCGATGGTCCTCGCCGCTGCAGCCTCCTCTTCCGTGCCCATTTCGTCAATAATTATGACCTCCGGCATGTGGTTCTCCACCGCCTCAATCATCACGTGGTGCTGCAAGGCGGGCGACGGTACCTGCATGCGGCGAGCGCGGCCTATCCCCGGGTGGGGAATATCGCCATCGCCGGCAATTTCATTGGAGGTATCCACCACGATGACGCGCTTGCCGGCCTCCTCCGCCAGCACACGGGCGGCCTCCCGCAGGATGGTGGTCTTTCCCACGCCGGGACGGCCCATGAGGAGGATGCTCTTGTCCGACCGGATAAGGTCTTCCACAGGCTGGATAGTGCCGAAGACTGCCCGCCCGACGCGGCAGGTGATGCCCACAATTTTGCCCCGCCGGTTCCGTATAGCGGAGAAGCGGTGCAGGGTACGCTCTATGCCGGCGCGGTTGTCTTCTCCAAAGGAGCCAATGCGCTGGATAACGTACTCCAGGTCTTCTTCCTGGACCTCTCGGGATTGCAGGAGCACCTCCGAATCAAGAAAGCGGGCCTCGGGCTGCCTCCCCAGGTCAAGGACAACCTCAATCAGGTCGCCAAGGTCTGCCATTTCCTCCAAGGGCCGCAGCACATGGGACGGCAACGTATTCAGCAGGGTCTGAAGGTCGTCTACGATAGTCTTCGTCACTACAGTGTTCTATTCCTCCTGTGAATTGGTTATACCGAGGTCGGTACAGGCGACCAGGCTCGCTCCCTCACCATGGGGGCCAGGGAGTTGACCAGAAGGCGGTAGCATCCACTGACTTCAAACCCCATACGCTCCAATAGCAAGTGCAGGTCTGCCTGATACTCCGGCACTTCCCACAGGATACGCCGTCTGCCCGCCAGGCGCGTCACATAGGCCACCAGCGCTGGCAGGTCTAAGGCGCTCTGTGGGTCGGTCATGGCGTGTACGCGTCGCCAGCCTCGCCGGGTGTCCGTGCGCACCCAGCACGCCGCTGCACCTTGCTGTTCTATGACTATCTGCCGCGTACGGCGGCCTGCGGGCTCTTGGGCGTCCTTCCACTGGTTCAGCGTCAGCCCGGTCTTAAACCGCACCTCCGCCGGTGTGCAGGCGTTGTACATGCGAAACAGCGCCATGTCATCCACCGGCCGGCGCAGGCGCGTCGCAAAAGCAGCCTTCTGCTGGTATAACGGGCTGCGTCCAGGAAGCGTCAGTTGCAAGACTTGGTGCGACACTACAAACCCCGAACGGCAGGCCAGCTTCTGCAGATCCCATTCCTCCGGCAGCCGCAGAAGCAACCGCTCTGCTCCGCGAAGGGCTGCAGCAGAAGAGGCGCTTTGCAGCAACTCGCTCAAAGGGCCTCCGTCACCCTCCGGCAGGACCAGGTGGTCTATGACCCAGGCGGATGGCCCTGCCGCCCGGCGCGCGGAAACCATCCCCTCAAACTTCCATCGCTCCGTGGCCACCAGGGTAATGCTGGAGCGCTTAGCACGCAGGCGTTCCAGCATAAAAGCATACCCCTTGAAGGGCGGAGGTGCATCGCTGGCGGGCGCAGATAAAGGAGCTGCTAGATCAACGCTCCGCATAGCAGCCACCCGTAGAGCGTCTATGAGACCCATGCCTCGGATCATGCCCTCGCCATGCCCAGGAAGTATTCGTGGAACCGGGTGTCCCTTGTCAGTTCCGGGTGAAAGGCCGTCACCAGGAGCTTGCCCTGTTGTGCCGCAATAACGCCGCCCTCCGGCAGCGAGGCCATTGCCTCTACACCGGGTCCTATGGAGACCACCTTTGGGGCTCGGATAAACACACAATGGAAGGGAGCGCCACCCAGGCGTGCTATGGGGATGTCCATCTCAAAGCTGTCCACCTGGCGGCCATAGGCATTGCGGTGCACCTCTATGTCCATCAGCCCTACGGGCTGAGGGCGGTCCTCCACCAGCTTCTTTGCCAGCAGGATCATGCCGGCGCACGTCCCCCACACGGCCATACCCTCTTGCGCCTTACGCCTCAACGGTTGTCTTAACTCATATATGTCCATCAGCCGGACGATAGAAGTGCTTTCCCCACCTGGGATGATCAGACCGTCTAATCCCTCCAGATGGCTTGGAAGGCGCACCTCCCAGGCATTCACCTCCAGCCGCTCCAACACTGCCATGTGTTCGGCAAAATCCCCTTGCAAGGCAAGAACGCCAATACTCGCCACCGTTACCAACCCCTGGTAGCCAGGACTTGCTCCGGTCTCAAGGTACGCACATCTATTCCCGGCATTGCCTCGCCCAGGCCCTTGGACGCCTCAGCGATGATTGCTGGGTCTTGGTAATGAGTCACCGCCTTGACCACTGCCCTGGCAACCTGCTCCGGGTTGCTGGCCTTGAAAATACCGGAGCCAACGAAGACCCCGTCGGCCCCCAACTGCATCATCAGGGCGGCATCGGCAGGCGTCGCCACACCCCCGGCGGCAAAGTTCACCACGGGCAGGCGGCCCAGCTCTCGCACCTGGCGCAAGATGTCTAGGGAAGCATTCAAGGCCTTGGCCTCGGCCTGCAGCTCGTCCTCAGCCATGTGCTGCACCTTTCGTATCTCCGACATGACCGCCCTCATATGACGCACCGCCTCAACCACGTTGCCCGTGCCCGCTTCCCCCTTGGTGCGCATCATTGCAGCCCCCTCGGCAATGCGCCGCAGCGCCTCGCCAAGGTCGCGGCAGCCGCAAACAAAGGGCACCTTGAAATCATGCTTCCAAATGTGGTTGGCCTCGTCAGCAGGCGTCAGCACCTCGGACTCGTCAATATAGTCCGCTCCAAGGGACTCCAGCACCTGGGCTTCCACAATGTGTCCTATGCGGCACTTGGCCATTACGGGAATGGAGACCGCATCCATAATGGCAAGAATACGCTCCGGGTCGGCCATGCGGGCCACGCCTCCGGCAATTCGGATATCCGAGGGCACGCGCTCCAGCGCCATAACCGAGCATGCCCCCGCCTCCTCGGCAATCTTGGCCTGGTCTGCCGTCACCACATCCATAATGACGCCGCCCTTCAGCATTTGGGCAAGGCCGGCCTTGACCTCCCAGGTTCCCTTTTCCATTGGGCTACCTCCAGCCTGTCATTAGACATCCCTAGATTTTGATTATACGCCTTTGCTTCCTGGGCCTTCAATGAAGGGAGCAGATGTTCTGGCGTCTTTGATCCCTTTCCCTCTTCAAATGCAGACCCGCCCCTCTGCCTCCATCCTCTGGCTTCCTTCGGAATGCTACACTGTAAGCCATTATTATCAGCACGAGGGAGCGCCAGTGACACAGGGCAATACATACTCAAGCCAGTCAGCCGAACCAGGCAGCTTTAGGGACCTGTTGGGTACCGAAGTGGTGGAGCGTGGAAATGGGCGGGCTAAGGTGCGAATGGCTATCCAGCCAAGGCACTTGCAGGGGGCGGGGGTAGTCCAGGGGGGTATCCTCATGGCCCTGGCAGACCAGGCCATCTCCGGCGCCCTGGGGAGCCTCAGCCCCGGCGGTCCGGTGGTCACCATAGAGATGAAGGTGAACTTCATTGCGCCCGCACGGGAAGGCGTCCTCCTGGGCGAAGGCTGGATCACCCACAAAGGCAACCTTGTGGCGGTGGGCGAAGCCACCATCACCGACAGCGAGGGCCGGCTCATCGCCCAGGCCCTGGGGACATGGATAACCCCAAGGACAACATCTCCGTAACGTGGAGAAGCAATAGGGACGTTGCGCGTTACTCTATGGCTCATCCCCATACGCTTTGACATCTGCCCTTCCTGATGCTACCCTACAGGCCAGTAGCATAGTGCAGCACAACGGGAGCTTGGGCTAGCCAGGCTGAGAGGCCCCGGCGTATCGGGGCGACCGACAGCACCTGACCTGGGTAATGCCAGCGCAGGGAATGGTCACGACGCCTTCATCGCCGCCACAAGTCTCCCTGGCGGCGCTTCTGTTTCGGGAGGCCCCTATGGAAATGGACAGCGACACCCTGGTCATCGCAGGCAAGACCTTTCATTCCCGCCTTATGGTGGGCACAGGCCGGCACCGCTCCAACGAGGAAATGGTGGCCTCTATTGAGGCATCCGGCGCAGAGCTGGTGACCGTCGCCATCCGCCGCCTGGACCTGGACGACCCCAACAAGAAGACCATCCTGGACTTCATTGACTGGACCCGCTACACCATCCTGCCAAACACCGCCGGTTCCAAGACCCCAGAGGAAGCCCTGACCACAGCCCGTCTCGCCAGGGCCATGGGTCTATCCAACTGGGTGAAACTGGAGGTCATCCCCGACCCCAAGTACCTTTTACCCGACCCCTTGGGGACCCTGCGGGCTGCAGAGGCCCTGGTCAAGGAAGGGTTCGTTGTTCTGCCCTATATCCACGCCGACCCCGTCCTCGCCCGTCACCTGGAAGAGGTAGGCTGTGCCACCGTGATGCCCCTGGGCTCCGCCATCGGCTCCGGCCAGGGCATTCACACCCGGGAAGAAATCCAGATTATCATTGAGCAGGCCCGCGTCCCGGTGGTGGTTGACGCCGGCCTGGCCGTCCCCTCCGATGCCTCCACGGCCATGGAGATGGGCGCCGACGCCGTCCTGGTCAACACCGCCATCGCCCAGGCCCAGGACCCCGTCCGTATGGGCATGGCTTTCAAGCTGGGCGTAAAGGCCGGACGTATGGCCTACTTGGCCGGCCGCATCCCCCGCAAGCAGTACGCCATTGCCAGCAGCCCCACAGAGGGCGTGGTCCGTGTATGACAACTCCAGCCCCCCGCCTGCCCCACCCCCTGCTGTGCCTGGTCACCGACCCAGCCTACGGCACGCCTGAGGCCCTGGCCGCAAAAGCCTCTGCCGCCGTAGCCGGCGGCGTGAACATGGTGCAGCTCCGGGATAAGGACATGCCCTCAGGCCGCCTCTTCCAGCTTGCCCAGGACCTGCGCCAGGCCACCCAGGGCAAAGCCCTCCTCATCATCAACGACCGGGTTGACGTTGCCCTGGCCGTGGGCGCCGACGGCGTCCAGCTTGGCGAAGAGGCCCTGCCCGTAGAAGCCGCCCGCAAGCTGGCCGGCAGCGCCCTGCTGATTGGCCGGTCCGTTCACTCTCTGGAAGGCGCCGCCGCTGCAGAACAGGCGGGGGCCAGCTTCCTGGTGGTGGGGACCATTTTCCCCACAGGGTCTCACCCAGGGGCGCCCCCCGCTGGGCTGTCCCTTCTGGCCCAGGTGGGCCGCGCAGTCCGTATCCCCTTCCTCGCCATCGGCGGTGTGGAGGCCGCTAACGTCGGCGCCGTCCTGGCCCAGGGCGCTTCTGGGGCCGCCGTCATCAGCGCCATCCTTGCCCAGCCCGATCCAGAAACTGCCGCACGCGCCTTACGCCAGGCCATGTCGTCTGTCCCGCGCCTATCTGGGGTGGTATCATGAGCACAAGAGCAATGATTACATTGACCGTCAACGGCAAACTCAGAGAATTGCAGCAGCCCACTTCCCTGCTGCTGTTCCTTGAGGACCACGGCGTGGACTCCAAGTTCGTCGCCGTGGCCTATAACGGCACCGTCCTCCAGAAAGAGGAGTTCCCCAGGATTACCCTCGGCCAGGGGGACATCGTTGAAATCGTCCGTCCTGTAGGCGGAGGATAGTATGGGCCTTACCCAGGGACAAGTCCTCTTTGCCGCAGGACTCATTCTCCTGGGCATCCTTTTCCTTATCGCCAACCTCGGCCTCTTTGACATCACCGCCGGCGGGGTTGTCAGTACCCTCTGGCCTTTGGTCATCATCGCCCTGGGCCTCTGGAAGCTTGCCACCGACCGCGGCGTCGGCCTGGCAGCTCCAGCCATCCTCATCGGTCTTGGGGTGGTCTTCCTTCTGGCCTCCCTGGATATCCTCCCGTGGGGCTCCTCCTGGCCTCTGGTCATCATCGTCATCGGCCTGGCCATCCTCCTTCAAGGAGTCCAGCTACGCAAGAACGGCGGCGCCCCGGAAGGCGACGATTCCGTCAGCATCATTGCCATGTTCAGTGGGGCCGAGCGCCGGGTCACCTCCCAGGCCTTCCGCGGTGGGAAAATCTCCGCCATCTTCGGCGGCGGCGAGCTGGACCTGCGGGACGCCAGGCTGGCCCCAGGCGCTGTCCTCAGCATCACCGCCCTCTGCGGCGGCGTGGAGAACAAGCAAAAGGGCACAGGCGGACCAGCCACCCCCCTCCTCACCGTCAACGCCTCCGTCACCTTCGGCGGCCTTGAGATCAAAAACTGACAAGAAGGTGTCAGGATGCTCGCGCATCCTTAAGCGCGTTTTAACCACGTTGGTAACTAGGGTAGACTGGCTGTGAGCCCATGCCCAACTCCATCCCACTCAGGTAAGCCATGACGCAGCAAAAACCTAGACCCCACAAACGCCCAGGGACTACAGCTACTAAGGTAAGCCCACGGTTGCTCAAAGAGATTTTCACACGCAATGCGTACATCCGTGTGCCGAACATGCTGCTACGAAAAGAGCTTGGCCAGGGGTACAAAAAGGGCTACGAGGTGCGTTTTGCCGTGAAAACAGAGGCTGATGTGGAAGTCCTGAAGGGTCTGTTAGAAAAGGCAGGGTTTTCGCCAGCCAAACCCTTTCGGAAAGCCCAGCATCTCATTTTGCCCGTGTATGGGAAACAGGCTGTTGCATGTTTTCTTCGGTTCCACCCTGGCCGCTCTGAGGCATAGACCACGGGAATTGGGCCAAGCGTCTCATTTCTCTCGGGGGCAAGACAACCCCTCAAGTTTGTAGCGCTTGTCAGGAGCACCAGGCAAGCACGCCTTCGTTAAATGGCCCGCAACTGGCGTTGTACCATTGACGCCCGGCACACCAGTCCTTCATCCCCCTGCACTCCATGCCTTTTCTTTGAAGTCATGGAGTTTTTTGTGGTCACCGTACAGGCCATCGCCAAATAGAAAATCCCCGCCCAAACACTTCGCCACAGAATTGTCGGCGCTCCGACATCTTCCTTCGCCCGGCGCTCCCAAAATAGCAATCAATGAGTTCATGACCCAGCAATTCCCATGGAGGTACAGAAATGATAGTGAGGCAGGGAACATTACTACGGCCCCCACTGACAGCAGACTATCGTAGCAAATCAACTCAGCGGTCAGCGGGACTTTCTATCATAGCCATTGGCATCATGGTAGCTATGGTAGCATTTATCAGCAGCATTGCCCAGACTGCTAGGGAAGGCGAGGCCACAGCTATCTCCATTGCCGCCCAGGCCGCCTGGACCTTTGGACTTGCCACCGCCGCCCTGGGACTTCTCAAGACGGGGATCGCCGTCATCCTGTGGGGCATCGTACGCCGCATCTGGATTCGGGCTGAGAGCGTCAAAGAGGCGCTCCCCAAGCTCATGCCCCGCAACGCTCAACAGCAACCCACACGAGAAGGGCCCATTGCCACACCCTACGGGCTTGCTCAAGTCTCCCGGAAAGCATCGCCTCCGCTCTTTGTTCACCGGATGTCCTTCGCCCTGTGGGCGCCTATGCTCCTCATGGGCTTCATGGGGGTAGCCATTGGATTGCTCCTTTCCTTCGTCGAGGCGGGGGCCGCAGCCTCTGAAGACACTGGCGCCTATAATGCCTTGCGTGCCCTGGTGCCGGGTATTCAGTTCTTTGGTGAGACGCTGCTCCTAGCGGGGATATCCTTCCTGTTGGGCAGCATCCTGGGGTCCATACGACAAGGCGGAGGAGAAGTCCAGGAGTCAGCGAGCGTACTCGTGAAAACCCTAAAGATGCCTCTGACAGCCAAGCTGTTCGTAGCCTTGATGATGGTAGGCATGATGATAGGAATGCTGCAGCTTGCCCTCTACATCTATGTGGCTACGCTGGATAACACCCAGACCATTGATGTATGGCTCACCTGGCTTGGGCCTCTACGCGAGGCGGGACTGGGCATTCTGCTCTCTGGTATCGTGCTCGCCCTGGGAACCATCGGGAAGGTCTTGGGCTTCCAGTTCTCGCGAATCCAAGAAATCATCGGCACAGGACGATAGAAGGAGAATCAACGATGGCAGCTGTGAAAACTATCCGGCATGGTGAGTTTGAGGTCGTGGACAGCGGCCGCGCTTTGGACATGAACTTTGCCCAGAAGATGGGCAGTGCCCTGTGGGTACCTATGCTCCTTATGGGGGTGATGGCCTTCCTAGTAGCCTTCATCCTGGGCGCCATCCGGGCCAACCTGGTGGACACGGGCACAACCATCTCTGACGCTGCTGGCGCCGCCGCCCTGGGGCAGTACATTCCAGCCGTCATGTTCCTCGGCTTCATGAGCGTCTTCTCGGGGATCGTGTTCGCTATTGCGCGTATTCTAGGGGTGTTGCGAACTGGCGGTGGCCAGGTTCAAGCGACAGCCAGACGCCGAGTCCTCACCCTGAAGATGCCTGTTAGTGCATGGGGCATGATAGTGCTGATGATGATGGGCATGATGATGCTCTTGTTCGCCATCATCACTCACATTACCTTGGGCGTGGTGCTACACGATGCAGTGCTCAACAGCAACCAGGGGACCATTCAGACGGTGACGGCATGGGCCACTTGGGTTGAAGGCCTTCGCCGCTTTGGCGCAGCAACCTACCTGGGATCTATCGCCCTGGGCTTGGCCACCATCGTCCACGTCCTTCGTTTCCAGGCGATGCGTATGCGGGAGCTGCCTCAAGAGCAGTCTGTGCAGTAACGCTAGGGGGGAGCGCGAGACCAAGCGTCTGTCGGGATTGCGAAGGATTCCAGAAGGTGGTGCGTTTCTTGCCTTACACTAAAGCCCCAGGTTTGCAGTTGTCTAACCCCCGGCTTCAGTCAGCGGACCTATCCACCCCATGAAGGCGAACAAGACCTATGTCATCCCTCCCTTCCCCAACTCCCTACCCTCCTGCTACCCTGGCCCTGCATCCTCAGCAGAAGCCACCTCGTCTCCTTTACAAATCTTGGATTCGTTTCCACAGAAAAATAAAACAACCTCCCGGGAACGGGGGCACGCCGGCCCAGCGCTGCCCAGACAGTCGCCCTCCGCCCATTCCTCCGTATGCTAGACTGGAAGCGCCAACACCCATCCCTATTCATTCACCCTGCCGAGGAGACGTCCCAATGACCGCTATCCATGCCATCGCCGAGCCTGCCCAGGACCCTGCCTACGCCATCGCTATGGCCCAGTTCAATGCCGTGGCCGACCGCCTTGGCCTGGACGACGGCATGCGGGCCTTACTTGCCATGCCCAAGCGGGAGCTGACCACCAACTTTCCCGTCAAGATGGACGACGGGTCTGTCCGTGTCTTCACCGGCTACCGCACCCAGCATAACCTGGCCCGGGGGCCTGCCAAGGGAGGCATCCGCTATCACCCCCAGGTAAGCCTCAGCGAGGTGCGCGCCCTGGCCATGTGGATGACCTGGAAGTGTGCCGTCGTCAACATCCCCTACGGCGGAGCCAAGGGCGGCGTTGCCGTGGACCCCAAAGCGCTCTCTCAGGGTGAGCTGGAGCGCCTCACCCGCCGCTACGCCTCAGAAATCTCCCTGATTATCGGGCCGCATTCCGACATCCCAGCCCCGGATGTGAACACCAACGCCCGGGTCATGTCATGGATCCTGGATACCTACAGCATGAACGTGGGCTTCTCGGTGCCGGGGGTGGTCACAGGCAAGCCGGTGGAACTGGGAGGGAGCCAGGGGCGGGAGGAGGCCACGGGAAGAGGCGTGGCAATTGTGGCGCGGGAGGCTATGCAGCTCATGGGCAAGCCCCTCCAAGGGGCGCGGGTGGTCATCCAGGGCTTTGGCAACGTGGGTTCTCATGCCGCACGCATCCTCCACCAGTGGGGCTCCAACATCATCGGTGTCAGCGACTCCTCCGGCGGCGTCTTTAACCCCAAGGGCCTCAATCCATCAGACATGGAGGAGTTCCGGGCCGCCGGCGGGCGCTATTGCGATTATCCCGGTAACAACTGCATCACCAATGCCGAACTCCTGGAGCTCCCTTGCGATATCCTGGTGCCGGCGGCTTTAGAAAACCAGATTACCGAGAGGAATGCACCTTCCATTCAGGCGCCGCTGATTGTGGAGGGGGCCAACGGCCCTACCACTCCAGCAGCCGACGCTATCCTCAAGGAGCGTGGCATTACCGTGGTGCCTGATATCCTGGCCAATGCCGGGGGCGTCACCGTCTCCTATTTTGAATGGGTACAGGGCCTGGAGCACTACTTTTGGTCCTTAGAAGAGGTCAACGACAAGCTGGAGCGTATTATGACCCATGCCTTCAACGAGGTTGCTGCTTTCAGCCGGCGCGAGAGCGTCACCATGCGCGACGCCGCCCTGATGTTGGGTGTCCAGCGGGTGGTCCAGGCCGTGAAACTGCGGGGAATCTTCCCCTAGCCCCCTAACCTCTCCGGGCCACCTTCCCAACTGCATTGATGTGGTGGGTCTGCCAGGTCTTCCCGTCATTCTTGGTAATGACCTCCCGGATGGCACGGGAAGCCAGGCCCGGTTCCAGGCGCAGCACCGTGCCGATGGCCACATACAGGATGTCCACCGCCTCCGCCGCCTGGTTTTCCGCAGGCTCATGGAGAATGGCCTGGTGTAGCTCACGCACCTCCTCCTCCTGGATGGGGATGCGGCTCAGCAGTTCCTCTTTGGATGTCGGCCCCACAATCCCAAAACGCTCATGAAACCGCTGGACAGAAGCCGCTAGCTCCTTGATCAGTTCCCCTAGCTGTTGGGACTTGTCATTCATAGTCCTTCCCCTCCAGTCCTGGTCATGCTATCGTTGCAGCATGGAAGCGCAACAGCATAGGCCCTCCAGAAATCGGCGTATCGGGCGCATCCTCATCCTGGCTGGTGTAGCCGTGTGGATACCCTACTTCGCCCTGAAACTGGCCGGCAATGACCCGGCCTTGGGCCTGTTCCTGCCCTTCCATCTAGCGGGGGTCATCCCCGGCTCCATCCTTTCCCGCTGGCGCCAGCTCAAGCGCCTCCTGGGCCGTACATAGGGCGATTCGCCCAGTGCCAGGGCAATTATGCCGGAAACAACAGGGAACCCCCAAGGAGCAACCCTGGGTGATTCCCCAGCCTCTCCCTCACTCCTTCACACCTTAGTCCACCCCTTCCCGGCAGGCAGGGTGCTACAATCCACCCATGTACCTTGCTCACCTCTCCCTCACCAACTTCCGCAGCTTCACAGACCTCAAGTTGGACTTCCTGCCAGGTCTGGTTGTCCTTCACGGAGGCAACGGACAGGGCAAATCCAATCTCTTGGAAGCGGCCTACCTCCTTTCTATCGCCAAGTCTTACCGCACCAATATAGAGCGCGAGCTGGTGAATTGGAGTGCAATGAAGGCGGCCGAGGAGGGTGGCCCGGCGGCTACCCTGTCTAACCAGTCCATCGTCAGTGGGGAGGTGGTGACCTCGTCGGGGCGGTTGCGCATTATCGTGGGCTTACGGCTCGTTCCAGGCTCTGCCGAGGGCCCTTTTCAAGTGCAGAAAGAGATACGGGTCAACGGCGCACCCTCGTCTGCCACTGCCCTGGTAGGGCAAATGAATGCCGTCCTCTTCAACGCTGCGGACGTTGACCTCATCCAGGGACCGCCGGCGGGCCGCCGGCGCTTCCTGGATATCCTCATCTCCCAGGTTGACCGACCCTATCTACGCACCCTCCAGCGCTACCAGCGCGTGCTCACCCAACGCAACAGCCTGCTGCGCCAGTTACGGGAAGGCCGAGCCAGGCCGGAAGAGCTGGACTTCTGGGATGGAGAGCTAGCAAAAGAGGGGAGCACAATAACGGGACGCCGGCAAGAGGTTATAGAACAGCTCTCCTCTTTGGCAGCAGCCTCTTATCAGGGACTGGCCGGTGGGGAGCGCTTGTCCTTGGCCTACGCCCCCTCGGTGGCCCCATCAGAAAACATAGCACAGGCGGTGGCCCAGCAGCGTCAGACCGAGGTCCGTAGCGGCGTGACCATCGTCGGCCCTCATCGGGACGACCTGACTCTAGCGATAGAGGGAATGCCTGCCTCCACCTATGCCTCCCGGGGGCAAGCCAGGACCATCGGCCTGGCGCTCCGTCTGGCGGAGGCTTCATTCTTGCGGCAAGTCCGCCGCCAGGAACCCATCCTGCTGCTGGATGACGTGCTCTCGGAGCTGGATCCCGGCCGGCGCCAGCGTGTCCTGGCAGAGGCTGCCTCCTACCAGCAAGCCCTTGTCACCACAGCAGACCTGGCGTTGGTACACGAGGCGGTGGCGCCGCCGCGCAGCGTCCTGCGAGTGGAAAGAGGAGAGGTTGGATGAGCCGCCTGCTCTACCCTTCAGGTCTGTTCCGAATCGTATTCATGGGGTGGAGGTCGCCATGACCCTGCCGCGCGAATAGCCCGGTTGATTGCAACGATAACAGTGTCCAGGTATGCGATGTCCATGGAGGCATAGGCATCCACAGGCTCGTCCCTGAGGGTGAGGCGAACGACGAACCGGGGCCGGTTGGTGCAGCGCAGGACCATGCCGGTGGTAGCCAGCATAACACCAAAGAGGGCCAATACCGGAAAGACCGCCCCCAGAAAGAGCAACACCATCCCAATGCCCAGACAGGTAAACATGAGCGCCTGGCTCGGCAGGACCCTGGTTATCGCCACCCTTGAAACATCCCGTGTTGCGCAAGATGAACGCCCAAAGACCAGACGCTCTTCTGTGATGAGCAGCCCAGCCTTATCGTCACGAAAAAACACTATCTCCTGGTCCATCAGGCACCTCTACTACCCCTCCAATACTATCAAAGGGAGAACTGTTCGGGGAGCACCTGGGACACCTTGGACGCGCAAAACACCCCCAGCCACTTGCCAGGGGTGTTACGGAGAAGGCTTGCTGCCTACGCCGAGCGGCCAATGACGTCATTGATGGACGCCCGCCTGCGATGCGGGCGCGGGCGCAATTGCTCCAGCATATCCAACTGGATTTCCTGAATCTCCATCAGGCGCTGAAACTGTTCCTTGATCAGGTGGTCAATCTTCTCCGTCAGCAAACGTACTTCCAGCTCCGCCTTCAGGTTCACCCGGTACTCGTTCTCTGCACGCAAGCGGTCTCGGGCTTCCTGGCGGTTCTGGCTCATCATAATGATAGGGGCCTGGATAGCCGCCATAAGGGACAATAAGAGGGTAAGGAACAGGAATGGATACCTGTCAATGGGTTCTATCACACGCGGCATAAGGTTAGCTGCAATCCATGCACCCATCAATACAAAGAAAAGGCCCAGGAACTTCCAGCTTCCAACAAAGCCAGCCATACCATCAGCCACACGCTCACCAAAGGTCCGCTGGATGATGAACTCCGCATTTACATCCCTGGTCCGTCGGTCGTGGTCTCTCATGCCCCGCTGGGCCTGTAAGTAGAGATTCGTCAGATCGCCTTTCTCCTTCTGGCGGATGGCCTCCACATGTTGAAAGCTGAAGGCAGTCAGACAGGCAATACAGATGGAGCCATCGGAGTTCCAATGGGGGAAACGATTCCTGATGGTTCCCACGACGGCGGCGCGCACCAAGGCCGCAGGGATGAGATTGGCAGGGGGCAGACGCTGGTCACATACCTGGCATTGCCGGAACGGACTTGAGTAACGTCGTATTGCCATAGTTTTTTAGTAAATTATCTGGATTTTTCTTAATCGTAATGTAGAAGGTTCCCGTTGGATACCCTCTGTCGGATAGATAACATACTATATATGCAGCAAAATCTCTAGAGGGTTGCAGCCTTTTTCTGGTGCGTCCTGAAAGGCTTGTGTAGCCCTTCAGCCTGACAAGCTGCAAAAATCGCTATCCCAAACGCTAAGGGCAGCGGACCTTTGCCGCTATTTGGAAAGGACTTGGAACGCCTAAGAGGGTGTTTCCAAAGGCTGAGCACAATGTCACTGTAGCAAGCGACGGGCCGACGCCTCGGCCCTCAGAAGGCAACGGTGATGAGGGGTTCTTCGCGAAGAGGAATGTATAGAGAGCAAGTGTTGATTGACCACTTCGCTCCAGAATGACAGATTGCTGTGCTCGTCTTTATGACCATCACGCAGGCCTTCTTTCACAAGCCCTCAGAATCTTTCATGCCACTAGCCAGTGGCACCCTCAAGGATGAAAATGCCTTTAAGTTGTTCATGCACAGCACCGGCTTTGGT
>JACQOP010000031.1 GCA_016202485.1 Chloroflexota bacterium | reverse complement strand
GACTTGAACTGCCCCATTGTACCATCGGGAGAGCGTGTGCCCTCGGGATAGATGAGCACAGACCAGCCCCTGTCCAGCAGGCGGCTGCAGTGCTCCAGGCTGGGGCGGATGGAGTCGGTGCGGGAGAAGGGAAAGGCGTTGAACAGGAAGGCGGCGGCAGCGCCGGCGACGCGCCCCTCTCGGAACCAGTGGTCAGCAGCGGCAGCCACGGTCATGCGCTTCCGCCAGCGGCGGGGCAACGCCGCCAGGATGACCGGCGTGTCGGCGTGGCTCTGGTGGTTGCAGGCGAAGAGGGCAGGGCCTTGCAGGCCAAGAAGGCGCTCCCTGCCTTCTACCTTTGCCGGGGCAAACCAACTCAGGGCTGTGCCGAACAGGCCAGCCTGGGCAAGGGCGCGTAGGGGCCTGACCAGGGAGTGTAGCGGCCAGTCAGGATATCGCACCTGGGCAGCCTGCCTGGCCCCTTGCTGGACCAGACCTTCCAGCTCACCCAGGGTCATAACGCCGGTGACCTGGGACTCGTCCAGATAGACGCCCATCTCGGTCTCCACCACCGACAGAAGCTCCACCCGCCCCAGGGAGTCCAGGCCCAGGTCCGCGGCTAGCTGGGAGGCTAGGGACAGCCCGGACAGGGGCTTTTGAGCCACACGCGACGCCAGGTGGAACAGGGGAGAGACGCCGACGTCATGTGCTCCAGCGGTCTGCTGGGTCGGGATCTCCTGTCCTCTTCTAGCCAGCGTCTGGATAACCTCGTGCTTTTTCACCTTCAGCGTGTGGGTCCGGGGGAAGTCCTCCTCCGGCCACACGGTGAACCCCTGGATGCGCTGGTGGTCTGCCAGTGCTCCGTTGACCTCGTCTACAATATCCCTGGCGCTAGCGGCGGCGTCTTTCAGGATGAGGGCCGCATGTACCTCCACCCCCTGCCCTCCCCTGGGCAGGCCCACTACCACGGTGTCGGCCACGGAGGGTTGGCGGCGCAGGAGGGCCTCAATATCCTCGGGATAGACGTTCATGCCGCTGGCCAGCACTATCAGGTCCTTCTTTCTCCCCTTGAAGTGCAGATAGCCGTCTCCATCTATCTCCCCTAGGTCGCCAGTCTTGTACCAGCCGCCAGCAAAAGAAGCCTCGGTAGCGGCAGTGTCCTGCCAGTAGCCAGGCGTCACATTGGGGCCGCGCACCAGAACTTCGCCATCGCTAGCGACCTGCACCTGCACCCCAGGGAGGGGCCGGCCAAGGGTTCCCAGTCTGGCATGGGCAAAGGAGTTGCAGCTTATGATGGGCGATGCCTCGGTAGTACCGTAGCCTTCCAGCACCCGCACGCCCAGCGCCTCCCACTGGCGGCCCAGTTCCGGGTCAAGGTAGGCGCCCCCAGACATCACAAAGTGCAGGGCGCCGCCAAGCTGCTGGTGAACCCGGCGGAACAGCACGCGCCGCACTGGAAGGGGAAGGTTTGGGGCCGCTGCCAGCAGTTTCTGGAGAGCTTGCCCTTGCCTTGCTCTTCCGCCCTGGCGTGCATGGCGTTCATGAAGAGCTGCAGGGCCTGGGGCACCAGCACCAGGGACGTGATGCGGTACTCCTTGAAGGCGCGGAAGATGACGGCAGGCTGGCGGCTGGGCAAGTAATGGACGGCAGCGCCGCCACTGAGAGGCGACAACAGCCCGACGGTTTGCTCCAGCATATGACTGAGCGGCAGCAGCGACAGCAGCCGGTAGTCGGGCTTGACGGGCACTACAGTGGTTGCCGCCTCCACGTTGGAAGCGATGTTACCGTGGGTCAGGACAACCCCCTTGGGGTCTCCCGTCGTGCCGGAGGTAAACATGACCTCAGCGATGTCTTCAGGCCCCAAGGCAGGCAGTCCCTCTGGTACGGGGCCATCGCCCACAAACGCCTCAAGCTTTTCCATCACTGCCAGCGGAACACCCAGCGCCTGGGCCTCCGTCATCGTGACAGCCGAGACGAAGGCCAGCGTGGGCTGGGTGCGCTGGGCCACCTGGCAGGTAAACTCCCGGGTGGAACGGGCGTCCAGGGGCACGGCAATGGCCCCGGCGCGCAGGCAGCCGAAGAAGGCGGCTACCCACTCCGGCGAGTTTATTCCCCAGAGGATGATGCGGTCCCCCTTTTGCACCCCTTGCCGTTGGAGGCGGCCTGCCACTTGACCTGACGTACGCCACAGCCTCTCATAGCTCCAGCGTTGGGTGCGGTAACCCTGCCGCATGACCAGAGCGGTACGCTCACCGTACCGGGCGGCGCTTTCCTCCAGCAAACTGGCAATCGTATTCATCGCTCTCCTCCGTGCCGGCCGGCCAGTGTGACGGGCCACTCAGGAGGGACCTGAACGCTCACTTTTTTTGCCACTGTCACAGAAAACAGGCCCACGGACTCAAGCTGTCTTCGCTGGACAGCAAATCCAGCAGCCCCGGCCCAACCTTCCACCGTGGCGGCATCCCGGCACTGCATCACCCAGGGCTTGCCCTCCCGGTTCACCAGTACGTTGGCGATAAGCTCCAACTGGGGGTGGCGGACCTGGGTGGTGAAGATGATGGCGCCACCTTGATTAAGGATTTCGTTGATGCCCTTCAGCGAGCGCTGGATAGGGACAGGGTCAGTAAACAGCTCATAGAGGCCTGAGACAACCACAATGTCCGGCTTGGGTTGAACGTTGGCTAAGGAAGCGGGGTCACAAGCATCGCCAAGCTCATAACGGAAGTTGTAGAGGCTGCGTTCCTGGGCGCGCCGCCGGCCCCAGTTTAACCCTTGGGCGTCCATGTCCCGGCAAAGGACGGTGATGTCTCTCAAAGGCTGGCTCCGGCTACGCATCTCCAGGCAGACCTCCTGGAGGTAGCGGCCTGGCCCGGCAGCTACGTCCAATATCACAACTGGTCTGCCTGCCACTTGACGGGCGGCAATCTCCTTGTGAAGCACCTGCTTGAGCAGATCCTTGCGTGCCCGGATCCCCCGCCAGCCGATAGCATCCAGGTAAGCGCGGTCTATGGCCCGGCCTACTAAGAACTTGCCCTGGGCTTTGTTTTCATACACGTAGTCCAGCATCTCGCCGGAGTCAAAGCCGTACTGGTAGCCCAGGCGTATGCCATTGCTGAAACGGCCTATACTCCTGAACAGGGTACGGAACACCGTCCACCTAAGTTGCGAGAGTCCCATGGGGCACCTCCTCACGTGCTTGGCACAGGCATTTATCTGCAATCCTTGGTGTCTCTATGCTACGCGGCTGTAAGGGGGCCACGGAGGTGCATCCGTACCAACATTTACGGGTAGGTGTACTATTGTGGCAGCGCCTGCCAGGAGACAGCATGAACAGGCTAGAAGTTAAGACGGGGATAGACCTGGTGGACTTGGAGGAGTTCTATCGTTCGCTCCAGTCCGGCGGCGAAGCCATGCGCCGGCGGCTGTTCCACCCTTCAGAATCTGAAGGGGCGAGCGTGGAACGGCTGGCGGGCATCTTTGCCGCCAAAGAGGCCGCCTATAAGGCGCTAGGTCTGCCTGAGGGAGACTGGCATGTGATAGAGGTGCGCCATTCGCCCCAGGGCAGGCCCTATCTCGTCTTTGCGCCGGAGTATGACGCCAGTCGGGTGCTGAGCTGCGACCTCAGCATCAGCCACCATGGAGGCTACGTGGTCGCCAGTGTGGTAGCCCTGCTGAGGGGCTAGCCCGACTCCAACCCTTCCAGGAAGTCCCGGACAGCCGCCTCATACCTTTGGGAGTCGCGGTTCCATGAGCCCACATGCAGTGCACCGGGGACCCGCACGTATGTCACCAGGTCAGGGCGCGCCGCGGCCAGGATGTCGCTGGTGGAAACGGGGACTGTTTGGTCAACGTCTCCATGGAACAGCAGCACTGGTGACTTGAGTTGGTCTGCCTTCTTCAGGTAGTCCAGCGCCCCCCAGTCCACCCCAAACCGCATCTGGCCAAAGGCCTTTGCAATTGCCGCCACGATGATTGGATAGCCTCGCTGTTCCACGCCCAGGTCAATGGTCTTGTTGAAGTTCATCATCGGTGCATCCAGGATAACCCCCTGGACATTGTCTGCAAGGGCAGACTGGTAGAGGAAGTTCACCACAGTGGCGCCCCCCATGCTGAAACCCGCCACTACCACATCATCAGCCCCCTGGTCCAGGGCATACTGCACCGCTCCCTCCACATCCTGCCACTCCGCCTGGCCATAGCGAAGCAGCCCGTCCGGGTTTGCAGGCATCCCTTCATCATTGCGGTAGGTAATCATCAGTACAGGGTAGCCAAGCTCTACCAGCGTGGGCAGGATGCGCAGTCCCTCCTTCGGCGTCACGTTGCGCCCGTGGACAAAGACCACCCAGGTGTCCCTGGCCCCTTCTACATACCAGGCATTAAAGGCGCCCAGGTCCGACTGATACTGCACCTGCTGGAAGGGGATGCCAAAGGCCACCAGGGGGTTTTCAGGGAAAGCCATCCCTTCCAGGCGCACGTGATCCCCGGGACGCAATTCCCCAAAGAAGACAGTGAAGGGGCGAACCACATCGGTATCGGTAAGCTGGATGATAGGGCCTATCTGCCCGTAGCCGCCGTTCCAGCGGACACCCCAGACGCCCTCGTGGTCCCACGCTCCAGGATTACCGGTCAGGGGCGTCACTTCCAGAGTTATCTCCCCCCCGTCAATGGCAAGCACCTGCATATCCAATTCAGACTCTGCGTGGTCCGGGGTCAAGGCATCCTTCTTCAGGATGTCGGACAGATACCACCCCCCACCTCCGAGGCCCGCAGCAGCGCCTGCAATTATCACAGCTACCAGAGTTATGAGGATTTGGCGAAGCTTGGGCATGACAGACTCCTTGCTTGAGTGAAGACGCCCTTCCCCTTAGGTGTTGCATAGGAAGAGGGAGGCCTGTGCTTGAGGGTCGCTGCTTAGGCACCATACCAAAAGCATGCCCAGCAGGTAGCGACCATTGTGGGTCATAACGAGCGGACCGTATTCTCTATGGCAGCAGTAGTTTCCAGATAGGAGGCACCGCCAGGAAAGACCATGGGTTTGCCGAAGCACACCTCCACATGACCACGGCGCAGGAAGGGGAAAGGCTTTGGAGCGCCGAAGCGCTGAACCTTCAGGCGAAGGGGCACTACGGGGACATTGCCCTCCACCGCAATGAGGCCTGTCCCACTCTTGAAGGGTCTGATAGGGCCACCCACCGTTAACTCGCCCTCGGGGTAGATAAGAACAGACCATCCGTTATCCAACACCCGACCCAGGTTGTCCAGGCTAGCGCGCACGGAGCCATCCTTGGCAAAAGGGAAAGCATTCCCCAGCAGGGGGTTGACCACTGCCCAGAGCGGGTTCCGCCATAAATCGGCAGCGGCCGCAATAGCAAACCGCCTGCGCCACGGTTCTGGAAACGCCTTCATAATGAGGCCGTTATCCAGGTAGAGATTATGGTTGGCAGCAAAGAGCACCTGCCCCTCTATGCTCCCCAGGTACTCTTGCCCCGTCACCTGCAGCCGGTACAGGAGAGACAGGCTAGGGAATATGAGGAGCCGCTGGAGGGCGCCCCGCATAATAGAGGCCCACCGGCTCATGCCCCAGCTTGGGAATTTGACGGGAGTGTGGGCCCCGCCCTGTTCCCGCAGCATCGCGTGGAGCTGCCCCACCGTGGTGCTGGCGCTTACCTGGGCTTCGTCAAGGAACGCCCCCAGCTCTTCTTCAATGACGGACAGCAATTCTACACGCCGGAGGGAGTCCAATCCTAGGTCTTCCCCCAGGGTCTTGTCATCAGTAATCTGAACCTGGGACAGGCTGCTCACCGCAGCCACTACGGCATGCAAGGTCCTTGGGCCGCCAGCAGCAGGGCCGGCGGAGCCTGGAATTGCTGCTGGGCTTGCCGGAGCAAGGCCCCGTAGGGTGTCCAGGACGACGCCCTTCTTGACTTTGAGGGTGTGAGTGCGAGGAAAGTCCTCTTCAGGCCAGACAGACCATCCCCGGACGTGCTGTTTCTCGGCAAGCTGGGCATTGGCCCAAGATACAATGCCTGGGGCTTCTGAAGGGTCTTTCAGGATGAAGACAGCATGCACCTCTATGTTACTGCCCTTCGGGAGGCCTACAACAATAGCGTCGGTAAGGGACTGGTGCTTAAGCAGCACCGCTTCAACGTCCTCTGGAAAGACGTTCTGGCCATCGGCAAGGACAATCATGTCCTTCTTGCGCCCGTGGATATGCAGGAAGCTTTCTGTATCAAAGTAGCCCAGGTCGCCTGTCTTGTACCAGCCGTCGCTGAATGCCGCCGCTGTCTGCTCGGGGGCTTCCCAATACCCGCGGGTCACGTTTGGCCCCCGGACCCACAGCTCACCTTCGCTAGTGACCTTAACCTCCACCCCTGGCAAAGGCAGGCCCACGGAATCAAACCGCGGGTTGCTAAGCTTGTGGCAACTTACTACAGGGGAACATTCTGTAGCGCCGTACCCCTGGATGACCTTGATACCCAACAACTCCCACTTGGCGCCCAATTCTGGGTCCAAGGCTGCGCCGCCAGAGATGATGAAGTCCAGCTTGCCCCCAAACTGCTTGTGGACAGGCCAGAAGAGATAGCGGCGCAGGACTAGAGGGGTACGCTTTGCCAGCTTCATGAGAAGCTGCCATTGCTTCTCTTTGCCTTTACGGTGCACCTCCCGCTCAATGCCCTTCATGAACAGGTCCAGGGCCAGGGGCACCAGGAGAATGGTGGTAATCTGGCGCTCCCGCATGGTGCGGAACAGCACAGAAGGCTGACGGCTAGTGGGATAGGTGATGCTGGCTCCGCAACTTAGCGCCATGAGCAGGCAGGCCATCTGCTCAAACATGTGGCTGAGGGGCAGCACAGAGAGCAGGCGGTAGGATGGTTTCCCTGGGGTGTACCGGCTTGCCGCCTCCAGGTTGGAAAGCAGGTTCCTGTGGCTCACCATGACGCCCTTGGGGTCGCCGGTTGTGCCGGAGGTAAACATGATCTCAACCAGGTCGTCTCCTTCTATCGGCGTGGACTGAGGGGCAGGACAGCTCTGGCTGAGGGACTCCAGCTCCTCAATCCGGATAATCTGCATCTCCCGGTCAGGCTCAAGGTCCGGTGTCAGACGGGAAACAAAGATCACCTTGGGGCGGGTCTTGGCGATGACCCTTGCTGAAAAGTCTGGTGTACTGCGCAGGTCCACCGGCACGGCTATAACGCCAGCGCGCAAGCAACCAAAGAAGGCCAGCACCCACTGGGGAGAGTTGTAGGCCCACAGGATGGCCCGGTCTCCTTTTTGCAGCCCCCGTTGCTGGAGGAGGGAGGCGACCTTGGCAGAGTCCTCCCAAAGGCGTTGGTAACTCCACCGCTGGTAGCGAAACCCGGGTTTGAAGAAGAGTGCTGGTCTAGTCCCGAACTTTTGCGCAGCTTCCTCCAGGAACTGCACTAGGGTCTCTGGCATGACGAGCCTCCTTGAATCTTGGTCTCTTGATTACCTGGCAACGAAAACAAACCGCTGGAATCTTTTCGTCGGCAGAGACAAAGCCGTGTCACCGCCCATCCCTCCTGGGTGGAAGTAGCCACCCAATCAGGGTCAATACAACCCCCAGGGGCCCGGTCCTTTTCCGTCCAGGGGCTTCAATCTTGGGCGAGTCCACTAGCTCGGACGGAATGCCTTCCGCCTGGTGGCTGCCAAAGAGCCGGCTGTAGGCAAAGCAGACCTGTGCACCCCACATCAGAGCCAGCGACGCCAGGTACGCCCACACCAATGCAGCCATGAGGGAACCCAGGACACCATAGACCAGGTTGAAGCTGCCTGAGCGCACCACGAACCACGCAAAACCAACACGGATGGCCTGAAAAAGGATTGCACCGAATACAGCGCCGAACCACACATCGCGCCATTCCACCCTGGTATTGGGGACAAACCGGTACAAGAGCAGAAAAACCCCCAGAGTAACAGCTAAGGCTGACATCTCCAGCAGCAGCTTCCCCAGCAGACCACCACCAATCCACGCAGGGGCGTTAGCTAACGTGGAGAGCCCCACAAGGTTGGTGGTGAAGGCCACCATGATGAATGCCAGGACGGCAACGCCCAGCAGCATGGCAAAATCGGTAGCACGCTCCAGTAGAAAGTAGGGCGGCCTGCCGATGTGCCAGGCGTGGTTTATCCCCTTGCGCACGGCAGAAAAGACGGCGGTGCCAGTCCACAGCAGGCCAATGATGGCCAGGATGCTCAAGGCACCTCTACCCTGGGATACATCCTGGATAACCTGGGCCAGGTAGTCACGAGAAATGGGCATTACCCGGAGAATATTCTGAACGATCCACTCTTGGTCTTCAGGGTTGGGGTACCGGTACGCCAGGATAGCAATGGTTGCCAGAGCCAGAGGAAAGAGGGAGAACAAGGCCCAGTAAGCCATGCCTGCGGCCATGTAGGGAGAGTTGTTGCGGGAAAAGTCCATCAGGGCCAATCGCAGCAACGTTATGCCGTTAAGTATCATACCGTAGGCTCCTCGTGATGGGTGCATTATGCCAGGGTAAACCGGAAGCCGCAAACCTATGCCACACCGCCCAGGGCCACAGCCAGATAAACGCCAGCCAAGGCTACGACCAGGGTCTGGACCGCCTTCCCCAGGAAGGTCCCCAGGACAAACTTCCACAGCGGTATGCGGATGGCGCCGGCCCACAGGCCTGCAAAGTCAAAGAAGGGGTTGGGCATCGCGGCCAGCAAGAAGGCCGCCCAGACTCCATACTCCTGGAACCAGCACTGCACCCTGGCTACTACCTTAGCAGCTACGTTCCCCTGCCTGTCAGTGAGCTTCTGGACTAGTGGGGAGCCTGACACCCCCAGGAGGTAGCAGGCCACCATGCCAGCGGTCATCCCCGCTGCCGCTACAAGGGCTATGACCACAGGGTTCAGCACGCTGCCACCGGCAAAGACCACAGCAAGACCAGGGACGGGAAGGAAGAGAGTCATGCTGCCCAGGACATTAATCAGGAAGACGGACGGATACCCGAGGGTAGAGATAATGGCGGGGTCAATATGGGCGAACCGCTGAGCCAGTAGGGGCGCAATGCCTATGCAAACTGCGGAGAAGCCTGCCAGTGCAACCTTGCTGAGGTTACCATTGTTTGCCCTGCGAAGTGCTACCGTCTGTTCCATGGCCGTCTCCTGTTTGGTTCAGTAAGGCTATAATAGGAAAAGGGGGAGTACCCCATCAGGTATGAATGTACCGGTTTACCGTAGTTGGAAGTACCGCATTTGGCGTAGTGCCTGCGCAGCCTGGCAACTGTAGTCCATACAATGAAAGAACAGAATCATCATTTCTAGGCGGGCCCTTTTCTAGTCCTTGTGCCGCCGGATGTTGAGGCAGAACCCCAAACCCCTGGGATTAACTTCCAACTCCTGCAGCCAGCATGAGGTACGACCCAGCCATTGCCACCGCGAAGGCTGAGACCAGCTTGCCCAGGAATGCCCCTAGGATAAAGCTCCATACCGGCATCCGGATAGCGCCCGCCCATAGGGCGGCGAAATCAAAGAAGGGGGTAGGCACCGCCACTAACAGGAAGACCGCCCACACGCCGCACCGTTGGAACCATACTTCACCTTTCCTCAGCGCCGTGCTAGCCAGATTATTGTGGTGAGCAGTCGCCTTCTGAAGGAGAGGTGAGCCTGTTGCACCAACCTGATAGCACACTAGCAGACCTAGGGTCATTCCCGCTGCAGCCGCCAGTGCTACAATTGCCGGATGCAGTAAACTTCCGCCGGCAAAAATGACGGCTTGGCCGGGCACTGGGACGAAAAGGGTGACGCCACTGATAGCGTTGACGAGGAAGACGGCTGGATAGCCAAGGGCCGCAAGTACCCTGGGATCCATGTTGGCAAATTCCCTGAAATAAAGGATGGCTAGGACAACGGCCAGCGCAGCGACAACCAACGCTGTCCCTTTGCCCAAAGGGGGAGCCCAGGACCGCCAATTTGCTTTCGCCTGCCCCATAGCCATCTCCACTCATAAGGTGAGGCCATGGTATGACGGCAGGCTGAGCCTCCTAAGGTGCAGATGTACTCATTAGGGCTGGTGGGGGGATACCACTTATGACAGTACGCAAGGCTGCTAGGGGGTACTACTGGCGTTCCCGCCTGAGGAGGCCGTGCTCTGCGGCAAAGGCAGCGGCCTCGCTCCGGCGGGTTAGACCCAGCTTGTCCAGGAGCCGGCTCACGTGATTGCGGGCGGTGTTATCGCTGATGACCAGTTGGGCTGCGATCTCCTTGTTGGTGAGGCCTTGGGCCACCAGCACCAGCACCTCCTTCTCCCTGTCGGAGATTGCTTGCAACGACTGGTCTTGGGCATTGGCGGTGAGACGGGCAAGGCGCTCCAAGACGCGCTTGGTGACCGCCGGGTCCAGGAGGTTCTGGCCCTGGGCCACGGCACGGATGGCCTTCAGCAGATCGCTGCGGCCCACGTTTTTCAGTAGATACCCCGAGGCTCCAGCCATGATGGAGGACATGACCGCCTCTTCATCGCCAAAGGAGGTGAGCATGAGCACGTGGGTCTGGGGCCTGTCGTTCTTGATGGCCCGGCACGCCTCAATACCACTGCCATCGCCAAGGCGCACGTCCATAAGGACAACTTCAGGCGCAAAAACCCCCGCCTTCTGGATAGCCTCCTCCAGCGTCCCAGCTTCTGCTACCACCTCCAGGTCGTCCTCTGCCCCAAGGATTGTCCGCAAGCCGCTGCGGACCACCTCGTGGTCGTCCACTACCATTAAGCGTGTACGGGTCATTATCGTCTCCTGTGGTGCGAGTCAAGAATTCATGAATACGGCACCAAGATGCTCACCTCAGCGCCCTGGTCTGGCGCGCTGCTCAGGCGGAAGGAACCGCCTGCCTCCTGCGCGCGGCGGTGCATATTCTCCAGGCCGTGGCCGGGCACTGCCGCGGCTGCATCAAAGCCCCTGCCATTGTCCGTGACCGTCAAGCGGACTTCACCGGTCAGGTACTCCAGGGTCACCTTGACCTGGTTGGCTGCGGCGTGGCGAAAGACGTTGGCCAGGGCCTCCTGGGTAACGCGGTAGAGACAGGTGGCGGCTGTTACTGGAAGGGGATGAAGCTCCCCTTTCATCTCAAAAGAGGCCGGAACGCCCGAGATCTTGGAGAACTCGTTGACCTGACTTGCGATCATGGCGGCAGCGCTCTGCTCGCCTGCCAGGTAGGGTTTCAGGTCAAAGATGTAGTGGCGTACCTCCATCAGGGCTTGTTTGGAGAGACCTACCATCTGCTCCAGGCGTTGAGGCAGGTCAGTGTGGCCCCGAACCGCCAGTTCAGTGCACGTCTCCAGGTGCAGGCTGAGCATATAGATGGACTGGGCAATGCCGTCGTGGATCTCCCTGGCTATGCGGCTGCGTTCCTCCTCGGCAGCCAGGTCAGCCTTCTGGAGAGCAAGCAGGGCATTGTGCAGCCCGATAGCTATCTGGCCTGCCACTGCTTCGGCAAGCAAAGTGAGTTCTTCTGGCGTCTGGAGGGTGCTGGAGCCTCCTGCCAGCATCACTCCCAGGGTCTCATCGCCCACCTTGAGGGGGACGGCGGCCTGCCACTGTCCTGAAGCATTGCCCGGGTGGAGGAGTGTGCGCGATCCCCGAAAAGCATCTTCGGCCAGTCCTCCATTGACCTCTTCAATGCCAACAGTAGAAGCCGCAACCTCTAAATTTCCTCCAGTCCCCTTGAGAAAGAGGGCCCACTTACCAAACACTCCCCGATGTCGTATCACCTGGGCAAGGCGCAGAAGCAAGGCATGGACCTCAGACCCTCCCTGTACCAGTTCTTGGGTCAAGGAAAACATCGTGCTGGTGTCTTCCAGGGCTTGGGTTGCATGACGGCGCTCCAACTGGAGGGAGCGAAACATATGACCCAGGTACGCCACTGCGGCTGCAATAAACAACAGGGAGGCCACATCCCGCGTAGCCTGGGTGCGAAAGCCGCTGGCGCCGAAGCTCACGGCGCCGGTCATGAGATCACCTGCCAGAATTGCTGCGCCGATGTAGCCGGCGGAAAAGAGGGCTGTTACCATCAGGCCCCACCGGTTTGGAAGCAAGAAACAGGGCACCATGAGGCTGGTGGCGACGAAGTGGAAGAAGGGAGTACCCAGCCCGCCGCTCCAGAAGAGGATTGCCAAACTGCCCACCATGTCGGCAATGCCCATAGCCAGGAGATCACGATGGAACCGGCCAAGGTCTACCCCAGGGGCAGTGTCCTGGTTCAGCCGGGGATAGATGACGGTGGTATAGAGGATGCCAAGAGAGAGTTGCAGAGCCACATAAAGAAGCAGGCCCGGCTGATACCGAGCATTGGCCACGGGGACAGCGTGAAGGTAAATAAGGGCTAGTGCAAAGAGCCATGTCAGACAGCGGAAGAAGTAGAAAAAGGCAACGGGGTTGCTAATAGCGATTCCAGTGAGACTTGCTAGCTTGCTACGAGCGGTAGTGGCGGTGACCATGAGCGCACTACTCCTGACTGCCTGATGCACATGCCAAGAGCATACTGCTGTTTACGTAAGTTGCCAACGCTTTTTGACGACAGTGACATGCAAATACCTCATGATACGCCTGCGGAGAGGGCAACATCCGGCCTGAAGATGCGCCGCGACGAGCACGGTAAGCTTGCACGGTAGATATAACGGTCTGGGACATTCTCGTTCAGCATGGGAAGACAAGAGGAAACGTTGGCTTCGGAAGCTGAAGACTTTGGCAAGCATCTGGAACATGCTACACTCTGGTTAACCCCATAGACGCGAGGCGATGATACACAATGGCATACCGTATGCACGGAGGAGACCTTCCCCAGGGGCCACATCGGCCTGTGCGGGAGAGCGCACGCACGATCGTCCCGCGCGCTCTGGGCTACCTGCTGCCCTACTGGTTCCCGTTCTTATTCATCCTTTTGTGTGTCCTGGCCATTGCCGGCATCGGCGTCCTGCCTCCCCTGCTGGTACGGCACATCATTGACGAGGCCATCCCCGAAAAACATCTGTCCCTCCTCTACATACTGGCGGCCGCCATAGTAGGCATCGCCCTGGTCAACGGCCTCCTGGGGGTGCTGCAGAGCTACCTCAATAACATGGTCAGCCAGCGGATCATGTATGACCTGCGAAACGAGTTGTACACCCACCTCCAGGGCCTCTCCCTGCGCTTCTTCACTGCCAACCGCACCGGGGAAATCATGTCCCGGTTGAACAACGACGTCGCCGGCATCCAGAACACCGTCACTAGCTCCCTCTTGTCCATCATCAGCGACTTTGCAACGGTAGTCATAACCCTTACGGTCATGCTGGCCCTAGACTGGAAACTCACCCTCCTGGGGATCAGCCTCCTTCCTCTCTTCATTATCCCGACACGGTTGGTGGGCCGGCGGCGGCGCCAGCTCCGCCGTGAGACCCAGCGGGCCCGGGCCGACCTGAACAGCCACATGGAGGAGACGCTGAACATCAGCGGCTTCCTGTTGATGAAGGTCTTTCACCGGGAGCCGGCGGAGGCCACGAGGTTCCGCGCCCACAGCCAGCGGCTCATGCGCTTGGAAATCCTGCAGGGCCTGGTGGGCCGGTGGTTCTTCATGAGCATGGGCCTCTTCTCCGCCATCGGCCCTGCCCTCATCTATCTCTGGGGCGGACGCCTGGTTATCCAGGAGGCGCTGACCATCGGCACCATTGTTGCCTTTGTGGCATACCTGGGCCGGCTGTATGGCCCGGTGAGTTCCCTGGCGACAGTGTACGTGGACGTGCAGGCAGCCCTGGCCCTCTTTGAGCGCATCTTTGAGTATCTGGACACGCGGTCGGACATCCAGGAGTCGCCTTCGGCCAGAGCACTGCCCGCCATCAGGGGCGCGATTGAGTTTGAGGATGTCTCCTTTGCCTATGTGCCCGGACGGTATGCCCTGAAGGATTTCACCGCCCGCATAGAAGCAGGCCAGATGGCTGCCCTGGTGGGGCCCAGCGGCGCTGGCAAGACCACCTTTACCCACCTGCTGCCCCGGCTGTACGACCCTACCAGCGGGGTCGTGCGACTGGATGGCGTGGACATACGTGAGGTAACCCTGCCCTCCCTGCGTTCCCACATGGGTGTTGTCACCCAGGAGCCGTTCCTGTTCCATGCCTCCATACGGGAGAATCTGCTGTATGGCAAAGCGGACGCCACCCAGGAGGAACTGGAAGCCGCCTGCCAGTCGGCGCAGCTCCATGAGTTTATCGCCCGGCTGCCGGAGGGGTACGACACCGTTGTGGGCGAGCGGGGGTACCGTCTGTCCGGGGGCGAGAAGCAGCGCCTGGCCATTGCCCGGGCGCTGCTGAAGGACCCGCGGGTGCTGGTGATGGACGAGGCGACCTCGCACCTGGACTCCCTGGCGGAAAGCCTCATCCGGGCGGCCTTAGAAAGGCTGCTGGCTGGACGCACCAGCGTGATTGTGGCCCAACGGCTGTCCACCATCCTGCGGGCGGACGTGATCCTGGTCATTGACCAGGGGAAGCTGGTGGAACAAGGGGACCATAAGGAGCTGCTGGCCAGGGACGGCCTGTATGCCCAGCTCTACGAGACCCAGTTCCGCCAGCAAGAGGACGAACTGCTGGCTAGCCGCCGCCTGTGAGGCCAGCGCCAACCCTTCTCTGCGTGTCGGGCGGGCGCATTTGGCTTCATCAGGCTACCACAACGGGACGATAGACGACGCTCGCATCTACAACCGTGTCCTGACACCCGGAGAAATCCAGGGGCTTGCAGTCCGCCCGTCCGTCCACTATGTGAACCTTCTTGCCTTCACGCCTTGCAGCGCATCGGCATGGCTTCTCCCAGGATACTAGGGACCAAGCCATCCTGTTCTGAGGGAATACGTCCGTATGTCCAGTTGCTGTTCAGGCAACGGCAGACTTTGTTTATGCAGTGTTCAGGCGGAGGCGGTAGAATGGAGGCGTCTGAGTATCCCGTGAGTGGTCTTTTGCCAGAGACCTATGGATGAGGGCTAAACCTGTGGCTGCCCAAGTATCGCCATCCAACTCCAGCACCTTCCACCAGGAGCTAGTGGAACAGTTCCTGCGCCCCGAGGCATACCCCGAACGGCCAACCAGTGTCAGCGTCCTGCAGACACACGTGTCTTCCCTGTTCTTTGCCGGAGACTATGTCTACAAGGTCAAGCGTCCGGTCAATTATGGTTTCCTGGACTACTCTACTCTGGCCCGGCGGAAGCGGTTCTGCGGGCTGGAGGTCACTCTCAACCGACGCATGGCCCCCGACGTTTACCTGGGCGTGGTGGAAATCCGGCGGGCAGAGGGCAAGCTGTTTGTGGCAGAAGGCGACGCAAAGGATGGCGAGGTGGTGGACTATGCCGTGAAGATGCGACGGCTGCCTGCGGACAGGTCGCTGGGTGCATTGCTCAAGGCGGGCAGGGTTACTCCGGACGACGCCCGTCACATAGGCAGGTTGATAGCAACGTTCCACGCCAAGGCTCGCCGCAGCGCTGCCATCGCCCGCCAAGGGAGCGTGGGAGCCGTGCGGCGCACGCTACTTGAGAACTTCCGACAGACCCGCAAGTACGTGGACGCCGTTGTCTCACGAGACCTTTACGACGATGTCGTGGCCTACAGCCTTGCCTTCCTGGAGACACGTTCCGACGTACTGACCCGGCGGGGACAGGAGGGCCGCGTAGTGGAAGGCCACGGCGACCTGAAGGCTTCGGACATCTACATCATTGACGGCCAGGTGAAAATCCTGGACTGCATCGAGTTCAACCGGCGGTTCCGGTGCGTGGATGCTGCTTCGGATATTGCATTCCTCGCCATGGACCTGGAGTTCCACGGTCACCGTGACTTATCGCAAGCCTTTATAAATGCCTATGTGGAGACCTCGGGAGACAGGGAGGCAGCAGAGCTCCTTCCGTTCTTCAAGTGCTACCGAGCGTACGTGCGGGCGAAGGTCAACAGCTTCCGGTTGGGTGACGCTCACCTTGCCGCCCAGGAACGCGAAACGGCGCTGGATACTGCCCAGGCCTACTACCACCTGGCCCATTCCTACACCCAGGTCTTTCCTCATCCATCGGCAGTGCTGGTGTGCGGCCTGATGGGCACCGGGAAGACCACAATTGCGGCGGAGCTTGCCCGGCACTGGGAGGGTGTGCACATCTCCTCGGATGTCACGCGCAAGGCCCTGGCGGGCCTTGCGCCCACGGAGCACCGCTACGGCGCCTACGAGGAAGGCCTGTACGCCCCGGACATGACGAGGCGTACCTATGACGCCATGCTCAAGGAGGCAAAGGAGGCGCTCCGCCAGGGACGGCTGGTAGTGCTGGACGCAACGTACCGTGCGGCAGAGGAGCGGCGGCAGGCGGCGCGGGCTGCAGAAGAGTGGGGCGTCCCGCTGTGGGTTGTGGAGTGCATAGCGCCGGAGGGTGTTGTGCGGCGCAGGGTGCTGCAACGCACTGCTACCGGGGATTCCGCCTCGGACGCTCGCTGGGAGCTGTACCCAAGGCAGAAGGCGGAATGGGAACCAGTGTGGGAGGCTGCCGCAGGCAGGCATGTGGCGCTGGATACGCGGGGCGCTTTGGATAAAACGATGGGCCGGCTCCTCCGGGAGCTGTTCACGAGGGCCATAGGGGAGCAGGGAGGGGAAGAAGCAAGCTGAGCGGCCACAGGAGAAGGGTCCGGCTTATGGGACACACCGCGCTGGTGGCCCTGGGGGGCCACGCCATTTTGCGAAAGGATGAACCGCCGACGATAGCGCGGCAGTTTTTGCATACCCGTCGTGCTATGCGCCACCTGCTCCAGCTTGTGCAACAGGGCTGGGGGCTGGTGCTCACCCACGGCAACGGCCCGCAAGTCGGCCATATCCTTATACGGTCGGAGCTTGCCCGGGGCAAGGCGTATCCGGTGCCGTTGTCCGTGGCGGTGGCGGAGTCTGAGGGGGAGATTGGCTATGTCATCCAGCAGAGCCTCTACAATGAGCTTGCAGCCGCCGGCTTGGTCCGCCCCATCGTCACCGTGCTAACACAGGTGGTGGTAGACAAAGATGACCCCGCCTTCCAGCATCCCACAAAGCCCATCGGCCCTTTCTATCCCGATGAGGATGCGGTCATTTTGCGGCGCAAGGGCTGGCCTCTCGCCTATGCAGAGGGTCACGGGTGGCGACGGGTGGTGGCGTCGCCCCGGCCGGTACGCATCATTGAAGGTGAGATTGTGGGACGCCTGGCAGAGCAGGAGGTCATCGTTATTGCGGCCGGCGGCGGGGGCATCCCGGTGGTGGAAGAGCGAGGACGGCTGCGAGGAGTGGATGCCGTCATTGACAAGGACCTGGCGTCCGCCGTGCTGGCCGTGAGCATTCATGCTGAGCTGCTTCTGCTGCTAACGGATGTCCGGAAGGCGGCCCTGGACTATGGCGGGCCGGGGCATACGGACCTGGACATGCTGACGGTGGCCCAGGCAGAGCAGTACGCCCGTGAGGGGCATTTCCCCGCCGGCAGCATGGGGCCAAAGGTAGAAGGCGCGGTGCAGTTCTTAAAGGCAGGAGGACGCCGGGCCATTATCACCACACCCGAGGCCCTGGGGCCAGCCCTTGATGGCCTCGATGGGACGGTCCTTGTGCCCTGAGCCGACCCATGACAACCTGCACCAGGAAGGAGTCTTCCGTATGAGGAAAGCGGCTTCCAACTCCCGCCGCGCTGATACGACCCGATGCATCATCATGGGAGCGGCGGGACGGGACTTCCACAACTTCAACGTGGTATTCCGGGATAACCCGGCCTGCCGTGTAGTGGCCTTCACCGCTGCCCAGATCCCAGGCATTGCGAGCCGCCGCTATCCATCCTTCCTGGCGGGCCCACAGTACCCAGAGGGCATTCCCATCTATCCCGAGGAGGAGCTTGAGGCCCTGGTACGCCGCCACAAGGTAGACTACGTGTACTTCTCTTACAGCGACGTACCCCACGTGGAGGTAATGCACACGGCATCCCGCGTCCTGGCTGCCGGGGCCAGTTTTGCTCTGCTGGGGCCGAAGCATACCATGTTGCAATCATCCTGCCCGGTCATCAGCGTGTGCGCCGTGCGGACGGGGGCCGGCAAGAGCCCGGTGTCCCAGTGGATCGCGCGGTGGCTGCGAGAACGAGGACACCGCACCGCCGTTCTACGCCACCCGATGCCCTACGGCGACCTGGAACGGCAGGCGGTGCAGCGGTTCGCCACACCCGCAGACCTTGTAACAGCAGAGGCAACCATTGAGGAGCGGGAGGAATATGAGCCGTACGTGCGCATGGGCATAACGGTCTATGCGGGTGTGGACTACGCCCGCGTCCTTGCCCAGGCAGAGGCCGAGGCCGAGGTCATCCTGTGGGACGGAGGCAACAACGATTTTCCCTTCATCAGGCCGGACCTGCACATCGTTGTGGTGGACCCGCACCGGGCGGGCCACGAGACGACCTATCACCCTGGCGAGACCAACCTGCGCATGGCAGACGCCTACCTCATCAGCAAGGTGGACAGCGCATCGTGGGAACAGGTGGCTCAGGTGCAGAAGGCCATACGGCAGGTTAACCCCGCGCCCCAATCATACTGGCGGCTCTGTCCTTGGCTGTGGACCGCCCGGAGCGCATAACAGGCCAGCGGGTGGTCATCGTGGGAGACGGGCCGACCCTTACCCACGGCAATCTGAGCACTGGAGCCGGCACCCTGGCGGCAAAGCAGTACGGCGCAGCGGAGGCGGTTGACCCCCGTCCCTACGCCGTGGAAGAAATCAGGGCGGTATTTGAGGCTTGGCCCCACCTGGGCCGGGAGATCCCCGCCATGGGTTACACCCCAGCCCAGATCAGGGACCTGGAGGCCACCCTTAACGCTGCATCTGCGGGCGTGGTAATAGACGCCACGCCGGTGGACCTGTCACGGCTGATGACCATCAACAAGCCCTTCGTCAACGTGGAGTACAGCCTAAAAGAACGAGACGACACCCTGCAGCGGCTGCTCAAGGGCTTTGAGACTCGGAAGCTGCCTACCCCACAAGGTACAGGGTGGGGAAGATGAACATCCAGGCCACATCCACAAAATGCCAGTATTTCACGGCCCCTTCCACGGGCCAGAAGTTGCCATGGCTAAAGCGGCCGTCCCGCCCCAGCCGGAAGACAACCACCAAGGCGATGAGGCCAGTAATCACGTGGAAAGCGTGGAGGCCGGTAGTGACGAAGAGAATGGTCCCAAATCCGGTATGGGGTGGGAAGTGTTCAAAGGCAAAGGTCCATTCCATTGCCACGCCGCCCAAGAAGAGCACGCCCAGAAGGATGGTGAAGAGGATATTCCGCCGGAAGCCTTTCTGGTCTTTGTGCACAGCACAGGTCTCGCCCCGGTAAGCGCTGACACTGCTGAGGAGCAGCACCACGGTGATGGCCAGCCCCAACGGCTGGCTCACCTCCGCAGGAGTGTGGACGCCTTGCAGATAATAGCGTGAAGACAGAAGCGCGCCGAAGAAAACGGCGTCGGAGGCGATAAATAGCCACAGGCCCAGGCGGTTAATGTTCAGACGGCTACGATGGCGCACCGCCTGCTCTGGTGCGGGGGCGATAGCATGGGCAGGAGCACGGGTTGCAATTGCCATCTATTCTTCCTCCTCCTCGTGGCTACGCCACAGTTGGGTAATATGCATGAAGTAGTAAAGGATCACACCCGCCTCCACAAAGGCAAAAACCGCCAGATACACCAGGTTGCCGTGGGGGATCTGAGTAGCAATAAGGAAGTCCACCACCGTAAGCGTCACAAGGGCCACAATTACCCACAATCCCCTTTGCATCGCCTGCTTTTGTCTTGCCGACTGCATATTCATATCCCGACCTCCTTTGTCGTCAGGCTTGCGGCGTTAACCCGTCCGAGCCGCCAGCGGGGGCCAGACGCGCATGGATAGCTCCTGGGACTCCGTAGTCATAGGGTGAACCCAGCACAGCGGGTTCGGAAGGGAAGTTTTCCAGGGGCGGCGGCGAGGAGGTCTGCCACTCCAGGGTGCGGGCCTTCCATGGGTTGGCTGAGGCTAGGGGGCCTTTGAGCCAGGAGTAGAGGAAGTTGCCGGCAAAGACGAGGAAGCTGGCTCCCAGGACAAAGGCGCTGAAGCTCACTACGAGATTGGCCCCAGCCATATCCGGCTGGTAGTCCGCCACGCGGCGAGGCATGCCCAGTATCCCTACCCAGAACATGGCAATAAAAGTGACGTTGTAGGAAAGGAACAGCCACCAGAAGTGCAGGACGCCCAACCGTTCGGCGTACATGCGCCCACTTATCTTGGGGAACCAATAATACAAGGCTCCGACGATGGCGAAGATCTCGCCGCCCATGATGGTGTAGTGGAAATGGGCTACCACAAAGTACGTGTCCTGCAGGTGGATGTCCGTAGCTACGTCTGCCAAGAAGATGCCCGTCACTCCACCGATGACGAAGTTCATCAGGAAGCCCAGAGCAAAGAGCATGGGAGTCCGCAGCCAGAGCCTTCCCTGCCAGATGGTGCCCAGGCCGGAAAGGAAGACCATGCCTGTGGGGATAGAGATGAGCTCGGTTGTTACCATGAAGGGCAGGTGCAGGTAGTCGCTCATGCCGCTGGTAAAGAGGTGGTGCGCCCACACGAGGAAGCTCAGCCCTACCACCAAGAGGAAGGAACCGACCACCCATTTGTAGGCGAACAGCGGCTTGCGGGAGAAGTGGGCAATCATTTCCAGCACTATGCCAAAGGCCGGCAGGATCATGATGTAGACGGCTGGATGGGAATAGAACCAGAAGATATGCTCGTAGAGGATGGCGTTGCCGCCATTAGGCGCGCTGTAAAAGGAAGTACCAGCCACCCTGTCCAGGATCACGGTCAGCAGGCCTAAGGCCACCGACTGGGTGGCCGTGAGGCTGATGAGGGCGGCGGCGAAGATGGACCAAACAAAGATAGGCAAGCGTCCCCAGGTCATGCCCGGCGCCCGCAGCATCATAATGGTGGCGAGGAAGTTCAGGCCGCCCAAGATAGAGGAGAAGCCGAAGGTGAGGAAGGCAAGGAGGAACAGAAGCTGCCCAGAGGCGTTGATAACGCTCAAAGGGGGATATGCAGTCCAACCTGAATCAAAGCCACCCAAGAGGGGTGTTGCCAGGAGCAGCACCGCCACCGGCGGCACAATCCAGTAGCTCAGAGTGTTCAGGCGAGGGAAGGCAACGTCTTCAGCGCCGATCATCAGGGGCACGAGAAAGTTGGCGAACCCGCCCATGACTGTGGCCACCGCCACGGCCACCATCATGATGCCGTGGAGACTCATGGTGGTGTTGAAGGTATTGGCATTCATGATAGTCTCGCCTGGGGCGGCCAACTCTACCCGCATCAGCATCGCCAGGAGTCCCGCCAGCAGCATGATGGCCAGCATCGTCACCAGATACTGGACGCCGATGACCTTATGGTCCGTGTTGAACCGCAAGAAACGTGTCCATCCTATGTGGACTTGCTCCTTGGGCTTCAGGCCAAGCCACTCCCTCGCCCAGTAGTCCCACACCCCGATACCCAGCAGCCAGCCCACCAGGGCAAGGACGTACCCCATGGTCACCACCGGCTCAATAGACCAGGCGTCCAGGTGCATGAGTGTTCGGACCCCTGCTGTGGCTGATGCGCCTAGCAGGAAGCCAATGGCCGCAAAGACCACCCCTTTAATCAACGGAAGAAAGGCCATGCTCACACCTCGTTACTTGGGAGAGCGATCTGCAATCCAGGCTTGAAACTCCTCCTGGGTCACCACGCGCACGGGCAGGCGCATCAGGTTATGCCCCAGGCCGCATAGTTCGGCGCACTGGATACGCATATTGATGTCATCGTCGTAGGTGGCCAGGGTATCGGGGGTCGCATGGGTCGTGGTGATTTTGCCCGGCACGGCGTCAATCTTGATGCGGAAAGCCGGGATCCAGAAGGAGTGGAGGACATCCATGGCGGAGACTTCAAAGCGCACCCGCTGGTCCACCGGCAGCACCAACTCCCGAGTTGAGCTGACACCATACTCGGGGTAGGTGACGCGCCAAAACCACCGCCCGCCTTGCACCTGCACAAGCAGGTCCGGCGGCTCGTTGGCATGGGCGCGCAGCTCCAAGATGCCGGTGACGCCGGGCGTGATGATGACCAGAATAGTGAGAGCCGTAGTGATAGCCAGCCAGGTAAAGATGACCGAACGAGGGCCGTGAATAGCAGGGCCGTCCTGCGTTGGCTCACCTTTCTGGCGGAAGCGCACGGCGCTGTACACCACTGCAACGACCACAAAGGCAAAGACAGGAATACCCAACACCATGAGGAGCTTGAAGGCGTCGTCCACAATGGCGGCTTCTTTCGCCGCCGCCAGGGGAAAGGGGTCCCAGGGCACCACCACTAGTTCCAACACAGCAGTCAACAGTGCCCAAAAGATTGCGACAAAGAGAAAGTCTTTTTTCAGAGCGCGCCTCCTTCCATCTCCTTCGCAGGCCGTACTACGGGCAGGCGCAGGCATTGTGACGGGCGTCACGACTCATATTGCAGGAAGGGCGAAGCCATTGCTAGGTGCATTTGCATCAAAGGCAGCCGGGACCACCCTAATGCTCATGGCCAAGATCCCTGGTGCCACGGAAATGAAAGAGCCACCGGCCAGCTTTGAGCTGGTTGGTGGCTCTCAGACCCAGCGGGCGCGCATGAGGGGGAGGGACTCAGCCGTGTAAGCGTGAGGCCAAAGGGGCTGCAGCGCCCTCAGATCAGCCCGTTTTGGGAAGCATATACCACCGCTTGCAAACGGCTCTCCACGCCGAGACGGGTGAGCAGCCGGGTAATATGATTGCGGGCCGTGACGGGCTGGACGCCCAGGATTTTGGCGATTTCTACGGTGGTCTTGGCCACGGCCAGAAGTCGCAACACTTCCATCTCCCGACGGGAGAGTTTGGGTATGGGCGGGGCAGAGAGGCGGCCCTTTCCATCCGCCTGCTCTTCTGTCTCGGTCCCTTCTTCCAGGTACTCCCGCAGGGTCGCACTGGCCTTACGAGCGAACTCTTCGCTCCGCCGGCGCTGGGTCACGTCTCGGAAAAGGTGCACTACCTGAAAAGGCCAGCGGTCTCCAGCAGGGATGGCGACGCTGATATTAAGCCACTTTCCCTCGCCTTCCGGCACAGTGCATAGGATATCGTAGTCGGGCGTGGTGCGCCCTTTGAGGGCATTCAAGAGCACCGGGCAGTTCCGCCGGCAGAAGCGAAAATTGCGGGTGTCCCGGCCGCCGACTACCTCGTGGCAGGGTTTGCCAAGGACGTCCTCGGCTTTCAACCCAAGGATGCTCTCAGCTCTTGGACTCCAGTGGATGATACGCTGCTGCTCATCCACGGAGAACATGCCATCGTGAGAGATTAGGTCGCTCCAAGGAGTTTCCGATGCGGTACATTCCGGTGGTTTGAAGGTATCCATGGTCTTTTCACTGCCTCCCAAGGCGAGTATACCATTCCGTTCTGGATGTAAAAGCACCAGGAAGCAGGGGAGAGGCGGATTTCAGGAATTATTCAGGCGCTCGCCAAAGGATATATCTAACCGCGGGATCGCAATCCAGACCGTGCTACAATCCTGGCGTAGGGGGCCTGGCACACCGATGAGCGTTAGAATACAGCGCATCAAAATAGTGGAGAGGTAGCCGCATGTCGTCGCAAGAGGGGAAATACGCAGATGTGCATGGTGTTCACATGTATTACGAGACGCATGGAGCAGGTGAACCGTTGGTGCTCATCCATGGTGGACTGGGAGGCGTTCATTCATGGACTGCCCAGGTCCCTGTGCTGGCTGAGCATTACCGGCTATTCGTTTTGGAACAGCGCGGACGGGGCCGGACTCCTGACGTTCCAGGGCCGATCACGTATCAATTGATGGCCGAGGATACGATTGCATTCCTGGAGGAAGTAGGAGGAGGGTCTGCTTATCTCGTAGGGGCGAGCGACGGGGGAATCATCGGGCTGTATGTGGCGATGCAGCGCCCGGACCTGGTACGCAAGCTGGTGGCGATTGGGGCCAATTTCCACCGCGACGGGCTGGCTGCCGACTCAGGGTGGACGGAGTTGCCGCCGGAGGACGAGGCCTGGGCGATGCCCCGGAGCCGCTATGGGGCGCTGTCTCCAGATGGGCCGAACCACTGGCCTGTCATCTTCCGCAAGATACAGCGCATGGCAAGCGAGGAGCCATTGCTCAATGCCAGTGATCTAGCCGTGATCAAGGCACCGGTGCTGGTCATGGCGGGCGACGACGACGCCATTGCGCCTGCCCATACTCAAGCGCTCTATGAGGCATTGCTGCACGGACAACTGGCCATCATACCAGGGACATCCCATGCCGTCTTTATGGAGAAACCTGCCCTGGTCAACCGCATGATTCTGGACTTTCTGGCGGAAGAGGGCCTACCTACCACCTTTTTGCCCCTCCGCCGGTCCCACTCAGCAGGTCTAGGGGCAGCAGAGTAGGAGGACGGTCAGCGGCGTCCTGTCCTTCGCCTCGCCCCTGCGTCACCTCCATACCACGCGCAGTGGGCTGAGCGTACAGGCAGAAGTCTATATCCGAAGCCAGGGGCCCATAGCGCCAGGGCAAGGGCGTTGGCGAAGATTTTGCGCTTTCGCCAATAAATAATGGTGGGCGTCCGTAGACGATACTGGGACCTGCTGCAACGTGACCTAGCCCCCTAGGCTGAGGCAGCTCCTGCACTTTTCTTAGAAGCCCACACCGGCTTTGAACGCCAGTTCACGACGCCGGTTGTTTGACAAAGGTCCTCCGCAGCACCATGCGGAGGTATTGCTCATAGCGTTCCTTGGACCAGCCTTGGTCAATCACCAGTTGTTCCCACACCTGCCAGGAGACCCACGCCCAGAGCACATCTGTCGCGGTGTCAACGTCCCCTTCCGGGGACAGCACGCCGTCCCGATCCAGCCACTCAACCAGCGCCCTAAATAAGCGGTGCAACGCCTGCATCCGGTCGTCCCACGCCGCTCGTATCGCCTCATCCTCATACCTGCCAGCCATGAAGAGCTTGGCAAGAGGGTAGACCACGGGGCAGAACCCGGCGGGGACGCTTACAGCGGCGTCCAGGGCTTGCAGGGCACTTGGTGACTGGAAGACCCGCTGTACCTGCTCATCAACGTGTTCCCTCTCGTCCACATACTGCACCATGCCCAACAGGAGCCCTGTCCTGGAGCCGAAGTGGACATAGACGCTCTGCCGCGATACACCCGCCCTTTGGGCAATATCCTCCAACCGGACCTCAGCCCCCTGTTCGGTGAAGAGCTGCACAGCCGCTTCCAATATGGCTTCGCGGGTAGATTTCTTTAACGGTTCAGAAGTTGACATGGTGTCCAAAAGTTGCTAGCCTCTGCTGCAGATTTTACACGGTGTCAGGCCAAACGCGAAAGGAGGGAACACCATGTCAGAGCCAATAGTGTTCATTACGACCTTCGTGATACACGAAGGTAAGCTTCACGAGTACAAGGAGGCCGCGAAGAAGGCAATGGAATTCCAAAAGGCGAACGGCCCTCAGCTCATGGCAGAGGTCTACGTTGATGAGAAGGACATGCTAGCCCATGGCTTCCAGGTCCACCGCGACTCCCAGTCCATCCTGTCGAGTTGGCAGATGGCCGACCCATACATACGGGACGTCATGCAGTACATCACGACAACGCGTGTGGACATCTACGGGCAGCCCAATGAAGCTGTGATGGAGGGGATGCGGCGGCTTTCAGGGACGGGAGCTTCGGTGGTCATCAAGCCCCACCTTGCCGGGTTCAACCGATTTCAGGAGGCCGCGTTAGCGTAGCCGATCCCCTGCCTTCACCATAGGGTACTTTGGTCCGAGTCAATAGGTTTTCCAACCAATCAATAGGGAGGATGTCATGTCCATGCGTACTGCCTTGGCGGGCATCGGCGGGCTGACGCAAGGGCGTCTCCGCGTCACGGGGCCGTACCGGCATACGCTGCTGCCGCGTATCATCGCCGGCGTACCGCTGCTCGGGCTTGGCCTCGCGCACGTCTTTGTTCCGGAGGCAAGCATGCGCATGCTGGTGGAGGCTGCGGGACTCCCGTTCGCCGCGCTCCTCTCGCCGTTCGCCGTCGCGATAGAGATCGTAGCCGGGCTCTCACTGCTCCTCGGGCTGTGGGCTCGCATTGGCGGGGTTCTCGCGGTCCCCGCCATGCTGGGGGCGGTCTACTCGCACCTCATCATTGACGTCTGGCCGAACGGCGCGGAGAACGAGCCGCCTCTGGCGCTCCCCATCATCGTGATGGTGTGCGCCGCGTACGTGCTCTGGCGCGGAGCCGGGCGCTGGAGCCTGGACTGGAGACACGGCTCACGAGCGGCCATGAAGTGAACACCTGGCATCATCAGGGGAAGCCCTGGTCCAAGCCGGCGGGTCTCGTAGCAAACGCCAACCAAAGGAAGGAAACATGCGCACACGATTATGTGACTTGCTCGGGATAGAGTTTCCCATTATTCAGGCAGGCATGGGTAACTTCACCTCGGCAGAGTTGGTGGCTGCCGTCTCCAATGCAGGCGGACTAGGGAGCCTGGGAGCCGGCGCCCGGAGCGTCGCCAGTTTGAGAGAAGAGCTAGCGCGCGTCCGGGAGCTAACCAACCGCCCCTTCGCGGTCAACCATACGGTCCGCTTCCTCAACAAGGAGTCCTTTGCCTTGACCCTGGAGGCCAAGCCGGCCCTTATTACCCTCGCCATTGATAACCCGGGAGAGTTGGTGCAACAGGCGCACGAGTCGGGGATTTTAGTGATGCTCCAAGTACCAACGCCGCAGCGGGCACGAGAAGCGGTGAGTCTGGGCGTGGACATCATCATCGCCCAGGGCGCCGAAGCCGGGGGGTTCGCTGGCACGGTGACGACCCTGGCTCTCCTCCCCCAAGTCGTTGACATTGCCGACTTGACTCCTGTGGTCGCCGCCGGTGGAATCGCTGACGGGCGCGGACTCGCCGCGGCCCTGACCCTGGGGGCCCAGGGGATCAACATCGGCACGCGTTTCCTGGCCTCGGTTGAGTGCCCCATCAGCCCTCTGTGGAAGCAAGCCATTCTGGCTGCACACTCAGAGGACACCCTTAAATTTGAGCCATGGAATGATATCTTCCCCGTTCCTGAAGGCGGGTACAATGTCGCTCCCAGAGTCCTCTCCTCGCCCTTCGTGGAGGAATGGATGAACAGGCGAGAGGACGCCAGACGGGAATCGGAGCGCTTGCAAGGGGAGATAGGAGGAGCGATAGAACAGGGGACATGGGGTGAGCTTCTGCCCTTTACCGGGCAAACAGCAGGGCTGATACATGAAGTGCTGCCCGCT
>JACQOP010000042.1 GCA_016202485.1 Chloroflexota bacterium | reverse complement strand
CCCGCCCACCCGCAGCCCCATTCGCTACGCTCAGGGCTCCGGCTGAAGGGGGTTACCACCCCCAGCCAGCCCTCATGTGATGGGTTTCACTTTCCAGCAAACCATCACCGGAGCTGCATGACAGCTTTGCATCCCCCTCAGAGATCTGCTCTTCCAGTCCCCTTTTCAGCAGCGTGCTAGGCATAACTAAGGAAGGCCCCCAGGCCGCCGGCCTGGATGAGCTGCTCACGGGCAGGGCCGTTCATCACCTCCACGCGGGCACCGGCGCTCAGGGCCTGGCGCACGGCGTGCTCCACCACATCCTCCAGGGGTTCCGGCTGCAATGTTGAGCCGCAGGCAGGGCACCCTATAGCGTGGGTGACCCGCAGCAGGCCGCAGGTGGGGCACTGGTAGCCCTTCAGGGACAGGCCCCGGGCGGTGAGCAGCTCAAAGACCTTCTTCCGGTGCAGGGACAGGAGGGTCTGGTCGGCGCCCAGGACAGCCATCTGCCCCTTGGCGGCCCGGGTCATGAGTTCCTGCACTTTTCCCCCTTCCCGGACTGCCTCATAGTCCGCAGCCACCTGCATAGCCGCCTTGAGGACTTCCTGGTCCCCCGCACGCATGGAGACGGAGATGCGCCCGATGACCAGGGGGGCTGTCTGAGGGGGCAACTCTTTCTCAAAGTGGACCAGGGCCTCCACCGGGCCACCCAGGACCAGGCGGCGGAACCCGGTCTCCTGGCGGAGGGCTTCCAACTCCTGGGCCGCCTCCTTCAAATGCTCCTGCCTGGCGTTGCCATGTCGCCGCTCGGTGTTGCCTACTCCTCCCCGTGCCGGCACGGAACGGTGAGCACGGCCGCCGCCGGGCCAGGACGCAGCGCGGGCAAACTCCTCCTGGGCGCCGTGCCGGCTGGGCACGGGGTTCTGCAATTCTAGCTGCTCCTCAATCTCCCCCATGCTGACCACAAAGAGGCGGGCGCTGCGGTCATCCACCAGGGCTATGCCGTAACTTGGGTGCGCGTCCAGGAGGGAAGATAGGAGGGTTACATAAGGGCCGGTGTCGTAGCGGATTTCCGGGCAGACGGGTACCTGGAGCTCCGCGGCCCACGTCAGGCCCTGGGAGGCGCTGACGAAGATAACCAGCCCCTTGGCCTGGGGCTTATGTTCTTCCAGGAGCGCCAGCGCCAGGGCGCGGTCATTGGCAAAAGCCCTGCGTTCCGGGCGGCCCAGCCCATCAGCCATGGCGTCAAGGGACCGTTCCAGGGCGTAGGTCTTCTCCTGCCACAGGCCGGTAGCGGGGTTGACGTCCAGGTACAGGGACAGGACCTTGATATCGGGCCGGGCCATGGACTGGAGCCTTTCCAGGGTGCGGCGTGTGATCATAGGGCCTCCTTGACCAACCGGGGCGTGCACCCGGCAATTTGAGTATAGCCGGTCCTTGGGCAAAACCCCTGAAGGGAGCCTGAACGTTTCCCTTCACCTCCTTCACCCCCTATGCTATACTCCCCCTGTTGCTCATTTCGTAACAGTTGCTCATGGCGTTGTGGTACGCCACAAGCGGGGATGAAAACATGCTTCGTGCCAGAGGACCGGCGTTTATTGTCCCAACCGCCCGACCATAGCACTGGGATTCACCACCCCCAGCGGCCCGGCAGGGGATCCTACGCCCCTCTTTGTTGTGTTTACAGCAACGATTCAGCAGGGACGGGCCCCGGTTCCCTCCATTTTCTCAAAGAATGCTCTATTTTCAAGGTGGAATGCGGTATGAATGGACAGATTAGGTTTCTGGAGAAGGGGACGGTCACCAGTCCCCAGGGGTTCCAGGCGGGAGCCACTTTCGTAGGGATGAAGTCTCCGGCGCCGGACAAGTACGATCTGGGCATTGTTTATTCCACCCGTCCTTGCACCTGCGCCGGCACGTTCAGCCGTAATGAGGTGCGTTCCTTTGCCATCCATATCACTGAGGAGTATGTCAACAAGGGCAATGTAAGAGCGGTGATTGCCAACAGCGGCATTGCCAATGCTGTTGTGGGCGAGCCGGGGCGCAAGGACGCGCTGGAGATGGCCCGCCTGGCGGGGGTTAAGCTTGGCATTCCCCAGGAGCAGGTAGGCGTCTTATGCACGGGCCTCATCGGTGTAGAGTTGCCCATGGCGCTTATTCGCGCTGGGGTTCCCAGGGTAGAGCTGTCGGAGCAAGGTGGGCATCTCTTCGCCCGCGCCATTATGACAACGGACACCGCGCCCAAGGAGGCGGCGGTGGCCTATAGCAGCGGGGGACGCACCATCACCATCGGCGGCGTGGCCAAAGGCTCGGGCATGATCCACCCTGACATGGCGACGATGCTCTCAGTCCTGGCCACGGACGCCGGCGTTGAGGCAGGCTTCCTCAGGCAGGCGCTGAAGAAGGCTGTGGACCGTTCTTTCAACATGATCAGCGTGGACGGGGATACCAGCACCAACGACACGGTACTGCTCCTGGCCAACGGCGCTGCTGGCGGGGCGGCCATTGCCGCCAGTAGCCCCGAAGCGCCCCTGTTCCAGGAGGCGCTGCATGAGATGTGTATTTACCTTGCCAAGGCCATCGTCCGGGACGGCGAGGGGGCAAGCAAGATTTTTGAGGTGCGGGTAGAAGGGGCGCGTACCGAGGCCGAGGCCAGCATAGCCGCCAGGACCATCACCAACTCCAACCTGGTGCGCACGGCGGTGCATGGCAACGACCCGAACTGGGGGCGGGTGGTGGCCGCCCTGGGGCGCAGCGGCGCGAAGGTGGAGGAGGCCAAGCTCTCCTTCTATGTCAATGATGTGTGCTTGATGGAGGCTGGGCTGCCCGTCCCTTTCTTCAAGGATGCGGTGGTGCAGTTGATGCGCCAGCCGGAGGTGACCTTCCGTGTTCACCTGGGTTTGGGTGAGGGCACAGCCACCGCCTGGGGGTGCAACCTGAGCGAGGGCTATGTCACCTTCAACAGCGCTTACACGACGTGACGGGAAGCTTCGCTTCCAGCCATCTCTGCCAAGATTATGTCAACAGACGCGCCAGTAGTTGTCAAGCTTGGGGGCAGTACCCTGGGCAGCGCCGACACCTCCTTCCATGACCTGGTGGCCCTCCAGCGGCAGGGCCGTACCCCTGTGGTCGTCCATGGCGGCGGTCCGGTCATCACCCAGTGGATGCAGAAGCAGGGCCTGACGCCCACCTTTGTCCGGGGCCTCAGGGTCACCGATGCCCCCAGCCTGGACATCGTCGTGGCCGTGCTGACGGGGCTTATCAACAAGCAGTTGGTGGGGGCCATCACTGCGCTGGGGGGCAAGGTGGTCGGTCTGAGTGGGGCCGATGGGGGCCTCCTCCAGTGTGAAATTGCCAACCAGGAACTTGGCCTAGTAGGAGAGGTGGTGAAGGTCAACCCCCAGCCGGTGGTGGACCTCCTGGAGCGTGGGTATATTCCCCTCATCGCGCCGGTGGGCATACGTCTGAGGGTGGGGTCCAGGGATGGCTGTACCCTGTTGAACATCAATGGCGACACAGCGGCCGGCCACCTGGCGGCGGCCCTGGGGGCCCATCGCCTGGTCTTTCTCACGGACGTGGAAGGGGTCATGGACGGGGACAAGCGGGTCATCTCCCGCATGCAGTTGCGGAGCGCCAGGGACCTGATTGCCGCAGGGACGGCGGCTGGGGGCATGATCCCCAAGCTGGAGGCCTGCGTCACCGCCCTGGGCCGGGTGCCGGCAGCCCGCATCCTGGATGGCCGCAGCCCTGGGGCCCTGCTGCGTGCCATGGGTGACGGAACTGAAGGGACATGGATCGTACCCTGAAGTCATTGGACCGGCCTTTGCCCTCATTGGAATGACCTGGGGGGATAACTTGGGGGGATGGCTTGGAGGATAGGCGGCGACTACTCACCTCTCCGTTGAGAGTCTGCCCGTGGGCAGGGCACAGGCCGCCAAGAACGGAGAGACTATGGGTGAGGATGGTGAGCATGCGACAGAATGGCGGGTTTCCGCCCTTCGGCGAGCCTGGCGGTATCTCCTTGTTGGACGTGCCCCCTAATGCCGGCGCCCTGCTGCGTTGGGCGGCGGTTTTTTTCTTCGTCATTATTGCCATCTTTGGGATTAACTATGCCCGGGGCGTCTACACGGACTGGCTGTGGTTCAACAGTGAGGGCTACCTGGGAGTCTTCCGCACCATCCTTCTGACCAAGGTGGTCCTGTTCCTCATTGGGGCGACGTTATTTGGGGCTCTGGCGGCTCTCAACTTGTGGGTGGTGCGCCACGCTTCCCGGGGGCCGTTCCTGCTGCCCATTCCACTAGAGACCCAGGAGTTGCTGGACCGCCTCCTCAAGGGTTCCACAGTCCTGGCAGTAATGGTCATCGCCCTGTTCTTTGGTATGGCCGCTGGGGGCAAGTGGGAGATTGTGCTCCGCCTGGCCAATGGGGTGTCCTTCGGCATTGCGGAACCAGTCTTTGACAGGGACATATCCTTTTATGTCTTCACACTCCCCTTTGTCCGCTATGTGCAGGGATGGGTGTTGGGCGCTGCCATTACGCTCATTTTCATGGTGACGGTTGCGTATCTGGCGTACGTGGTCTTCCGTGGCCTGCCCCTGGGCGTCTCCCCGGCCATGCGCTCCCACCTGGCGGTCCTGGGGGCCGTGGTCTTCCTGTCCCTGGCGGCCAGCCATTACCTGGACCGGTACGACCTTCTCTTGAGCAGGAACGGTGCGGTGTATGGCGCAACCTATGCGGACATTCACGCCCGGCTGATGGCCTTTGTGGTGGTTGCCGCCGTTGCCGTGGCTGCGGGGGTCATGCTCCTGGCCACCCTGAGCCCGGCCCTGGGTGGCCGGAGAGGCAACCGCCTCATTGTCGGGGCTATTGGACTGTGGGTTGCGGCGGCACTCCTGGGCGGCCAGATTTATCCCTCACTGATACAGCGGTTTAGTGTTGAGCCCAACGAGCTGGAGCAGGAGCGTCCTTACGTAGTGGAGAACATAGCGTCCACCCGGGCGGCCTACGGCCTGGACCGCATTGAGCAGCAGTCCTACCACTACCAGGAGGCAACGCTGGATGACGTGAAGGGGAACCTGGAGACGGTGAACAACGTGCGCCTCTGGGACCCGCGGCCTCTCCTGGACACCTATAACCAGATCCAGCACCTGCGCCTCTATTACCGGTTCCGGGACGTGGACGTTGACCGCTATGTGATTGACGACCAGTACCGCCAGGTGCTCCTGGGGGCCAGGGAGCTGGACCCGGAAAACCTGGCTGCAGATGCCCAGAACTGGGTGAACCGCACCCTGCAATACACCCACGGGTACGGCGTAGCCATGAGCCCGGTGACTGAGTTCTCGGCTGAGGGGCGTCCTGCGTTCTTCATCCAGGATATCCCCCCAACGGGGGGCATTGCCGTTACCCAGCCAGAGATTTACTTTGGCGAGAACACAAACGGCTACGTGATCGTCAACTCGCTGCAGCCGGAGTTTGACCATCCGACCCGGGAAGACATTCCCATCTACGTGCGGTACCAGGGTATGGGTGGTGTGGACCTCAGCTCCTTTATCCGCCGCTTTGCCTACGCCTGGCAGTTCGCCGACATCAACATCCTTATCAGCGATCGTGTGGCGCCGGAGAGCAAAATCCAGTATCGGCGCAATATCCAGGAGCGCATCAGGGCCGTGGCGCCGTTCCTGCTTTTGGACCGCGACCCGTACCTTGTCATCACCGAGGAAGGCCGCCTGGTGTGGGTACAGGATGCTTATACCGTCACGGACCGTTACCCCTACTCCACACCCTTTACCGGCGCTTTCACCGGCCACAGCCTCAATTACATCCGCAACAGCGTCAAGGTAATAACGGACGCCTACCACGGGACAATGGAGTTCTACATTGCCGATGCCCAGGACCCCCTGATACAGACCTACGCCGGCATGTTTCCCGCCCTCTTCAAGCCCATGGAGCAGATGTCGGAAGACCTGCGCGCCCACATCCGCTACCCGGAGGACCTGTTCTCGGTACAGGCGCAGGCGTACCTCCAGTACCATATGACTGACCCCACGGTATTCTTCAACCGGGAAGACCTATGGAGTATCCCTAATGAGATTTTTGGGGAAAGACAGGAGCAGCCCGTGGTCCCGTACTATGTCATCATGCGCCTGCCAGGGGAGGAGGAGCCGGAGTTTGTGTTGATCCTGCCCTTCACCCCGGCGGAGCGGCCCAACATGGTGGGCTGGATGGCCGCCCGCATGGACGGCGAGGACTACGGCAGGCTCCTGGCCTTCCAGTTCCCCAGGGGTGTGCAGTTGGACGGCCCTATCCAGATAGAGGTGCGCATCAACAACGACACGCTCATCTCCCAGCAGTTTACCCTTTGGAACCAGCAGGGCTCCCAGGTCATCCGTGGGAACCTCCTGGTCATCCCTCTGGGCGACTCGGTGCTGTACGTGGAGCCTATTTACTTGCAGGCCACCACGGGGGTGCGCCTGCCGGAGCTGAAGCGAGTGATCCTGGGGACAACGCGCCGGGTGGTCATGGAGCCTACGCTGGATGAGGCCATAGATTCCCTCTTCGGCAGGACACCGGCCACGGGTACTCCCACGCCAACCCCAGGGGACACAGAGGCCGCGCAGCAACTGGAGAAGATCCGGCAAGCTCTCCAGTCCCTGCAACAGGGCTTCAGCACCCTGGAGGAGGCCCTGCAGGCTTTGGAGGAGCTATTTGCAGTAGAGCCCACGCCGACGCCCACGCCAGAGGGGGCAGGTAGCTAGCAGGCTGCCGAAAAGGGGGAGTGAAGCGGGCGGCGACTTCTCCCTGGGCACTGGGGAGTGCCCCCCAGCCTCTGGGCAGGTGGGCGGGAACGAAGAGGTTTGTCCAACATACATGAAGAGGTGCAGGCCCTGTATCACCGGGGCAGCCGAGCCATAAGGAGAAGACCATGACAACCTGGCAAGACATGGAGCGCAAATACTATATGTTTGTAGTGCGCCGCCAGCCCGTCGTCATCGTGCGGGGGCAGGGGACCCGCGTCTGGGACGAGAACGCGAAGGAGTACCTGGACTTCACCGCCGGCTGGGCCGTCAACTGCCTGGGGCACTGCCACCCAGCGGTGGTGGACGCCATCCGCTCCCAGGCGGCCACCCTGCTCCAGACCTCCAACCAGTTCTACACCATCCCCCAGCTCCAGCTTGCCCAGGCCCTGGTGGACAATAGCTGCCTGGACCGGGCCTTTTTCTCCAACAGCGGGGCTGAGGCCAACGAGGGCGCGGTGAAGCTGGCCCGCAAGTATGGCAAACTGCACCGCAACGGCGCATACGAGGTCATCACGGCCATGAACTCCTTCCACGGCCGCACCCTGGCCATGGTGGCGGCCACGGGCCAGCCCCACTACCAGGAGAACTGGAAGCCACTGGCCGAGGGCTTTGTGAATGTGGAGTACAGCGACCTGGAGGCGGTGAAGCGGGCCACGACGGCAAAGACCTGCGCCGTCATGGTGGAGCCGGTTCAGGGCGAGGGGGGCGTGATCATCCCCCAGGAGGGCTACCTGAAGGCCCTCCGGGACTGGTGCGACCAGAACAACCTGCTCCTGATCTTTGACGAGGTGCAGACGGGTGTCGGGCGACTGGGGACCCTGTGGGGCTACCAGTCCTTTGGCGTGGAGCCGGACGTGATGACCCTGGCCAAAGGGATGGGCGGCGGCGTGCCCATCGGCGCGTTCCTGGCCAAAGAACGGTGCGCCGTGCTGGAGCCGGGGGACCACGGCTCCACCTTTGGAGGCAACCCCCTGACCACCGCTGCGGCCAACGCCACGGTGCGGTACGTGATAGAGCACGACATCCCGGCCCGGGCCAAGGACATGGGCGACTACCTGCGGCGAGGCCTGGAGGCCCTGCAGGCAAAGCACAGCTTCATCAGCCAGGTGCGGGGCATGGGCCTGCTGGTGGCCCTGCAGTTCAATAGCGAGGTCTCCGGCAAGGTGGTGGCCGCCTGCAATGAGGAGGGGCTGCTGCTGAACGCCGTGCGCCCCAACGCCATCCGCTTCATGCCGCCTTTGACCATCAGCCGCCAGGAGATAGACGAGGGGCTGGAACGCCTGGAGCGGGGGATGCTGAAGGCCGTGGCCTAGGTGAATAGGGAGGGAATGAGCATGCCCGCAAATTCTAGTGCGTTGATTGGTACGGCTGGCGTGTACTATGTGGCTGCCCAACTGGCAGCGCAGGGCTTCCATGCGGCGGTCACACATGGTAATGCGCCGTCCGTAGACATCCTCGTTGGTAGCCGAGATGGAGCCAGAGCCGTTTCTCTACAGGTAAAGACTTCCACAGATGCTCTGAGAACTAAAGGAAGGAAACCAAACCAAGTACCGGATCACTATAGTTGGCGCATACCAGAGCTTTCTCTATCGGTGAATCACTCAGGACTGTTTTATGCGCTTGTTTACTTGAAGTTGCCTGATTTTGTGAACAAACAATCGGAGAAGCGGACGCTACCGGAGGTCTTTGTTCTACCATCAAAAGAAATGTGGGACGTCCACATAGCGAACCAAATTGAGCAACCGAAAACTTCTTCGTGGTGGTGGTGGCACTATCCACAAGAGTTGGAACAATACAAAAACAACTGGGCGTTGCTAAGCAGCCGTCTAGCAGACAACGTCAGCACATGACCTTGATGTCTTCACCTGGCCGAACCAAACAAGGAGGGTTACCCGATGTCCAACCCAGTGGTCCATTTTGAGATCATCGGCAGGAGTGCAATCCAGCTTCAGGGGTTCTACGCCGGTGTGTTCGGCTGGAAGCTCAGCCCGCCGGCCGCGGAGTTTGGCAACTACAGTCTTTTTGATAGCGAGGGGCAGGGGATAGGCGGTGGCATTGGGGAAGGTGATCCCCGCGTGAGCGTCTACATAGAGGTTGACGACCCGCAGGCCTACCTTGACAGGGCTGCCCAGGCAGGGGCAAAGGTGCTCATGCCGGTAAGCACCATCATGGAAGGGGTTACCATTGCCCTGTTTGCCGACCCGGAGGGCAATACAATCGGGCTTACGAAGTCCAACCCACGCTAGTGAGGGGGGGCCCAGCGCTGGCCGGGAGGCTAGACCTGCACCACTTCCAGGCCAGAGATGCGCCCAAAATCTCGCAGGTTGTGGGTCAGCACGCGGTAGCCGTGGGCGATGGCGGCGATGAGGAGGTCGTGAGCGCCAACGGTCCGGCCAGCCACTTGCAAGCTGGCTGCTAGCTGACTATGAACTCTGGCTATCGGAATATCAAAGGGGAAGACATCAAAAATCGCTATGGCCTTATCCGCAAACTCTTCACGACGCAACCTGCGCTCTATAGTTTCAGCTCTGTGCGCCCCCACAAGTAGTTCAGATATGGTGATTGCGGCCAATGCGATAGGCTCTCCTTGTCGTCGGAACGGCTGAAGGCTTTCCAGGGGTTGCCCTTGGCGCTCCAGGTCAATGAGTACGGTGGAGTCCACTAAGATGGCCATTCTGGAAAGGTCGCCTTGCCTTGAGCAGCAATGCCAGCTTCAACGTCTCTGGCGAAGTCCGGATCAGGCAATGGCGTCTCTTTCAAAAACTTTATCAGGTCTCCCAGCGTGGAATGCTTCATGGGCTCCACTGGCTCTATGACGGCTACTACCTCTTCCTTGCGCACCTCTACAAACCGCTCGCCCTTGTAGCGGACGCGGTTGAGGATGTCCGAGAGGTTGCGGGCCAGCTCGGTGGCGGTGATGCGGGTTTGCATAAGTACCGAAAGTCCTGAATATGATTCTATGATAATCTGATAGCAGGAGACGGTCAAGCCGTGGCCCCGTGTTGCGAGCGGCGCTACGCCAGCAACATGCGCATGGGATGGAGCGTGCGGCTGAAGGGGTTGAACACCAGGCCCAGGACCTTCAGGGTCACGATGCCCAGCAGCGCCTCGTCGTCCGGCTCCCCCAGGATCACGGGCGTGTGGCCCTCTCCCTGGGGAAGGACGATGTAGCACTCGGAGACATCTCGCTCAACAGGCGTGCCGTCGGCCAGGGTGAAGGTCAGGCGCCGGCGGGGAGCTAGGCCAATCCTCTCCCAGACCGGCTTTGGCAACAGGGAGTAGGTGGCCCCGCTATCCAGGAGGAAGCGCACGGCAGCTTCGGTCCCCGTGGGGCCACGGACGGTCCCCTCTATGTAGGTGATGCCCATGGGTGCGCCTGTGGATGACCTCCCTGGCGTAGTTATACCACATACCTCTCCCAGATGCATGAGGCGAAGGCGCAGCGTTGCTAAAAGGGACATCGGGTCTTAGCGAGAAGGCGCTAGCGATAAGAATAACGCATGGAAGTCATTGCGTTTTTGTAAAGCTCAACGTGCCGAAAGTCTGCCTATCCCGGCCGGTGTAATATTCTCCTGCCAATACCTGACTTAAGTCTTCAGCCTTCAGAAAGAGCCGCGCCGTGCCCCTATGAACATGCATTGTGTTAGGGGCTAGAGCTCCAGGATCCCCCTGGAACTCATAGGTGAGCTCCGGGCCACGAAGCTCATCAAGGATGATTGCGCCAGTCATGTTCCGTCCGCTTGACGTAGACGTTTCCAGCAACACGCCGATTCTCGTCCAGGTCTGGCTTATTCTTAGAGTAGCTCGAATAGGATGTCCTGACCCCTCAAAGAAGCTTGATTCGAGTTTCCCTTCCCATAGACCATTAAGATCAGGAGTCTTGATCCACCCCGTCTTTTGCAGCAATGACCATTTCCATAATCGCTTGTCGAACAAAGCGTATAGCCCCCAGAATATGCTCATGGCTGAAGGGGCAGAAACCCACCAGTAAGAGGGAAGGTGAACTAGGTTGGCACCCAAGCTGACGAGCCAAGCCAATAGGACAGCAAAGGCGGCTAGAACAGCTATGGTCTTCTCGTGTTCATTGGAGTCCACGGAGTACGAATGCATGATGCCTCTACCAATTATTCCAGAGTTTCACGAGCGAAGAGATGTATTGCTGTTCTGCTTGTAGTCGCCATTGCTGCTCAGATTCGCCTATTAAGTAATAATAACCATCTTGCGTTGTAAGAGACTGAGGGTCTACTTTCAAAGCCCAGTTCACTATATTGCAAAATGTCTCCTCATAATTCCCAGTGAAGTATTGATCAGGTGCATTGTAAGCCAAGCACTCAATACAATGTGATGGTGCTATTTGTGGAGGTAATCGGTTAGTTTCAGTAAGAAAATTTCTTGCTCCCTTGAACATGCGAACCGTCGGCTTGAATCGTCCGTTGGTTCTACCGTTTTTTGCCACTCCATTATCGTAGTGGATAATTGGATAGCTGACAATTCTGTTACGTCCATCGGAACTGTAGAAAACAATCCCTGTGGCATATTGAGGTGGGAAATAGTAATGCGGCTGGAGAAACCGTCTAAATTGGAGACATGGTACTATGTCACAGGGGACACTCGAATTTGCTACAGTAACTTTGATGGATTTGTTCCCTTGTTTTACCGCTCTTGTTCCAAATGTAGCTATCAAAGCTGATATCACGTCTCGCTTGAAATCCGGAAATGAGTATTGGACAGGGTGCGTATTCTGTCTATAGCTGTATTGCTGTTGCGGAGTAAGCCGGGAAATATCAAACTCAAAAGTCTCATTTAGTTGGAGGACGACATCCACATCGCTATCTGGAAGAATATTAGTATCATTTCGATATGAACCTTGTAGGTAGACCTCAAAGTCTCTTCCGTCTAAGGATGACATGGGATTCTTAAGGGCGTTAGTGATGGCGTGGTACACGTGACTCGCCGTAGCTGTAGAGCCTTGGTATGCCCAGGTTTCCAGTTGTGTTTCAGGTATAGGCATATTTGTGGAGCCTTTGGTTCTGCATTATGTCCTAGACCAGTTTACCACGCGTCCCATGACTGCACAAAGGGTGGGGTCAGCCGTTACATTGTCCCCACCCTTTGTGGCAATTACCCCACACCCCCACCTCGCTCCCGCCTTGCGGAAGGCCGGCCCACCCTCTGGGCCAGCGTCCACCACCACGCGGCTGCCGGGCGGGTACTGGCAACGATGGTCTTGAACTGTGCTAAGCCCGCAGAGCGGCTAGTTGTTCGCCGGCAGCGGAGTCCGTTGGATCAAGAATAGCCAGGTTCGCAAGTTTGGCGGCTTCCAAGAGTTCGCCGTCGCTGGCGACGAATACATTGGTGACTTCGGAGTAATACGACCGGTAGTTGAGCGTGGTTGCGAGATGTAGCGCATCAGCGGCGCGGAGCTTGTAGTCCCGCACGACTAATAACGCCAACCGTCCTATTTGGTTGTTGATCGGCAGCACCAGAATGCGGTCGTCCACATCCTGACGGAACTTGCTGAGAATCCGGTCGGCCATACGCTGTCTAAGCTGGCCACCCTTTGCAAGTCTGGTTATCGCGGAGTGTATCTCAAGGATCGTCAAATAGAAGGTAGTCAAGAGGTCGCTCTGGGATTCAGGCTGAAACAGGGAATCTACGACCTCACTCCCTTGCTCCGTGAGGTAGCGTTTGACGAGGGCAGAGGTGTCAAGATAGAAGGCAGGCATCTACAAGCGTGCTTGCCGTTCCCTGATGATGTACTCGCTCAAAGAGAATCCTTTCAGCTCTTCATCTACCTCACCCCGTAACTCTTCTATAGTCCCAACTGGCTCGCGATAGACGCTGAGAGCTTCTAAGGCCATTTGCTTGGTATCTTCCATTTCCTCCACAAAAGCGGTTAGAGCCCTGGCTCTAGCAATGGCACTCTTATCAAATCGCTTGGTTGTCGCCATGTGACTCACTTCCTTGGAAGATTCGGATACATACTACCATAGGCCGCTGGCCAGTTCGCGCACCTCTGGCGCAAGCAGCCTATCGTTTGGCGTCCGCCTACCTCCCCACGCCCACCGCCTCCTCCGCCTTGCGGATGGCGATGCCGGTATCGCCGGCGTCCACCACCACGCGGCTGCCGGCGGGGTACTGCCCCGCCAGGATGGCCTTGGACAGAGGGTTCTCCACATGGCGCTGGATGGCCCGGCGCAGGGGCCGCGCGCCAAAGGCGGGGTCAAAACCCTCCTTGGCCAGCCAGGCCCGGGCCGCCGGCGCCAGCTCCGCCGTGACACCCCGCTCGGCCAGGCGCTTTTGCACGTCGCCCATCATCAGGTCCACGATGCACTCAATCTGCTCCTGGGTCAGGGGGTCAAAGACGACGATTTCATCTATGCGGTTCAGGAACTCCGGGCGGAAGGCCTTCTTCAGGGCGTCCTCCACAGACCCCCGCAGGCGCTCGCGCTCGGTGCGGCTGTCCCGCCCGCTGAGGAAGCCCACGGCCTGGCGATTGAGGTCCGCGGTGCCCAGGTTGCTGGTCATGATGACCACGGTGTTGCGGAAGTCCACGGTG
>JACQOP010000033.1 GCA_016202485.1 Chloroflexota bacterium | reverse complement strand
CCTCCTGTTTTGTCGTCCCAGGAAGTCGGGAGCAGCCCTTTTACCTGGCCTTTATCTGTAATGCCCTATCTTACACCCCTGTATATTCTCTTGCTCCCCCTCATGGGGTTTAGCGTGGCAACCCTGGGCAGCCTGCTGGGACTGGGCGGCGGCTCTATCCTCGTGCCGGTCCTCCTCCTCCTCTTTCAAGAAGCATCCCCAGGGACCATCTCCAGCATCTCCCTCACCGTCGTCTTCATCGTGGCTGCATCTGCCACCATGGGCAATCTCAGGGCCGGCCGCATTGACGCCAGGAGCGCTTTTATCCTGGGCGCTGGCTCTATCCCCGCCGCCGTCGCAGGCGCTCTGGCTACCTCCAACGTCAGCCGCAGCAGCTTTGTCCTTCTGTTCGGCGTCATGCTCCTGCTGGGCTCCCTCTATGTCCTGTGGCGCAGCACCAGGCCCGTACCCTTTCATCCCAGTGACCATGACCCCAACCGGGAAATCCACGAGCGGAAAGGCTCCGCCCACAAGTTCTATGTCAGTACCTTGCTCCTCGGCATCGTCGGGCCCCTGGGAGGGTTCATTGGTTCCTTCTTCGGCATCGGCGGCGGCGTCATCCACGTCCCCGCCTTGACCTTCCTTCTCAAGATGCCGCCCCGGGTAGTCAACGCGACTGCCCTGTTCGTCGTGGTACCCACCTCCGGCGTAGCGCTGCTGACGCGGGTGCTGATGGGCGAATACCTGGATGGCTGGGTACAGGCAGGACTGCTGGGCCTGGGTGCACTGGTAGGTGCGCAAATGGGGGTCTACCTCTTGTCACGTGTCAACCAGCGCGTGGTTGTCGTCACCCTGTCGGTAGTCATGATACTTGTAGCGGCAAGGCAGATCCTGGCCGGCGTGTAGGAGACCGGATGCCGGCGCCTCCCCTCCTGGCCAGTGGTACACTGAGTCCATGCCCTCTGCCCGCATCCGGGTCCGCGTCCAGCCCAACGCCAAGGCCAGCGCCATCACCGGCGTCGCCGATGGCGTGATCCAAGCCCGTGTCGCCGCGCCCCCTGTGGAGGGGAGGGCCAACGCAGCCCTGGAAGCCCTGCTGGCGGAGCGCCTGGGCATTCCCAAGAGCCGCATCCGCGTGGTGCGGGGCGCAGCCTCCCGAGACAAGGTAGTAGAAGTGGAAGGGCTGACGGAAGCAGAGGCGTTGCAGAAACTGAATGGCGGAGGCTGACCGCTACACCAGTTGCAGCAAAATAGACTGCACAATGAGGATGAGGATCAGGGCTATCATCGGGCTGAGGTCAATATATCCGGTGGAGGGCAGCACCCGCCGGATGGGCCCAAGGATCGGTTCGGTAACGAGGAATACCATTTGCACCAGGGGGTTGTCTCGCGACACGGGGATCCAGCTCAGGATCACCCGGGCAAAGATGGCGATGTACAGGACGGTCCCCACAAAGCCGATAAGCTCTCTCACGTTTGCTCCCCCAGGCGCTTGGATTTCTCATAGGCTGCCACAACAGCCCGTAGCACCGTAGCCCGGAAGCCCCCCTCCTCCAGGGCCCGCAGGGCCTCCGCAGTGGTGCCCCCGGGCGAGGTCACCATGTCCCGCAGCTCCGCCGGGTGCTTCCCCGTCTCCTGCACCAGTCGCGTGCTGCCCAGCACCGTCTGGACAGCCACGGCCCGGGCCATGTCCCGGGACATGCCCATGTACACCCCTGCGTCAATCAGGCTCTCTATGAACAGGAAGACGTAGGCCGGGCCGCTGCCGCTCAGGGCCGTCGCCATGTCCAGGTACTTTTCCTCGTGGACTTCTTTCTCCTCGCCCAGGGTACGCAGAATGGCGGCAGCCGTCTGGCGGGCATCGGCAGGCACTGGCTCAGCGGCAATCCACAGGCTCATGCCCGCACCTATCTGGGCAGGCGTGTTGGGCATGACGCGAATGACGGCCTGGTGGCCCAGCCCGTTGGTCAGGGTCCGCATAGTAGCCCCCGCGATGATGGACAGGGCCGTCTGGTCCTTACGCAGGCTGCCTGCCAGTTCCAATGACACCTCCGGCAGGCTCTGCGGCTTGATGGAGAAGATGACCATGTCCCCCCGGCGGGCGGCTTCTTTGTTCTCGGCAGTCGTCTTGACGCCGTGGGCCTGGGACAGATAGCGGCGGCGCGCCTCCACCGGCTCGCCAACGCACACCTCTTGTGGCGCGGCAATGCCCTTGCTCAGAATACCCCGGAGGATGGCCTCGGCCATGACGCCTCCGCCAATGAAGGAGATGTTCAATGTTGTTGGCCTACCCACTCTAGAAAGTAGGGACATTATAGCAGGGGGCGGAAGACGGCAGAAGGAAATGACGCCCTGTATGCGAGAGAAACCCCCTATCTGACCCATGGGGCTTATAATAAACTGGACGGACTTACAAAAGTCCGTCCAGTTCCAGTACACAGTAGAAGAACAAAGGGTTACCCGCCGGCCGCCTTCTTTGCCGCCTCCTTCAGGGCCTCATAGTTGGGCTCTTCCAGCAAGTCGGGGACGTACTGGACGTACCGGACCACATCGCTGGCATCCACCACAAAGACGGAACGGGCCAGCAGGCTGGTCTCCTTCACCAGGACGCCGTAGTCCGTGGGAAAGGTGGCGTCGTGCCGGTAGGCCGAGGCGGTCTTGATGTTGGCGACGCCGGTAGCGCCGCACCACCGGTCCTGAGCAGCCGGGAGGTCCTTGCTGACCACCAGGAACTCCACGTTGGGCAGCTCCTTGGCAATCTCATTCAGGGCCTTGCTCTCCCGGTCACAGACGCCTGTGTCCAGGGAGACCACAGCGGCAATAACCCGGGTCTTGCCGTTAGTGGCTTCCAGGGACACAGTCTGGTTCTTGGGCGCTGGCAGCGAGAAACCAGGCGCTTTCTGGCCCACCTTCACCTCGTTGCCCAGAAGGGTCAGGGGGTTGTTGCGTACCTTGTAGACGCCGGTGCGTTCAGTTACCACGTTCGTCTCCTTCTAATGGGTTTGGAGCCATTATGGGCATGGGAGGGGGCATCGTCAAGGTTGAGGGGCTTTCTATGCCAAGAAGCTATGTTCTCGCGGCCCTGCGCCCCAGCACACGCCGCGCCCCCTGCTCCACATCCGTAGCAGTCAGGCCGTACCTTGGCAAGAAGCTATAGATGCTCCTGGCGTCTGCATTCAAGTGGACTTGTGATGTTGAGGGAAACTCCCTCAAACCCCATGCAAAGCGCCCGCCCAGGAAAAGTGGACGGGCGCCTCTACGTACGACAGGTGTGCTGCATGAAAGGGCGGTGCAAATGGACTAGACGAGTTTGCTCACCTCAACCACGTCACCCCGCCCAAGGTCAAGGCCATAGGCGGCCTTGTGCAGGTCATGAACGGACTGAGGGTTAGGCGCTTCAATCAGGCACCACGCATCATTGGCGCCGATAAACCCGTTCAGGGGCTTGATGCCGTTAGTAACCTTTCCGGCCTTGATATCCGCTACAACTTGCTGGGTCTGCTGCGGCGTCATCTGAGGTACCTTGTGATGGTCCAGATAGATAGGCATAGTTCCCTCCTTGTGTGTGTTCTAAGGTGGCAGCACATCGCCGAAATGCGATGCACCCAGGGTAGTGGGTGAAGGCGTTGGTGGATAGCAACAGGACGACAGCCCACGTGTCATCTTGGCGACAGCTAGGGCTCTCTGAGCCTTTCAGGGCGGAGCAACAGGAGAGTATGGCCGGTGCGCCGCAGGACGTCCTCTGCCTCCCACTGGGACAGCGCTTTGTTGACACCTTGGCGGCTTGCACCAATGAGACCCGCCAGTTCCCGCTGGCTCAATGGTAAATCCAGGAGAACGCCTTCAGCCGTCTCACGGCCATAGCGCTGCGCCAAGTACAGAAGCTGTCTCCCAAGGCGGTGAGGCAGGTCAAGAAAAGCGCATTCTGCTAAGCGGTGGTCCACCGTGCGAAGGCGCTCCCCCACAGCGACACACAGGGCGATGGCCGCGTCAGGGGACCCCCGGAGGAAAGCATGGAAGTCCGAGCGGTCCAGGGTATATGTTTCGGTGTCGGTGAGCGCCACTGCGCTGGCCGACCGTGGATTGCCATCCAGGAGGGCCAGCTCACCAAAGAAGTCCCCCGTTTCCAGCAGGGTAACGAGAAGCTCTTGGCCTTCTTCCGCGAGTACAACGATCTTCACCCGGCCCGTGTGAATGATGTGAAGCGATGTCCCAGTATCCCCTTGGTGAAAGATGACCTGTCCCCCGTGATAGCGCCTCAAGGGCATGTGAGGCGCAAGTTCTGCAAGGAGCGCTGGACTGAGGTGAGAAAAGAGGGGAAACTGTTGAAGAATGCCGGTGGCGACCATTGGCGACCTCCGCTATCTCGGTGCGCATAGGCCTGTACCAGCAACGCTACAGCATTGTAGCACAGTTGAATTTCCGAAAGACCGGCGCTACCGGCCCCCTGATGACGCCTTGCGCCCCAGCACACGCCGCGCCGCCTGCTCCACATCCGTAGCAGTCAGGCCGTACTTGGACAGGAGTTGGGCCGGCGTTCCCGACTCCGCATACCGGTGCAGCGCCACCATCTCCACCGGCACAGGCCGCCCCAGGGCCACTGCCGACGCCACCATACTGCCCAGGCCGCCGTTGATGTAGTGCTCCTCCGCCGTGACAATCCCCCCCGTCTCCTGCGCCGCCTGTTGGATGGCCTCTTTATCCAAGGGCTGGAGCGTGGCAATGTTCAGGACCCTGGCCTGTACCCCCGTCCTGGCTAGGCTTTCGGCGGCGTCCAGGGCGGGAGCCACCATGACGCCGCATGCAATGATGGTAAGGTCAGACCCCTGGCGCAGGGTCTCAGCCTTCCCAAGGCGGAACTGGTAGCCGTCGGTATGGACAACGGGCGTCGCTGAGCGTGAGACCCGGATGTAGAAGGGGCCGCGCTCCCTAGTGGCGACGCGTACCGCCTGCGCCGTCTCCGGCCCGTCCGCGGGCACAATGACATTGAAGCCAGGCAGAGCGCACATCAGCGCAATATCTTCAATGGCTTGGGCGGACACGCCATCCTCGCCCACGCTGATGCCCGAGTGGCTGCCCAGGATCTTCACGTTGGCCCCCGCCTGGGCGATACCCACCCGTATCTGGTCGTAGGGGCGCCCCGTGCCAAAAACCGCGAAGGTGTTGGCGAAGGGAATTTTGCCGCTGAAGGCAAACCCCGCCGCCATACTCATCATGTTCTGCTCTGCCGGCCCCAGGTCAAAGAAGCGCTCCGGAAACTCCCTGCCAAAGAGGTGCGCAAAGGTGGAGATGTTCAGGTCGCCGCCCACGACAACAATGTTTGGGTCTTCCTTCCCTAACGCCAGAAGCGTCTGGCCGAAGACCTCACGGGTCACAGCAGTGGGGCGAGTTACCATCGTAAGCGAAAACCTTTCAGGGTAGGGTGTTTGAGTTACGGGTAGAGGACTCTCATCCTGCGGCAGTGAGCCGAAGCATAAAACAGGCTACTTCATCGGCCCCGTCCACTCGGCAATCTTGGCCTCTGGGAAGCCAAGCTCCTTCATGGCAGCGGCAACCTCGGCCCCAGAGAAGCCCAGCTCCCCCATGGCCTGGGCAAGCTGCTCCTTGGTGGGCGCGCGACCGTGGAAAGCGGGATTGCCCTCCATAAAGCTGACGCCCTTGCCCTTGACCGTCCTGGCAATGATGGCCGTGGGCTGGCCACTGGTTTCCTGGGCCTGGTGGTAGGCCCGCAGCAGGGCTGGAAAGCTGTGCCCGTCAATCTCCAGCACTCGCCAGCCAAAGGCCCGCCATTTGGCGGCCAGCGGCTCCAGTTGCATCACTTCATCGGTGTGGCGGTCGTTCTGGACGCCGTTGCGGTCCACAATGGCCGTCAGCGTGTCCACTTTGTAGTGGGCCGCCGCCATCGCCGCCTCCCACACCTGGCCCTCATCGCATTCGCCGTCGCCCAGCAGCACGTAGGTGCGATAGGGACGTTTGTCCAGCCGTCCTGCCAGCGCCACACCGATACCGAAGGAAAGCCCCTGGCCCAGGGAGCCGGAGGACATCTCCACGCCAGGCGTGCCTATCTTGGCATGGCCCTGGAGGTGACTGCCCAGTTTGCGGAAGGTGCTCAGATCGGCCTTGGGAAAGTAGCCCCGGTGGGCCAGCACAGTGTAAAGGCCGGGGCAGGCATGGCCCTTGCTCAGGATAAAGCGGTCGCGGTCCGGCCAGGCGGGATTCTGGGGATCGTGGCGCAGGACGCCATAGTAGAGGGCCACCAGGATATCCGTCTCGGACAGTGAGCCGCCGGGGTGGCCGCTGGCAGCTTCGGTGATACTAATGAGAATGTCCCGGCGTATAGCCCGCGCCTTCTCCCGCAACTGCTGGTAGCTGAAGGTGGCGGAACTGGCCGCGCCATTCGGATGGACCTTGGGATGATGTGGAGCGGATACCGCCGCCCTCTTGGAGCCGCGCGCAGCAGAGACCATGACACCTCCTTAGTTGGCGCTCTGATTATAGCAACGGCGGCAGAGGAGTGTCCATGCGGGGGAGGGCTTCCCTGAAAGGAAAAGCCCCACGCTGTGGCCATTTTTGTGCTATTATTGAATCCGCCATACAGGAACAGGATGACGCCGAATGGTCAAGACTATTAAAAGGCCCCTGGCCTCCATGCCCGAGGGAAACATCATGAAAGAGATACAGCGCATCCTGACCACAGGTACGCCTGAAGAGCGCTCTGAAATGATAAGTCGTCTCACGAAACTCGCCATTGTCATTCATGGAGAGGCTTTGAGGGAACTGGAACATTACTAGGCGAACGTACATATTCCTGACACGGGCTGACATAGAAAGCACCGTCTACAGGCTGGCATCGGAGTTGTACCCGGACTACCCGGACCCGATGCCAGCCTTTCAGTATTTGGGGGCTGCACACGGGCGCAATCTCATGGAGTCTGCCCTGGCAGAACCCCAGCAGACCTTCTTTGGCCGCTACTTGTACCCTACTGTCTTTGATAAAGGGGCGGCCCTCTTCCGCTCCCTAACGAACAACCATTGCCTTCAAGACGGCAACAAGCGAACGGCTTTGACGGCAACCTTCGTCTTCTTGGCTGCTAACGGCTATCTCCTGTACTGTGGAGAGGCCGTAGCTTATACACTAAAAATCGCTTCCAGCCAGCCGGAACTGCCGTGGAAAGATGTCTCCAGGTGGCTAAGAAGGAATAGCATTTCTATGCAACGGTTGCTCCGCATTTCTCAAGCAGAGTCAGCCTTACGTCTCGGACTGGGTGTCTGGAGCGACCAGAGGCCAGAGGAACTTGTTGGCATTGCTGATGTTTTGGCAGGTCTGCGTTCAAAGGAAAGCCGTTAACCCACTGTGCTCCCCATGCCCATAGACTTCCATACCCACATCCTGCCGCCGGCCTTCCAGGAGCGCCGTGACCAGTACCTCCAGCGGGACGCCACCTTGCGGGACCTGTTCTCGGACCCGCGTTCCCCCATGGCCTCGGCAGAAGAGCTGGTAGCTGCCCTGGACGAAGCCCGCCTGGATGCAGCGGTGGCCCTGGGCATGGGCTGGACTGATTTGGACACCGCTAAGGAGGCCAATGACTACCTCTTGGAGTCCGCCGACCGCTACCCCCGGCGCATCATCCCCTTCTGCTCCGTCAACCCCGCCTGGGGCGAGCCCGCCCTGCGTGAGGCAGAGCGATGCGCCCGCCAGGGGGCCAGAGGCGCCGGCGAGCTGCACCCGGATACCCAGGGCTTCCGCCTGGACGACCGCACAGTCATGGGGCCGCTTATGGAGCTTGCCCGAGGGCTGAAACTCGTGGTGCTTACCCACGCCTCGGAGCCGGTGGGCCACGCCTACCCCGGCAAGGGTACCGTGACACCTGCCATGCTGATGGCCTTCATCCAGCAGTACCCGGACGACCCCATCGTCTGCGCCCACTGGGGCGGCGGCCTCCCCTTCTACGCCCTCATGCCTGAGGTGCGCCGCTCCCTGGCAAATGCCTACGTGGATACGGCGGCGTCCCCCTTCCTCTACCGCCGCGATGTCTTTACCCTCGGGCCAAAGCTCATGCGGCCCGGGAGTGTCCTCTTCGGCTCCGACTTCCCCTTGTTGTCTCCCAAGCGGGTGCTTGCCCAGGCCTTGGCCGCAGACCTCTCCGAGTCAGACCACGCCGCCCTCCTGGGCGGCAACGCTGCAATCCTATTGGG
>JACQOP010000001.1 GCA_016202485.1 Chloroflexota bacterium | reverse complement strand
TCTCCGCCCTGCCCCATAAGGCCAGCGCCGAGGTCATCCTTCCCCTGCTGGACCAGGGCCTCAAGGTGGTGGACATCAGCGCCGACTTCCGCCTCAAGGACGCCCAGGTCTACGAGCAGTGGTACAAGGCGGTCCATCCGGCCCCTGACCTCCTGGAAGAGTCTGTCTATGGCCTCACTGAGCTCAACCGCTCTGAGGTTGCCGCCGCCAATCTGGTCGCCAACCCCGGCTGCTACCCCACGGGCGCGCTCTTGGCCCTGGCCCCCTTGATCAAGCATGGCCTCGTGGAACATGACATCGTCGTGGACAGCAAGTCCGGCGTCTCCGGCGGCGGCCGCACCCTGAACCTGACAAACCACTACTCCGAGGTCAACGAGAACGTCCAGGCCTATGGTCTGGACGGCCACCGCCACCTGCCGGAAATCACCCAGGAGCTGGAGCGCATGTCTGGGGACAAGGACTTCCGCATTACCTTCGTTCCCCATCTGGTCCCCATGACCCGCGGCATCTTCACCGCCTGCTACGTGTGGCCCAAGGCCGGGGCATTGCCTGCCGGCAAGAAAGGGCAGGAGGAATTGCTGGCCCTCTACCGGGACTTCTATGAAGGCGAGACCTTCGTGAAGGTGGCCTCGGCCCCCGCTCAGACCAAGCAGACCTGGGGCAACAACGATTGTATCATCCATCCTGCTGTGGATAAGTACACGGGCCGCCTGGTCCTGACAAGCTGTATAGATAACCTGATCAAGGGTGCGGCCGGCCAGGCCATCCAGAACATGAACCTGATGTTTAATCTGCCGGACAAGGTAGGCTTGGACTATCCCGCCATCTATCCATAACAAAGCCCGCATCGTCTAGAGGCCTAGGACGCCACCCTTTCAAGGTGGAGACCAGGGGTTCGAATCCCCTTGCGGGCGCCATTTCTGTAATCCAGGGTTCCTCCCCTACATCCGAGGATGTCTCCTAGCTCGCCATGCTATAACGACGCCCAGGCCTGCCGCCGCCAGCGTCGTCAAGAACACACCTCCAAGGATGACTAGCCGGTTGAACTCCTCCGTGTTCCCAGCGCCCTCGGTTTCCCCAGGCGCGATCAAGGGACGCAGGTCTGTCCCATCCGCCGCCTCTAGGGACAGCACCCGGAATATCCCCCACAGGCCGGCCTCGCGGTATGGCTCCCTGTGGTCGCCGTACAGGTAGTCGCCCGGCATCCGTCCAGGGCCTCCTGCGCCGTCAGCCAGCGTCAGCGTGACCGCTTCTAACGCTCCAACCTGCACCGAGCTGACCAGGTTGGTCCCAGGGAGGCCTGGCTCCAGGGGCCAGCGGTGCCCTTCAAGCGTAAAGACCTGGTTCTGCTCGCTCCAGGGTACAATGACGTGGAGCTTCACTACGTCGCCTGCGTAGGCCTGGAGCAGGGGTGTGTGTGGGTCCCCCAGGCGGCCGGCCCGGTACAGGGCCGCGCTGTCTGCCTGTATCAGCCGCCGGTCCTCCAGCGGCTCTGCCTGGTAGTTAATGCCTACCACTCCTTGCACCTTCGTCGTATAGGGCATCCGGTGAGTGCCAATGGTGTCGTCCTCGTCCTGGAAGAACAAGGCATAGCTGCGATAGGGTGCGCCACTCAGAGGGTACACGTCCGCCTGCCACGATGACGTATCAGAAATGTCCTCCCCCGTCACCGGGTGGCGGTAGACGGCCCCCGCCGGGCCGATGATGATGGCCCCGTACAGCCCCAGGCCGGGGTTGCGCAGCACGTCCCCCCAGTCCCGCACCAGGGTCACCGTCTCCCCAATATCCGGGTGGGCGTAGTAGGTAAAGGTGCTTGTCTCTCCTGGTGCGACCCCCGGTGGCGTGGTGTATCCTGCCTCTATCCCCCCGCTGGTATGAGGGTCATAGGCCAGCATGTCCACGTGGAAGGTGACCGTCCCCTGGGGCGTCTCATTGGTCAGGGCCACCGTGATGCAGTCGCCCACGCCGGCGCGCAGCACCAGCGGTTCAGCCTCCTTTGTACCGTCCAACACCGCCCCTTTATCCCCTGCTAGCACGTAGACCTTACCTGTGGCTCCCCGCAACATGGGCAAGGGCGTCTCCACCACAGATACGGCAAATTGCTTCTGTGGCGCGCCCTCAGGGCACAACGGGCCTGTTTGGGACATGGCTGCTCCGTCGCGGCCCGGCAGAGCAAAAATCGGCCCCGTGGACGTCTGCTCCAACACCCGCAGGATGCCCCAGCTTCCCTCTGCTAGCTTGCGGATGCGCCCGTTGTAGAAGAGGTAGTCCCCAGGCAGCCCCTGTACGCCCCCTGCCGCAGGCAGCGCCAGGTCGTATCGTTCGGAGATCCCCAGGTGGACGGTGTTTACTGGCGGCGATGTGCTGCTGTGGGGCTCCACACGGAACCAGTGGCCGTCCACGTGCAGGGTGTGCACCTCGTTGGCCGAACCTGCCAGGGCGCGCAGGATAATGGGATCTCCCACATACGCCTGCAGGACGGGTGTGGCGGGGTCACCGTGGGTTTGGCTGCTGAAGAGGGCCGCAGGGTCGCCCCCGCGCCTCCCCAGGGGCTCCACTCGCAGGTTGAAGGCGCTTCCTGTGGAGCGTCCCACGTGGGATAGAGGGTTCTCATCATGGAGGAACAGCACCAGTTCTCGGAAGCTGCCCATCACGTCTGCGGACACTCGCGCCGTCGTGAGAATATCGGCGATGGGGCCGCTCTCCACCGGCTGACCGGTCACAGGGTCCCGGTACGTAGACCCCGGCGGCTCGGCGATGAACGCCCCGTACAGCCCGTGACGCCAGGAGTTGATGGCGTCCACGTGGTCATGGAAGTAGGCTGTGCCAAACTGCACGTCCGGATACCAGCGGTAGCGCACAAACTCCGTGCTCACTATTTCGCTGGCCTCATGGGGATAGCTCAGCGGTTCCTCAAATACCAGCACGTCTCCCAGCACCTCCTTGATGCGCCGTATCTCAAAGGTTTCGTCTTGGTCCATCCCTACCCCCACCAGTGTTCCTGGATGAAAGCGCTCGGCGCTGGCCAGAGTCACCCGGTCAGCCCCTGCCGGAACAGAGACAGCGATGATCTCTCCTTCCTCTCTGAATGGCCGGACAGACTGCTCGTAGTTGAACCCTGCGACCACACCATCGCTGGCCTGGACATCAAACTGGGCAAAGTGGATATGTAGGTTGACCTTGCTCAGTTTGCCTCCAGCAGGGCTGTTCTCCAGCTCGCTTTTCAAGAGGATGTCTACACAGTCCTCCTGGGCGTTAGCCCGTATGACCAGGGGCGTTTTGAGGGCGCCGCTGGCCCGTACCGCCTCCTCCTGGCTCTTCAGCACAAAGAGTTGCCCTCCTGGGTCAACAATGCTGAAGGCATCGTTCAGGCTCAAGGGCAGGGTGATGGCATGGATAACAAAGCTCTTCACCTGCGTGCCTGTGGGGCAAATACTGCCAGGGCCATTGTCCCCAGGCATTGGAGGGTCTGCGCCGTTGGTGATGGGGTCCAGATAAGGCGCAGGGCCGTGCCCCGGCGCAAAGGGGGGGCGTTTGCCCAGGTGAGGCCGCAAAAAGGGATAGGCCAGCTTCCCCGTGAGCGGGTCAAAGAGGATGGGAACTCTGGTGCCTGGAGCAGGCGAGGCGTATCCGGGCCAGGCGTACTCCGTCTCCCGTTCGTTAAGGTACAGGTCGCCCTGTTTCTCCCAGTCCAGCACTGATGCATCGTAACCCTTCGGTTTGCCCTGGGGCGGCAACTGGCGCTCCACCCATGCTGCCAGGCCTTCCGGCGCAATGGTCATCTGGAGGCCCTGCCAGTCCACCGTCCGGCCCGGAAGCAGTGTGGATGGTACCGCAGGCAAGACGCCGTCCTGGCGGTCAGGCAGTTCCAGCAGGGGCTGCAAGGTGTCGGTAGAGACCGCCCCGTCCTGTGCAGTGTTGTAGACCCGCCACAGCCCCCACATGCCCGCAAAGTAGTGGTGGCCGATGTGGCAGTGGATAAGGAAATCGCCGGCGCTTTGCTGGCAGCCCCCGCTATTGCACTCGTGTTCCACGTCAAAGCTCTCCGAAGGCCCCATGCTTTGGGAGTCAATGCGTTCCGAAGCTGTTGGGAGCAGGGGCGGCAGCTTGTCCAGCCCTCTCGCAATCTCTACTTCTTCTGCCCCCGGCTGCTTCGGCCACCGGATGGAGCCGCCGTGGACGTGGTGGACGTGGAACACCTCGGACCCGCCGTGCACCACCCGCTCCTTCACCGGGTCGCCTAAGTAGCTGCGCAGGATGGGCGTCGCTGGGTCGCCAAAGACATAGGAGCTGTACGCCGAAGACTTGTCCATTTCTCCAAAAAGGGATTCCTGCAGGCGAAGCCGGTTGAGAAAGGGCTCGCTGCGGTAGTTCAATGCCCGTGCCCCGGGGCGGTACGCATCGGTGAAGGGATCCACCAACGGCACATAAGCGCCGGCCTTGTCCAGGAACTGGTAGTTCTCATGGCCGATCTCGTGATAGTACAGGACAAACTCCCGGAAGGCCGGGCCGTCCACAGGCTGGATGATGGCATCCCATCCAGTCTGGGCCTCTCCCCCTGTGCGGGGGTCAAGATGTAGGGAGCCTCTGTGTTCTACGATGACTGCGCCAAACAAACCGTGGCCCGTCTGGACGCGGGTGTCCCCGTGGCTATGGAAGTAGTGGGTTTCCTCCGGCTGGTCCAAGGGCACCATCCACTCATAGAGGACACGCTCCCCAGGGTAGGTCGTTCCCCTGGGGTTCGCGGCAATAGCCGGGCTTTTGTCGGCGGCCACGTACAGGCTTGAACCATGCAGGTGAAGGCTGGCTGGCTCGTCCTCCAGCGCATTGGTAAACTGCACCCGCAAGCACTCCCCCTGGTTGACCCGCAGCGTCAGGGGTTGGATGGCGTCCCCTTGCAGGCCCAGGCTCACGGCAGACCTCGTCAGGTCGCCCCTCGCCCGCGCGTTCTGGGCTTCTTCGGCACGCACCCTTGCCAGGTCCTGGGCCAACACATACATCCGCCCCTGGGGGTCGTGGTCCAGGTACCGGTTCAGGGTGATGTCCACCTTGATAGCCAGTACCTCGTAGCTGCGCACCGGGGTCTCTGGGGTGCAGAAGCCCCTTGCCGTAACGCTCTCTTCGTTTTGACCGGCCAGGACAAGGCCTTCAGCCCCCTCGTGGCTGGAGGACAGTCCCTGTGGGCCAGTCCCAGCGGTTGCAGAGGTCATTGCATCGGCGTCCTCGTTGCCCAGCAGCAAGGCTACCCCAATGGCCCCGATGACGAGGAGTGTTGGTAGGAAAGCAAAAACACGAAGCAAACCCGCCTGGCCCCTAGGAGGCCAGGCGGGTTGCACACTTGATAAATGTGGTGAGGGCGGCATCATACCACTCGGTCGGCTAGGCAGTGACGTTGATAGTCCCTTCCATCTTGTCATGGATCAGGCACAGGTAGGTGTACGTACCAGGGGTGGTAAAGGTCAACTGGTACCCCGTTAACGCCGGCGGGAACGACATCATAAGACCCACAACGAGGCCCGAGTTGAGGAAGCCGTTTCCATCCCATGCGCCGGCGTCAATGACGGACACAGGCGTTGCCGGGTCGGGTGGCATCTGCCCAGGGCTGTTGGTTGGGCCCATAGCCATGGGGTTCAGGTGGATGCTGCCGTCTGGCGCGTCAATGCGGATGCCCTTGGCGCCCTGGGGCGCATTGAAGCTGATGGTGTGGGGACCAAGCACCAGCCACCACACAAACTCTCCAGCCTTGATGGTCTTGGTCTGAGGGATAAACTCGTTCACCAGGGCAAAGGGCAGTTCCGTAGAGCCGGCGCCGGCCCAAGCTGGCCCGCCCGCAGCGGCTACTCGTCCAGATTCTCCCTTCGCTGCCTTGAGCTTTTCTACCAATCCTGCTATCTCCTGCTGGGCTTGGGCGGTCACTTCCGCAGGACTCGGCACCGTCGTTCCTTTAGCTGCAACTTTGATCTTGCCCGACATCAGCTCCCGGTGGAGAATACAGAAGTAGCTGTATTCGCCCGGCCCGATGTCATCGGCCAGTTGCACAGTGAAGACCTGGTCTGCCTTCAGCCAACCGCTGTTGTAGAAGGTCTGCCGTCCGTTGAACTCGGGCTGCTCCTGGTCTGCCGGCGCGCAGGCGTCCGGCGTTGGCGGCGCGCCTGTTGCCAGGTAGCAGGGCTGCGCCCCAGCCTGGATGGCGTCCCCAGGCCCCTCAGGAAGAAATGGAGGAAGCATTACAAAGAATGCTCTCTGCTTCTGCTGCTCTTCCTCTGTCAAGGCCGGGCATTCCACACCAGGCCCTGGCTGGCAGAGGGTGGCTGAAAAGGACATCAAATCGTCCACCAGCGTACCAAGGGTAACGGAGTGCGGCTCGCCAGTGTCCACTAGCTTGAAGCGGATGGTGTCCCCAGGACGGGCTGTCAACTCGTTGGGGAAGTATGCTAGGAAGGCAACGTTAATATCGTCTGCATTCCCATCTATCTGTACGTCAAAACTTAGGGAAGGCGGGACAGTGGGGGTTGGGGTTGCAGTGGGGGCAGACGTGCAGCCAGCTACCAGGAGCAGGACAGCGAACAGTCCGTATAGTCCCAACAACTTACCCATAGCGCCTCCATTTGCAATTGAGTGGTTGCATAAAAACCTAAGGAACTCTAGTGCTCGGCGCAACATAAAGTCAAGTGCATAATCCCTATTTCTTCATTCTGGCTACTCGGGATCAGGCCTTCTGCCCTTTAATACTGGAGGACAACCCCTGTGTGCCTCCTCCAGTTGCAACGGATGCCAGCCCATAAGATCTGGCATCCATGCCGTCCAGCAAGAAGACCGCTAGAGGCTAGCCACTGCGCTGGCAAGCAGCAGTGTGGAAAGAAATGCCCAGAAACGAAGCAGACCCGCCTGGCCCCGTGCGGGCCAGGCGGGTTGTGCGGTTGCTAGAGGTTGCGACGGCGGCATCCTACCACCCGTCCGGCTAGGCAGTGACGTTGATGGTCCCTTCCATCCCGTCATGGATCAGGCACAAGTAGGTGTATGTACCAGGACTGGCAAAGCTCAACTGGTAGCCTGTGAGTGCAGGCGGGAAGGACAGGATAAGGCCCGAACTCAGGAACCCCTGGCCGTTCCAGGCGCTTGCGTCAATGATGGTGGGGGCGCCCGAAGGGTCTGGGGGCGTGGTGGGGTCTTGCCCCGGGCTGTTGCTGGGCATGAAGGCCTCCGGGTTCAGGTGGATGCTGCCATCGGGAGCGTCAATACGGATTCCTTTTGCGCTCTGGGGCACGTTGAAGCTGATGGAGTGGGGGCCCAAGACCAGCCAGGTGACGGACTCGCCCGCCTTGATGGTCTTGGCATGGGGGATAAACTCGTTCACTAGAGCGAAGGGCAGTTCTGGCGACCCTGTGCCGGCCCATGCAGGTCCGCCCATGGCAGCCCCTTGTCCCGCTTCCTGTTTGGCCGCCTTCAGTAGTTGTACCATTCCAGCCATTTGTTGCTGGGCCTGGGCTGTCACTTCCGCAGGGCTGGTCACCGTCGTCCCCTTGGCCACCACATTGACCTTGCCGGACATCAGCTCCCGGTGAAGGATGCAGAAGTAGCTGTACTCGCCCGGCGCGATGTCGTCGTCTAGTTGCACGGTGAAGACCTGGTCTGCCTTCAACCAGCCGCTGTTGTAGAATGCTTGCCTGCCATTGAAAGCGGGCTGGGTCTGGTCTGCCGGTGCACAGGCGTCAGGCGTTGGCGGCGCACCTGTGGTCAGGTAGCAGGGCTGCGCCCCAGCCTGGACGGCGTCCCCTGGGCCTTCCGGGAGGAAGGGGGGGAGGATACGGTAGAACTCTTCTACTTTCTGGAGCTGCTCCTCCGTGAGACCAGGGCAATCCCCCCCAAGACCGGGTATGCAGTTGGTGGCTGCGAAGGCTATAAGGTCGTTCACGGAAGTGCCCATGGTTACGGAGTGGGGCTCGCCGGTGTCCACCAGCTTGAAGCGCACGGTGTCCCCAGGCCGGACCGTCAGCTCATTGGGGAAGTAGGCCAGGAATGCGACGTTGATGTCATCGGAGTTTCCATCTATTTGTACGTCAAAGGTCAGGGCAGGCGAGACAGTGGGCGTCGGGGTTGCAGGAGGGGTAGACGTACAGCCTACCACGATAAGCAAGCCGGTGATTAGTCCAGACAGCCTGAGCAGGTTACCCATAGCGCCTCCCTCTGGATTAGTGTGTTTGCACCAAAATAACGGAGGCAACTCTAGTGCTGTCTACTTAGAAAGTCAATAGGTGATGCTGGTGCGTGGCGCCCCTTTACGCTCCTCTTTGAAGATGATATGGTGCGCCCAGATTTACCCTGGCGCATGGTAACTGCCCTTGAGATATGACGTTGAGGAGTGTGTAACCCTTGGACGACCCTGGTGAACGTAGTAGTCCTGCTTCGGAAGAACCTCCCAGTAGAAAAGATGCCCCCAGCTTAGGTCGCGCCTCAGCAAGGGACGCCAGCTACCAAGCACGAGGGCAATCCTCAACCCCTGGCCCTCCCCCCCGCTCCTCGGCAGCCGGCGCCTCCGTAGCTACGGTTAGTAGCCCTCCTGACTCAAGCGTCCGTGGCGATGGCCGGCGCGAACGCCGCGCTTTTGCAGACCTCAGCACTGGCAGTGTGCCCCGCCGACTCTGGGCCCTCGCCTGGCCCCAGTGGCTGGAAAACGTGCTGGGCATCCTGG
>JACQOP010000036.1 GCA_016202485.1 Chloroflexota bacterium | reverse complement strand
GGTATATCGCCTACCCCCTGGGCCTCAATGGTGTAGTGGTCCGCCAGGGAGAGACCTATGAAGAAGCCTTGGCCGACATGAAGTCCGCCATCCGCTTCCACATAGAGACCTTCGGCGACGAGGCCATAGGACAGACGCCCCAGGTCCTGGAAGCCTTCATTGCAGAAGCGGGAGTCAATGTTTGACACAGCGGTTCCCTGTGGATGCCCCATTAGAGCGTGTCATCAAGACGTTCCAACTCTTGGGCTTCAAGCTGGTCAGGGCGCATGAGCATATCATCAATGGTACGTGAAAACCCCGATGGCACCAGAACTCCGCTCACCATGCCCGCCCACCCAAGGATAAAGACGCCCACGTTGCGGGCCATCTGCACACAAGCTGGCATAGCAAGAGAAGACTTCCTAAAAGCCTACGACCAGGCAAGGTGAGGACTTGAAAGGGTAACTCTTGGAACGCCCCACCGTAACCCAGTCCACAGAAGTTGCAGCCATTATCGCCCCCGGCCAGGGCCTTTCCCTGGCCGACGGCGACGTGCAGGCGCTCCTGAAGGCCGGCGGCGAGCTCACCGCCGGCATGTACACCATCCTGGAATGCACCCTGGCCCCCGGCAAGAGCGGCCCGCCCCTGCACCGCCATATCCTGACCTACGAAATCCTGCAAGTCCTGGAGGGCCAGCTCACAGTAACCATGGGCGGCCGCACCGTCACCGCCGGGGCCGGGGCCATGGCCTTCGTCCCCCTGGGCGTTGCTCACACCCACGCCAACGCCTCCAATATCCCCGTGCGCTTCCTCAGCATCACCGCGCCTGCCGGCTACGACGCCTACCTCCAAGAGCTGGCAAAGCTCCAAGCACAGCACGGCGCTCCCCTGCCTGGCGATATCGCCCAGGAGCTCATGGAGCGCTTTGACATCCTCCCCGCATGACTGCGCCCGCCATCGCCGTCACGGCCCTTACAAAAACCTTCAGCGTCCGCCCCGTCCTGCGTGGCCTGGATCTGGCCGTCGTCCCAGGCCAGCGATACGTCCTCTTTGGCGGCAACGGCTCCGGCAAGACCACCCTCCTCAAGTGCATCGCCGGCCTGGCCCGCCCCGACGAGGGCGCCATCGCCATCGCCGGACTGGACACGCGACGCCAGGGGCCGGCAGCCCGCCGCGCCATTGGCTTCGCAGGCCACGACCCTTTGCTGTACCAGGACCTCACCGGCCTGGAAAACCTGCGCTTCTATGGCCGCATGTTCCAGGTGGATGGGCTGGAAGACCGCATCGGTGCAGTCGCAGACCAGCTTGATGCGTCACGCTTCCTCAACGCCCGAGTGCGCACCCTTTCCCACGGCATGAGAAAGCGCCTCTCCCTCTGCCGCGCCCTGCTGCACGACCCGCCGGTGCTCCTCCTGGACGAGCCGGAGACCGGCCTGGACGAGGAGGCCCTGGCCCTCCTGGACCGCGTCCTGGCCGAGGGCGCAGGCCAGCGCACAGTGCTCATGGCTACCCACGGCCTGGAACGGGGCCTGGCCCAGGCCGACGCCGTGGGCATCCTCTCCGGCGGGCGCATCGCCTACCAGGCCCAGGCCAAAGGCCTGGACGCAGGCGCTTTTCGCCAGACGTACCACGGCTATCTGGGTGCGGCTCCATGAGAGACTTCCTGCTGCCCATCATGACTATCGCATGGAAGGACGTGCTCCTTGAGCTGCGCACCAAGGACGTGGTGACCTCCGTCCTCATGTTCGCCCTCCTGGCCATGGTCACCTTCAACTTTGCCTTTGACCCCTCGCCGGCGGTCATTGCCCTCGTCGCGCCGGGTATCCTATGGGTCGCCTTCACCTTTGCCGGTATCCTGGGCTTCAACCGCTCCTTCACCCTGGAGAAGGAGAACGGCAGCCTGGACGGCCTGCTGCTTTGCCCGGTCAGCCGCGACGTCATCTACTTCGGCAAGCTCCTGGGTGTCTTCACCTTCATGCTTGTCATGGAGGCTGTCCTGCTGCCCTTCTTCGCGGTGCTGTACAACCTCCCTGTGCTGGACCTGAAGCTGCTGCTGCTCGCCGCCTTGGCTACCCTCGGCTTCGCCGGCGTGGGGACCCTTTTCTCCGCCATGGCTGTGAACACGCGGTCCCGGGAGATTATGCTGCCGGTGCTGCTGTTGCCCGTGGCCTCTCCCGTGGTCATCGCCGCCGTGGAGTCCACCCGCGCCATCCTGGAGGGCGCCCCCTGGGGTGAAATCGGGCGCTGGTGGGGCCTCCTCATCGCCTTTGATATGATATTCTTAATCGTCTCCTCTTTTGTCTTTGGCTCTACTCTGGAGGAATAGCATGACAACTAGGCCCCTACAGGCAGCCGCTGCCCAGCGCGCCGGCCTTGCAGACTCCGCCACCGTCAGGATGACGCTCCTGGCCCTCAGCGCCGCCATGATGTTTGCCGACCTGGCCCTTATCTTCCTGTGGGCGCCCACCGAGCAGGTCATGGGCGTGGTCCAGCGCATCTTCTACTTCCACGTCCCCGAGGCCTGGGTGGGCTTTCTGGCCTTTGGCGTGGTCTTCATCGCCAGCATTGGCTACCTGGTCACGGGGAAGCGGAAATGGGACGTGGCGGGCCACTCCGCCGCAGAGATCGGCGTGCTCTTCACCACCCTCATGCTTATCACAGGCTCCATCTGGGCCAAGCCGGTCTGGGGCGTGTGGTGGACCTGGGACCCCCGGCTCACCACCTCCCTCATCCTCTGGCTGCTGTACGTCGGCTATCTGATGCTGCGGGCTTATGCGCCAACCCCTGCCAAGGCGGCGCGCTACTCCGCTATCATGGGCGTCATCGGCTTCATTGATGTGCCCATCGTCTACTTCTCCGTGGTATGGTGGCGGAACATCCACCCGGAGCTGATCATCGGCCCCGCCGCACCCAGGGACGCCCTGGACCCACGTATGCTCGTGACCCTTATCTTCTCGGTGTTCACCTTCACCGTCCTCTTCGTTTACCTGCTGTGGGAGCGCATGTCCCTGCGCAACGCCGAGGACGAAGTAAAGGCCCTGCGCCAGGGAGAGTAAGGGAGACTCTTTCCTCACGGGAGCGTACGACTTTTGCCCCTCTCCCTTGGATGATGGGAGAAGGAAACAGAGCCTGTCCTGAGCGGAGCGAACGGGGTGAGGGTGAACTCCTTACCTTCAATAGGTTACCTGTCTAAGGGAGCGCACACTATGCCTGGCGAATCCAACCTGCCCTTTCTCTTTGCCGTCTACACCATAAGCTGGCTAGCCTTCTTCGCCTACGCCTTCTATATGACCCGCCGCCAGCGGGAACTGCGCCGGGAGATAGAGGAGCTGCGCCAGCAACAGGAGAGCAAGGGGCCGGCCTGACCATTCCTTAAACCTTCTCAGGCATGGGAGGCAGGATATCCATTCCTTGTCTCCATCCTGCGTCGCTGGAGGTGACCTGTGGACCGTGCATCAGCCTTTGCCCTATTGCAGGAGCACGCAAAAGGCGACGTGCTCATCCGCCACGCCACCGCTGTGGAGGCCTGTATGCGCGCCTATGCCCGCAAGCTGGCGGGCGACGAGGAGACCTGGGCCATCGCCGGCATGCTCCATGACTTTGACTGGGACGTGTGCCCCAGCCCCGACCAGCACCCCCACTACGGCGCAGCCATCCTCCGAGAGCGGGGTTACCCCGAGGAGATCGTCCGCGCCGTCCTGTCCCACGGCAACCATACCGGGGTAGAGCGCGAATCTCTCATGGAAAAGGCCCTCTTTGCCGTGGATGAGCTCTCCGGCTTCGTGACCGCCGTGGCCCTGGTGCGCCCCAGCAAGAGCCTCTCGGATACCGACGCCGCCTCGGTCAGGCGCAAGATGAAGGACAAGCGCTTCGCCGCCTCTGTCAGCCGGGAGGACATTCTCCAAGGCGCCCAGGAGCTGGGCGTTGACGTGGACGAGCATATCACCTTTGTCATAGGGGCGCTGAAGCCGGTCGCGGAGCAGCTTGGCTTGAAGCCGTAAAGACTTGCCCCTGTCATCGCAAGCAAAATAGCCGCCGTCTCGCAGGCGTGCAGAGGGCCGTGCCCTCGCCGGGGGTGCGAAGCCTATCCTTGAGCGAGGCGAAGGAGGTGTCTCCCGTGAGCCGTAGCCCTGAGCATAACGAATGGGGGTATGGGCGGGCACGAGCGTGCCCGCAGTCTAAGAAAACCGCAAAGATGTTTTCATCCCTGGGGGAATTTGTGACTTCAGCCCTGTGAATCCGAGGGGGTCCCGAGTGACCAGATGACTGAAGAAGTAGGGGCATGGAGAGAGGGAAAGACCATGGAACAGAACATCCTCGCAGACCCCTGGCGGGCCTCAGCCCTAGCCGACGCCGCCCTGGAGAGGGCGGCCCAGGAGCTGAAAGCGCTCTTGGAGGCCCTGGCATCCGCTTTGCAGCCCTTCCCCAGCTTCCAGGGCCTTCAGACCGTGCGCGCCGTGGAGATTGAGCTGCAGGGCCTCTCCAACCCCCAGCGGGGCTGTGTTGTGGTCTGCCCCGATGGCCTGCTGTACGAGCTCACGCTTCGCAGCATTCAGGGCGCCGACGAGTACGGAGAGGCCGATCAGGCAGACGAACTGGCGGAGCTGGACCTGAAGCCCCAGGAGTACGTGGCCTACGCC
>JACQOP010000003.1 GCA_016202485.1 Chloroflexota bacterium | reverse complement strand
GGCATAGATGCCGCAGCCTTTAGGCTGCGGTAAAGAGGATAGTTTGTAGGAGGGTGGTATGCCAAGGTACGGAATGGTGATAGACCTCTCCAAGTGCTACGGCTGCAGGGCGTGCATGGTGGCATGCAAGGTGGAGAACAACACCCCGCAGGCCCACTTCTGGATGTACGTCTTCCGTCTGGAGGAGGGGGAGTACCCTGCCACCCAGGTCCGCTTTATGCCTCGGCCCTGTATGCACTGCGACAACGCTCCATGCGTGAAGGTGTGTCCTGTGGGAGCGCGCTACAAGCGGGAGGACGGACTGGTGGCCACTGACTGGGCACGCTGCATCGGCTGCCGCTACTGCGAGGTAGCCTGCCCCTACGGGGTCAACTACTTCAACTGGAAGCATCCAGAGAAGAACCAGTACCTGGACTGGGACGCTCCCGCGGCCGAGGCCCTGGCGCGGGTCACCAACGGTGCTGCGCCTCCGTACAAGAACCCAGACCTGGACCAGCCTATGAAGGACGGGCGAAAGACCGCTGGTGCCAGCCACTTGAAAGGTGTAGTGGAGAAATGCAGCTTCTGCGTCCATCGGGTGGAGAAGGGCCTCCAGCCCGCTTGCGTGGCCAACTGCCCTGCCTTCGCCCTTCGTTTCGGGGACCTGGACGATCCCAACAGTGTGGTCACCAGGTTGCTGGCCAGGAACACGTCCTTCCGCCTGGAAGAGGAGGACAACACCAGGCCGCGAGTGTACTACATCGGCACTCCGCCTCCGGCGGCCCACCCCAGGCAGATTGAAGCGGTGAAAGCGAGGGAGTAAGCCATGGCAACAAGAGCCGAGACCAGACTTCCTTATGGAGTGGGCCAGACGGGCGCAGGGTTCTTCCTGCTGGTAGTGGTGTTGCTGGCCCTGGTGGCACTGGGTGTCTACGCCTATAGCCGCCAGTTCATAGAAGGCGAGGTGGTTACTGGGATGCGGGACATCGGGACCATGGGCGGAGCGGCCTGGGGTCTCTACATCGCCTTTGTGGTGCACTTCGTTGGTGTGAGCTTTGCTGGCATCACCGTAGCGGCCCTGATCCGCATCATGAACCTGGAGCACCTGAAGCCCATTGCCCGGATGGCGGAGGCCCTGACCGTGGTGGCTCTGGTGCTGGGGGCTTTCAGTGTCCTGGTGGACCTGGGGCAACCCGCCCGGGGCATAGTCAACCTCTTCCTGTATGCTCGCCCCTACTCGCCGTTCTTCGGCACCTTCTCACTGGTGCTCTCAGGCTACCTGTTTGCCAGCCTGGTCTACCTGTACCTGGAGGGACGGAGGGACGCTGCCTTGCTCGCTCGGAAGCCGAGCCGATTGCAGGGGTTTTACCGCCTGTGGGCTGCGGGATACGGGGATACCCCTGAGGAGAGGGCGCGCCACGACCGAACGGCCTGGTGGCTGGCACTGGCCGTCATTCCCCTCCTGGTGACGGCCCACTCCACCCTGGGCTTCGTCTTCGGGCTTCAGGGTGGCGCCGCGGGGTGGTACAGCGCTCTTCAGGCTCCCGGCTTCGTGGTCATGGCGGGCGTGTCGGGCATCGGGCACATCATCGTCCTGGCTTTCATCGCCCGATACCTGCTCAAGCTCCAAGACCAGATTACCCTCCATGCCTTCGCCTGGCTGGGCAACCTCCTCTGGGTACTGGTGCTAACCTATCTCTATCTCTTGGTGGTGGAGGTGCTGAGTGGCGTGTACGCCGCCCACCACCACGAGGCACGGGTGAGTGAAGCGCTGCTGCGGGGTGATTACGCCTGGCTCTTCTGGCTGGCGGTCGGTATGCTACTGGTCTCCTTCCTGCTGCTGTTCCTTCAGTTCGTGCGGCGGAGCTACTCGCTCTGGGCTATTGTGGTGCCTGGGGTGCTGGTAGGCTTTGCGGGCATCCTGAAGCGGTACCTCATAGTGGTGCCATCTCAGACCCATGGCAGGCTGCTCCCGTACCTGACAGGTTCGTATTCGCCCTCGTGGGTTGAGATACTGGTCATCGTTGGTCTGCTAGCCCTGGGGGCACTAGCCCTGGTGCTATTCTTCAAGGTGTTCCCCATCATGGAGGTTCCAGACGGTCAAGAAGGGAGGTAGCCCATGAGAAGGACGCTCTTTCTGCTGACTCTGCTGGTGGGGCTTGCCCTTGCGGTGGCCGGGTTTTCCCTGGCCGCGCCTATTGGTCCCACCGATGGCCCTCGCATCAGCAGCCCAAGGATGCTGTTCGCGCCCGGCGTCTTTGTGATTGGCGTGATCCTTGTCTTCACCTCCGCTGCGGTCTACGAGCTTGTGCCCGATAGAAATAGAAATAGAAGGAGTCGGTAAGGGTGATGACTAGGCGTCACTCACCAGGAGACCAGGCACAACGTGGCAAGAAACCCTTGACCAGTCACTTTGAAGGCCTGGCCGTGGAGGATCTGGCCCTGTTTCGTCAGGTGGCGTACCGGCTCTTTAGCCAGAGCCTGCTTTATCCCGATGAGGCCCGCCTGGCAATGCTCGCCACCGTCGCAGGGGAGATAGGCGGCTGGGACGAAGGCTTGTGGGGCTTCGCCTTCGCTCCGGGATGGAGCCGGCTTCTCTCCTGCCTCAAGGAATCCTGCTCCCCCAGCGCCACGCACATTGAGAGCGAATACGTCTCTCTTTTCCTTGCCAACGAGGCAGGCGTGCCGTGCCCCATCTACGAGTCGGCCTACCTGGGAGAAGACCCGTCGGCCACGGGTTTGCTCTTGGGCCAACTGGAAAAGGAGTACAGGTTGATGGGCCTGTCGCCTTCACCCGATCTCAAGGAGCCGCCCGACCACGCCGCAGTGGAGTTGGAGTTCATGGCCTTCCTGTGCAGTCGGGAGGCGGAGGCATGGGGCCGCCAGACTCTTGCCGAGGCCATCCGTGCGGTGGAAGCCGAGCGTGTATTCCTGGCAAGCCACCTCACGCGGTGGTTCCCGGGAATTGCCGGCAGGGTTGCTGCCGTGGCACGTGAGAGCCGGTTCGCCGTTATCACAGAGAGTGCGTGCTCGTTCTCCGGCCACGACTGTGATCTCCTGGCAGCTCTCCTGGAGCGGTTCCAGGGTGTCAGCGTGGAGACGCCATGACCGAGTTCGACCTCACTGCAAGAGGTTCCCCGCCGGAAAGGGCTACCGTTGCGATCCTCCTGTGCCGTGACCTTGAGACCACCGGCAACGGCCTTGATGTAGACGAGCTGTGCCGCTGGCTGGGAGAGACCCAGGAAGGAGTGCAGGCCAGGGCGGTCGCTGGCCTTTGCCATGCTCCCGGGGAGTTGGCCTGGGCGGCAGCCAGTGGAACCAGGCGAGCTGTCATGGGGGTCTGTTCCCGTGAGTACGCTGAACGGGAGATGCAGTTCCAGGCCAGAATGGTGGGGCTGGACCCTCTGGCTGTAGAGGTGGTAAATCTGGGCGGTTTCTGCACTCTGGTCCCAGAGCGCGGCCGGGCCACAGAGAAGGCCAAACTTCTGCTGGCAGCGGCCATCGCCAAGGCCCGAGCCTATTCGGGAGGCGGCACGGAGAATCTCAAGCCCTATTTCCCTCCCCTATCGCAAAAGGTCAGCCGGCGGGCTCTCTTTACTCTCCCGCCTATACAGTACCAGGTAGTGGCGTCCATTGAGGGGCAGCGTTGCGTGGCGGATACCGGTTGCGCTCTTTGCGTCAGGGTCTGCCCCAAGGGTGCGCTGGAGAGGAATGGCAGAAACATCTGGGTGAACAAGGCACGGTGCGACGGCTGCGGCCTCTGCGTGTCGGCATGCCCTGTACAAGCGGTCCGCCTTCCGGGCAGTTTGCTAGATCAGCTCGAGGCCCAGATTACCGCTCTTCTGGAAACAGATGGGGTTGGCCTGCGGGAGCGCCGCATCCTGTTTGTCTGCCAGGGGAGCGTCCAGGCGATTGAACAGGCGGGAGGGGATGGTATCGGTGCCTCAGTCTCATGGTTGCCTGTGGAGGTGCCTTGCGCTGGCATGGTGTCGGTGGGTGTCTTTCTCTGGTGCGTGGTACGGGGCGCAGCGGTCGGCGTCCTCT
>JACQOP010000028.1 GCA_016202485.1 Chloroflexota bacterium | reverse complement strand
GTCTGGTACCGCTCCTTGTCTGCAAGGGGCGTGTGGATATAGGGCGGCAGGGGCATCTGCCCTACCTGTTCCAGCAGGGACTCGTTGCTAAGCTCCGCCCAGAGGATCCCATCATTGCCTCGTCCCACTACTTTGGCGGTCAGCCCGCCTGCAAAAACAAGCATTTCGCCAAGCCGCAGGCGTCCCCCTGGCCGTCCCAGGCACTGCCACAAGCCTGGCCCCTCCCGGCGCAGGAGCAGCAGCTCCACCTGGCCACCAGTGGCGGCCCGTTGTCCCAAAAGCCGCGCAGGAATGACCCGGCTGTCGTTCAACACCAGCAGGTCTCCCGCACAAAGCAGGTCAGGCAGCTCGTAGAAATAATGGTGAGCTATACCACGGGAGGTCCGGTCCAGGCGCATCAGTCGGGAGTGGTCCCGGGGCTCCACCGGCGTCTGAGCGATGCGCTCCTTGGGCAGAAAGTAGTCAAAGTCACTGGTGCGCACGTCAGCCTCGGAACCAGCGTAAAACAAGGGTTGCAACGATGCTGAGCACCAGGCTTGCCAGCAGCATCGTAAGGAGAGGAAAGTAGAATGTAACATTCCCGCGCTGAATGACGATGTCCCCTGGGAGACGGCCAGTTCCAGTCGCCTTCCCCAGCACAATGAGCAGCAAACCAAGAAGGGCCAGGCTGCCCCCTATCATCACCAGCACCTTCCCCAAGCTATCCAGCGCCATAGCCGCACCTACACGTGAAATCCCCGGGCAATCACCATTTCCAGCAGCGCCAGGAACCCCAAGGCCACTGCAATGATTCCAAAGGACCGTAAACGTCGCTGGAGACGCGCCGCTTCTTCAGCAGGAGGTGGGCCGCCAGCCTGGCCCAAGCGTTGCAAGTGGGCAATTGCTGGCGTTTGGATGAAAACGCCGATGAGAAACATGCCTAAGGTAAGAAGAATCCCAAGGAAAATGGAGCGACCCCAATCGGTCTTGAACAGGTCTTCTAGCCCACCTATCCCCAGCATTCGCAACACCAGCAGCCCGCCACTGAGAAGCACGACAATGGCGCTGGTCAGCATAACCCTATTGGCCCTCGGAGCTACCGTAACCATCACCTGGCCTGCTAGAGGGGGTGCAAAATGGCGAAGGCTTGGCATCATCACATGGGAAAGGAAGGCTGCGCTTCCCAGCCAGATAACAGCAGTCGCCACATGGATATACAGTAAGGCCGTGGTCACCCAGTCCATTCATATTCTCCTTACATACCGCCTTCTGCCTGGGCAAGCTCCGCTGCCTTGAGGGTGTTCACCAGGAGCATCGCCACAGTCATCGGTCCTACACCCCCGGGCACAGGGGTGATCGCTCCAGCCACCTCTTTGACGGCATCATAGTCCACGTCGCCCACAAGCCGGTAGCCCTGCCGCCGGCTGGAGTCCTCCATGCGGTTAATACCTACATCTATGACCACTGCGCCTGGCTTCACCATATCTGCTGTAATCACTCGTGGACGCCCCACAGCAGCCACCAGGATGTCGGCCTGCCGCGTGAAAAAGGCCAGGTCACGAGTACCGGTATGGCAAATCGTGACTGTTGCGTTTGCTCCCTCCAACTTCTGGGCCAGAAGCACAGCCAGGGGCTTGCCCACCAGGTTACTCCTGCCGCATACCACCACATGCTTGCCGGAAGGCTCGTTGTCTGTGCGTATCAGCAGTTGTTGGATGCCGTAGGGCGTGGCAGGGATAAACCTGGGTTCCCCCATGGTCAACAGGCCAACATTATACGGATGCAAGCCGTCCACATCCTTGGCAGGATTCAATGAGCGGATAACAGACGTCTCGGCAATCTGGGGAGGAAAAGGCAACTGCGTCAGAATACCGTGGTAACGCCTGTCCTTGTTCAGCTGGTCCACAAGCTCCATCACCTCTGCCTGCGTCGCCTCCTTCGTCAGATGGAAAGTTTCCGTATGGATGCCTACCTCCTGGCAAGCCCGCTCCTTGCTGCGCACGTAAGAAGCGGAAGCAGCGTTGTCACCCACAAGCACCACAGCCAGGCCAGGCGTCACCCCATGGCGCTGCTCCAGGAGTTGTACCTTGGCAGCAACCTCAACACGCATCTGCTGGGCAATTTGCGTACCGTCAATAATTGTCGCCGTCACACAAGCTCCTTTAGCCCTTTGGCAGATATGATAGCATAAGGCATGACCACCCTCTGCAAGGAAGAGATGAAAAGAATAAAGAATAAGGTTGTTGGGATTCCTTATAGCTTCATAGACACCCATCGTTGCCCATGGCTATAATCTCCCCATCGTAACAAGGCAGGGGCTTATGCACGCCGTGGGCGTAGACATCATTGAGATCACTCGCATCGCACAGACCTACGAACGCTTTGGCGAGCGCTTCCTGCGCCGTATCTATACCGAGGGTGAAATCGCCTATTGCCGGGGGCGCGCCCCACAGCTTGCCGCTCGTTTCGCCGCCAAGGAGGCGATGATGAAGGCGTTGGGCACAGGCGTCCGCGGCGTTGGCTGGCGGGATATTGAGGTCGTACGCGGCAGGGGCGGCGCACCCAACTTGCGCCTGCATGGTCGTGCAGCTCGCATCGCCGAGCGCCAGGGTGTTGTGGAGTCTGCCATCAGCCTCTCCCACTCCCGAGACTACGCCGTGGCCTCAGTAGTCATTGAAAAGCGGGACCCCCTATGAAGGTCGTCACTGTTGAACAGATGAAGTTCATGGAGTCCCTTGCTGGCGAGCGAGGCGTTACCACCGACGCCTTGATGGAAAAAGCTGGCCTGGCGATTGCAGATTACGCCATCCAGCAAATCGCCAGCCCAAAGGGCGCCCGCGTCCTGGTGCTGGTAGGCCCCGGCAACAACGGGGGTGACGGCCTGGTTGCCGCCCGTTACTTGCACCAGTGGGGCGCCCGCGTCTGCCTGTATCTGTGCACCCCCCGACAATCCCCCGACCCAAAGCTCGCCCTGGTGGAAGATAGGGGAGCGCTGGTCTTCAGAGCCGAGAATGACCCCTTTTACGAAAACCTCCGACGCCAGCTTGCTACGGAACCCTTAGTTATTGACGCGGTCCTGGGGACCGGCAAGGGCCGTCCCCTGGAAGGATACATTGCCGAAGTGTTAAAGCTCGTGGGCGGGGCACGGACTGCAAAGGGAATTAAGGTACTGGCTGTGGACTTGCCTACTGGTCTCAATGCCGACACTGGTGAACTGGACCCCGCCACTCTCCACGCCGATGTCACCGTTGCCCTCGGCTATCCCAAGGTAGGCCACTTCACGTTCCCAGGCCCGACTGCTACCGGGCGACTGGTGCCGGCGGACATAGGCATTCCTCCAAATCTGGACATGAGCATCTCCCTGGAAATGGCAACGCCAGACCTGGTGCATGCTCTGCTGCCAAAGCGGCCGTTGGATTCTCACAAAGGGACTTTTGGCAGCGTGCTGGCAGTTGCTGGCTCCCGCAGATACGCGGGGGCAGCTTACCTCGCTTGTATGGCTGCGTATCGTGCAGGGGCAGGCTTGGTAACGTTAGCCGCACCGCAAAGCATCTATCCTATTCTGGCTTCTAAACTTACCGAGGTAACCCACCTGCCGGTGAAAGAAACGTCATCCGGCAACATCAGTATCTATGCCTTAGAAGAGCTGCGCGCCGTTCTGGATTCTTATGATGTGCTGCTTGTTGGGTGCGGCCTAGGCGCCGACGACGATCTGCGCCTTGTCCTGGGGCGACTGCTCTTGGAGAGCCCCGGCCTCGCCAATAAGCCTCTAGTGCTGGACGCCGACGCCCTGAACCACTTGGCCCGGATTGATGACTGGCATACCCGTCTGAAAAGCAGGACCGTCCTGACCCCCCATCCCGGAGAAATGGCTCGCCTCCTGCACAGCACCCCTGTCTTTGTCCAAAGCCGGCGACTCCAGTCGGTCCAAGAGGCCGCCAGGACCTGGCAGCAGACAGTTGTACTGAAAGGAGCCTATAGTCTCGTCGCCTCCCCTAATGGAGCCACTCGCCTGAACCCCTTCGCTAACCCAGCCCTCGCCACTGCCGGCACCGGCGACGTGCTCGCCGGGGCAGCAGCCGGACTGCTGGCGCAAGGCCTCACTCCCTACGATGCCGCCACCGTCGCCTGCTACATCCACGCCGCCGCTGCTGAAGCCCTGAGCAGCACCCTCGGTGATGCAGGCCTTATAGCCACCGACCTCTTAGAAGAGATTCCAAGGCAAGTAAAATCCTTGAAGGCACAGGGGCACTAGACCAATACAACAATTTCCCCTACCATGCCCGCTTCCTTGTGCCCAGGCAACGTACAAAGTAATACATACTTGCCTGGAGATGTAGGCGTGAAAATGATGGACCCCTGTGTCCCAGGAAGGGCATGGACCACAATGTCACCTGCCCCGTGCTGGTGGCCTTTGGGCTTCTGAATCCCTTCTAGCTCAGCAGGAATGCCTACTATTTGCAGGTCATGTTCAGCCCGGCCGGTATTATCCAGCGTGAGTTTCACCTTCTGCCCCACTCTTACCTCCGCCCATGAAGGAGCGAACTCAAACCGTCTCGCCTCCATCACGACGAAGGTGAGCTCCACCACCTCACTGGAGCCTTCCCCCTGGGATAACTCCTTCTGGCCAGTATCCGATATGCAGCCTGCCAGTAACAACAAGAGTATGAGCCCCAGAGCTATACCTGTATAGGTGCGCCCATTGCCTGTCAACCTGAACTGTGATACCACGGCTGCTCCTTCTTCACACCAATGCCTGAAACAGATCGCAAAGTAGTAAGTATAGGAAACCTTCTTGCTGGGGGCAATGGATGTTACCCCTCGCTTACCATATTCCACCTGCTATAATAGCCCCGACACTGACAACGAACTACCACCAAAGCCATGCTCCTCGCTTTAGACATCGGTAACACGAGCGTCACCCTGGGTGTCTTCCAGGGCGAGACCCTTAAGGCCACCTGGCGTCTGGCAACGGATACCCGCCGCATGCCAGACGAGTACGGCGTCACCTTGCTCAACCTCCTGCCCATGCGTGGTGTTTCTCTCTCCGACATCAAGGCAGTCGCCATCTGCAGCGTCGTGCCGCCCCTGACCCAGGTCTTCACAGAATTGTGTGAAAGCTTCCTCCACATTAAACCCCTGCTGGTGGGAGCAGGCATCCGTACTGGCATCAAGGTGCTTTATGACAACCCGCGAGACGTAGGCGCAGACCGCATTGTGGACGCCGTGGCCGGCTACCGCCTCTACGGCGGCCCTCTCATTATCGTAGACTTTGGCACTCCCACCGTCTTTGACGCCATTACTGCCCAGGCGGAGTATCTTGGCGGCGCCATCGCCCCAGGCCTGCGCGTCGCCGCCGAGTCTCTTTTTACCGCAACCTCTCAACTACGCCGTGTTGAGCTGGCGGCCCCCCCTGTCGCCATCGCCCGCAACACCGTGCAGTCCATCCAGGCCGGCGTAGTCCTGGGCCACGTGGAAATGGTGGAGGGCATGGTCCGGCGCTTTAAGCGGGAGCTTGGGCAGGAGGCCAGGGTCCTGGCTACGGGCAGCCTCGTCAACCTCATCGCCAGAGAGACCCAGGTCTTTGACGCCGTCAGCCCCGATCTGACCCTCATCGGTCTCCGAATGATCCATGACATGAACCAGGACCACCGCTGATGCTCCTTGCCATAGATATCGGAAACACCAATGTGAAACTTGTGGCGTTCAACGGCATCGCCAACCATGCCACATGGCGACTTGCCACAGACACCCAGCGTATGCCCGATGAGTACGAGCTATCCCTGGTAAATCTCTTGCCCCTGGGGGGTCTGTCCCATAAGGACATTGATGCTGTAGTCATGTGCAGCGTCGTGCCGCCCTTGACCGCCGCCTTTACGCAAGTGTGCCAGGAAGTTTTTCAGACCCGTCCCCTTATCGTCGGCCCTGGCGTCCGTACCGGCATCAAAATCCTCTACGACGACCCTCACGCCGTCGGCGCAGACCGCATCACAGATGCAGCAGCAGCCTTTCATCTCCACGGCGGCCCCGTTATCGTGGTAGACTGCGGCACAGCCACGGTATTCAATAGCATCACCGCCAATGCTGAGTTCATCGGCGGCGCCATCGCCCCGGGTCTGCGCTCCTCCGCTGATGCCCTCTTGGGAGCCACCTCTCAGCTCCGGCGCGTGGAAATGGTCGCCCCAACCAGCCCCATAGGCAAGAACAATATCCAGGCCATTCAGTCGGGCCTCGTATACAGCCATGTAGACATGATTGAAGGAATGGTCCGGCGTATTCAACGGGAGATGGGCGGACGGGCCAAGGTAGTGGGCACCGGTGGGTTTATTGAACTGGTGGCCCGGGAGACCACCGTCTTTGACGAAGTAGACAGCGAGCTGACTTTGCGGGGCCTCCGCTGGATCTACGAATTGAATAAACCAGGGGAGGGCGCAAAATGAAAAGCCCGCTGGAACACAAGCGCATCGTCTTGGGCGTGACAGGGAGCATCGCCTGCTATAAGGCTGTAGACCTGGCTAGCAAGCTGGTCCAGGCCGGGGCGGAGGTGAACGTCATTCTTACTCATGGGGCCGCCCAGTTCCTCACACCCCTCACCTTCCGCAGCATCACCCACCGGCCTGTGGTCACCGATACCTTTGACCTGAACTCTGAACTGGCAATTGAGCATGTCGCCCTGGCTGAGAGCGCAGACATCATTGTCATCGCCCCCGCCACGGCGCATACCCTGGCCAAGCTGGCCCAGGGCATGGCCGACGACCCTCTGACAACCACTGTCCTTGCCACCGCTGCGCCAGTGCTGGTAGCGCCCGCCATGGATGCCCATATGTACGAGAACCCTGCCGTCCAGGCTAACCTGGCAACCTTGAAGAGCCGGGGGGTAACGATTGTGGGGCCGGAGCGCGGGCGGTTGGCCTCGGGACTTTGGGGGTGGGGCCGTCTTGCAGAGCCCGCAACCCTGGTAAGCTACATCTGTACCGTCCTGGGCAAAAATGGCGACCTCGCCGACCGCACCATCGTCGTCAGCGCCGGCGGGACCGTGGAGCCCATTGACCCTGTGCGCGTCATCACTAACCGCTCCTCTGGGAAAATGGGCTACGCCATCGCCGAGGCAGCGCGCGACCGCGGCGCCCGTGTCATTTTGGTAACAACCCCTACTGCCAGCGCTTTGCCAGTCCCCACCACTGTTGAGGCTACGGTGGTGGAGACTGTTGCTCAGATGCGCGATGCCATCCTCAGTTCCTGTGAAGTGGCCGATTGCCTTATCATGGCTGCCGCCGTCAGTGATTTCCGAGTAGCCAACGTCTCTGACCAGAAAATCAAGAAGACCGAAGAAGGGGGGACCGGCCTTACACTGACGCTATTGGAAAACCCTGATTTCTTTGTAGAAGTCCCCAATTCTGTGATAAAGGTGGGCTTCGCCGCCGAGAGCCAGGACCTCATGGAAAACGCCCAGAAGAAGATCATCAAAAAGGGGTTGGAGTTCATCGTCGCCAATGACATCACTATGGAAGGCGCTGGCTTCGGCGTAGACACCAACAAGGTAACCCTCCTGGACAAAGACGGTAGCACCCTTGACCTCCCCCTCATGACGAAGTATGAGGTGGCCCACCACATTCTGGATAAAGTGGTGGGCATACTGAAAAGGCGCGGTTAGCGCTGGCCCCCACAGGGAGTCCGCGCTACCCTCTGTGGTATAATCCCCTTGCTGGGTGTCTCCTCTACTAGCTCTGTAATACCCTGGCAGACGTCCGTCTCAGCCCAGAGGCCCTCCTAGCACTGTTTGCAGCTTTGACAAACCTGACGACCGAGGTCCTTCATGCCTGCGTTTGAGGAACTGCGCGTGTTCAGCGGGACTGCCCATGCTGGCCTGGCCCAGTCTATCTGTGACTACCTTGGGATTCCAGCAGGGGACGTGAACGTCTTTAAGTTCGCCAACGACAATACCTTTGTCCAGTTCAGAGAGAACATCCGGGAGCGGGACGTCTTTCTGGTCCAGCCGTTTTCTTACCCGGTAAACGACCATATCATGCAGATGCTGATCATGATAGACGCCGCCAAGCGGGCCTCCGCCGGGCGCATCACCGCAGTCATCCCCTACTACGCCTACGGGCGTACTGACAAGAAAGACCAGCCCCGAGTCCCTATCACTGCCCGCCTCATCGCAGACCTCCTTACCACCGCCGGCGCCAGCCGGATCCTCACTATGGACCTCCACGCAGGCCAGATCCAGGGCTTCTTTAACATACCGGTTGACGAGCTCACCGCCCTACCCCTCCTTGCCCGTTACGTTGAGGACAAGGAGCTGAAGAACGTAGTCGTGGTCGCAACTGACGTCGGCGCTGCCAAGCGGTCGCGCAACATGGCAGCGCGGCTGGATGTTCCTCTGGCTATCATAGAGAAGCGGCGTTTGGGGAATAACGACAGAACCGAGTCACTTAACGTTATCGGTGATGTAGAGGGCAAAATTGCGGTCATGGTGGAAGATGAAGTAGATACGGGGGGAACACTGATTAACTCTGTAAAGACGCTAGAGATGTACGGCGTCACGGAGATTTACGCCTGCTGCACCCACGGCGTCCTTTCCGCCGGCGCCGCCGGCCGCATAGCCGAAAGCAGCCTGAAAGAGATCGTCGTCACTGATACCCTGCCCATTGCCAACGGCAAACTCAATCCCAAAATCACCGTGCTCTCCGTGGCGCCCCTCCTGGGTGAGGCCATCCACCGCATCCACAGCGGCCTCTCCGTAGGCGCCATGTTTGAGCCGTAGGCTGCTTCTATGGTCACATCCTTCCTCCGAATATTCACTGGGGACTCCAACGAAAAGGCCCTGAAGCCCTTCCGCAAGGAAGTGGAGCTCATCAACAGCCTGGAGCCGGAGTTCCAGCGCCTCTCTGACGACCAGCTCCGCCAGAAGACCCAGGAGTTCAAGGAACGCTTGGCCGCAGGCGAGACCCTGGACGACCTCCTCCCGGATGCCTTCGCCGCCGTGCGGGAGGCCGCGGTGCGCACCATCGGCCAGCGCCACTACGACGTGCAGCTCCTGGGCGGCATGGTCCTTCACCAGGGGGCCATCGCCGAGATGAAAACCGGCGAAGGCAAGACCCTCGTCGCCACACTGCCCCTCTACCTTAATGCCCTTAAGGGTGTCGGCGTTCACCTGATCACGGTAAACGACTACCTAGCCAAGCGTGACACCCAGTGGATGGGCGCCATCTATCACCTCTTGGGCCTCTCCGTCGGCTGCCTCCAGCACGAGGTTTCCTATCTCTATGACCCAACGGTGGAGGCGGAAAACCCCAGCCTACGCAGTTTACGTACGGTCAGCAGGAGAGAGGCCTATCACGCCGATATCACCTACGGCACCAACAACGAGTTTGGCTTTGACTACCTGCGTGACAACATGGTGATCGGCGAGAGCCAGTTGGTCCAGCAACAGTTGTACTATGCCATCGTGGACGAGGTGGACAACATCCTCATTGACGAGGCCCGCACCCCCCTCATCATCAGCGGGCCAGCCCAGCAGTCCACCAAAAACTACGAGGTCATGGCAAAGCTGGTCACCCGCCTGGAGGAGGAAGAGGACTACACCGTTGCGGAAAAAGAGCGCTCCACCATCCTCACGGAAGACGGTATCTCCAAGCTGGAAAAGTGGCTGAATCTCAGCAACCTCTATGACCCTGCCAACCTTGGCCTCACCCACTACGTGGAGAACGCCCTGCGCGCCCACGCCGTCTACAAGCGGGACAAAGACTACATTGTGAAGGACGGCGAAGTCATCATCGTTGATGAGTTCACCGGACGACTCATGCCAGGCCGCCGCTACTCTGAAGGCCTCCACCAGGCCATTGAGGCCAAAGAAGGGGTCAGGGTCCAGCGCGAGAACACCACTTACGCTACCATCACCCTGCAGAACTACTTCCGCATGTATGAAAAGCTTGCAGGCATGACGGGCACCGCTGCCACTGAGGCGGAGGAGTTTGACAAGATTTACAAGCTGGATGTCGTGTCCATCCCCACCCACCGGCCAATGGTCCGCGACGACCAGAACGATCTGGTCTATATGACAGAAAAGGCCAAGTTCAAGGCCGTTGCAGACCAGATCGCAGAACTGAGCAAGCAAGGCCGTCCTGTCCTGGTAGGCACTACCTCCATTGAGACCTCTGAACGCCTCAGCGACGTGCTGAAGCGCCGCGGCATCAAACACCAGGTCCTCAACGCTAAGCAGCACGAGCGTGAAGCCGCCATCGTCGCAGAAGCGGGCCGTTTGGGTGGGGTCACCGTCGCCACCAATATGGCAGGCCGCGGTACCGATATCGTCCTGGGCGGCTCCCCCGAAGGCCGTGACCCCAAGGAATGGGAAGAAGAGCACCGCAAGGTCGTTGAACTGGGCGGCCTCTTCATTCTGGGCACCGAGCGTCACGAGTCCCGCCGCATAGACAACCAGCTTCGGGGCCGCGCCGGACGCCAGGGTGACCCGGGCACCTCCCGCTTCTACTGCTCTCTGGAGGACGAGCTCATCCGGCGCTTCGGGGGCGACCGCATCAAAGGCCTGATGGACCGCTTTGGCATGGACGAGGACGCCCCCATCCAGTCGGGCCTCGTCACCAAGGCCATTGGCCAGTCCCAGGTCAAGGTAGAGGCCTACAACTTTGACATACGCAAGCACCTGGTGGACTACGATGATGTCGTCAATCTCCACCGCAGCGTTATCTACGCCGAGCGCCGCAAGATTATTGAGGGCGCCGACCTCAAAGCGAACATCCTGGAGATGCTGGATAAGGGAATCGCCAGCCTTATCGCCACCTATGCCGGGGACAAAGACCGGGAAAACTGGCAGATGGACGCCCTGAAGGCGGCCGTCGTCGCCATCATGCCCTTGCCTGACGACCTGTCCGATGGCCTGGAAGACATGACCGCCGAGGAGATGCAGGAGACCCTCTACGAACACGCCCTCTCCATCTATGAAGAGCGCGAGGAGCAGTTTGGAGCCGAGGTTATGCGCGCCCTGGAGCGGGCAGTCATGCTCCGGGTCATTGACTCCCACTGGGTGGAGCACCTGACCGCCATGCAGAACCTGCGGGAGAGCATTGGCCTGCAGGCCTACGGCCAGCGAGACCCCCTGGTCATGTACAAGCGGGAGGCCCACGACTTCTTTGACCAGCTCCTGGAGCGCATCCAGCACGACATTGTCCACATGATCTTCCATATGGCGCCCGCCCAAAACCAGAGCGCCCCTCCCCCCGTACCCAGTGCAAACCAGGCGGCGCGGGCCGCCGCAGAGTCCCGGGTCACCAGTCCCTCGGTCATGGCAAATGTCATGGGCGCACGCGAGAGGCAACTCCACCAGCCGTCCAACGGCCACCGCAAGCTGGGCCGCAACGACCCCTGCTACTGCGGCAGCGGCAAGAAATACAAGCGCTGCCACGGGGCTATGGCATAAAGACTCTCCTGCGCACCTTTCATCTCATCCGCAACGGCATTCTCCTAGAGTTCCAAGAGGAGTCTGAGGGCGGTTACACTATCACCGTGCCTGCCCTCCCTGGCTGCGTCTCCTACGGAGACAGCTTTGAGCAAGCCCTGGAGATGACCAAGGACGCCATGGTAGGATGGCTGGCGGTGGCGGAAGAGGAAGGAATCAGACCAAACCTCTGTGTACCAGAAGTGAGAGCCGCCCTGTTGTCATTCTGAGCCGAGTGAAACATCGGCGAAGCAACTGTCTTGATTATGGGATTATCTGAGACACCGGGTTCCAAGGGCGCTGATATTTGAGCATGGCATTGAGTATGGTCAGGAGCTTATGCATACAGGCGACCAGGGCGACCTTCTTGGGTTTGCCAGAGGCCAGCAATCGTTGATAGAACTGTCGGATGAGGGGATTATGACGTGTCGCCACAAGTGTAGCCATATAGAGGGCATGGCGTACCCGTGCGCGGCCGCCCCAGACCTTCCGTTTACCTCGGAAGAGGCCGCTGTCCCGGTTGAGCGGGGCTATCCCTACCAGGGTGGCGATCTGCTTGCGCCCCAGGGCGCCCAACTCTGGCAGACCGGCCAGCATGGTCGTGGAGCCAACCGGCCCCACCCCAGGCGTACTCTGAAGCAAGTGCGCTTTGGCGCGCCAAAGCGCACTTGCTTGCACCATGCTGCCCAAGTCCTTATTCAGCCGGTCGAGCCGTCCCTGCAACCACTGGATGTGCTCCCGAATGTCCGGTTGGACCGACGGGGAAGCCCGCTTGAGCCGGTTCGTCTCCGCCACCAGCATCTCCACCACCTGCTCTCGCCGCACCAGCAGCGCGCTCAGCGCCTGCGTCTCAGCATCAGCCAAGGGCCGCACCGGAGGACGGATGCGCTCCCCAAAGCTCGCCAACACCCGGGCATCTATGGCATCGGTCTTGGCCAGCTTCCCCATCGCTCTGGCAAAGTCACGCACCTGCCGCGGGTTGACTATCGACACGGGCAATTGGGCGACGCCCAGCGCGGCAGCCACCGGATGCTCCAGTCCCCCGGTCGCCTCCATGACCACGCCAGCGGGGGCCAGCTCCTGGACCAGGCGCACCAGATCCCGTATCCCAGCCGTATCATTGGAAAACCGCTGGCTTCCCACCTGCGGAAGCCAGGCCACGTCCAACCACTCCTGCGAGATGTCTATGCCCACAACTGTAGCCATCGGTACTCTCTTGTCCCTTTCTTGCATGATTCGGGCTTTAGTAGCCCTCTTAACTGTTCGGGCTTATGGAGAGCAGGTGCGGCGACCCCAGCTTCGCGACGGTCTCGGTGGACCAAGAATCTCTCGGCCTGCCGCACCTCTGCGCTACTTTACCATGACCGTGAGATACAAGAATCTCGCATGCCTAGAACAGCGTACGGCGCAAGCAAGTGTCCATGATAGCAAACAAGATGCTTCGGCCTTTCGTCTCAGCATGACAACCATGCCTTACCGCATCGCTGAATCCCCTGCTCTCTTCGTGCGCCAGCTTGGCATCAAGGCCGGCCACACTGTGGCACTGGGCAACGCCCCTCCTGAGTTCGCTTCCGACCTCGCCTCGGCCCTGCCTCCGCAAGCCAGCCTCCTGCCCACCGGGAAAACGCAGACCACCGCTGGCATCGTCATCCAGTGGCCGGACAGCATGGCAGACATGATGCAGGCGATCACCCAGCGCATCACCCAGGGGCCGGCCACCCTCTCCGCCTTCTGGGTCGTTATCCCCAAGAAGCCCGTCGCCGAGAAACGCCGCTCCGACCTCTTCTTCCAGCCGGTCCTGGACGCGGTCTTGCCCACCGGCCTCGTGGACAACAAGACCCTTACCTTCTCGGAGGAGGAGTACGGCATCCGCTTTGTCGTCCGCAAAGTGCCGAGCCGTGGTTACGCGCCGCCACCTTAGTCTTCTTCTCAGGACAGAGTACTCTTTTCACACTGGCAGCCCACGGTTAAGGTGAGGGTGACAAGTCCCTTCAAAGGAGCAGCCATGACGCCGCAAGACGAACGGCTTCTGACTCAATCCCCGGTCCTGGACCTGACCACGACCGGCCGCACCAGTGGGCAGCTGCGGACCGTAGAGCTGTGGTTCGCTTATGAACAAGGGGACGTATATTTCCTCACCGGCAACCATCACTGGCGGCGCAATTTGGAGGCCTACCCAGCCGCAGAGGTGCGCATTAGCCGTCACTCCTTCAAGGCCCTTCTGGAGCCTGTGACAGACCAGGCCATCACAATAGACCACGTGATGGCCCTCTTCCAGAAGAAGTATGGCGATGAAGTCATGCAGCGGTGGTATGAAGGGCAGGAGCACGTGGTAGTCCGGCTAAAAATCACAGGGTGAGAACAGGGTAGTGTGATGAACAACGCCCAGCTTGCAGACGTCTTTGACCGCATCGCCACCCTCTGCGAACTCAAGGGGGAGAGCATCTTCATCATCCGCGCCTACCAGCGGGCGACCCGCACCATCCAGGACTACCCCCAGGAGCTGGAGCAGTACGTGCGAGAAGGCAAAAACCTCACAGCTATCCCTGGCATCGGCGACGCTATCTCCAAGAAAATCAGGGAACTGCTTGCCACCGGCAAGCTGGAGTTTTACGAGCGACTGAAGGCAGGCTTCCCCGAGGGCCTTCTGGCCATCATGGACATCCCGGGAATCGGGCCCAGCGGCGCCCGCCGCCTGCACAAGGACCTGGGCATTACGACTATCGCGGAGCTAGAGCAGGCCCTAGCAGACGGGCGCATCGCCCATCTCCCCCGCGTTGGCCAGAAGCTAGCAGAGGCCATCCACAGCTACCTTCAGACTCATCCAACGGCGGTTGACGGCCCGGCAGGCAAGGGTGAGGGCACGGCGCAAGTGGTGGTATGATAAAGGCTATCTCTATCCGTCGGAGACAACCTGACCCATGACCACCTGGAACCCCACGCAGTACCTGCTCTTTGGGAACGAGCGCCTGCGGCCCGCCCTGGACTTGATGGCGCGCATCCCCCTGGAATCACCCGACGCCGTCTATGACCTCGGCTGCGGGACGGGCACAGCCACCCTCCTGCTCAAGGAGCACTGGCCCAAAGCACGGGTCACCGGTGTAGATTCTTCGGCGGAGATGCTGGAGCGGGCGCGGGCCCTGGGCAAAGACGTCACCTGGCAGGCTGCCGACCTGACCACATGGCAGCCGGACGTCCCCTGTGACCTGATCTACTCCAACGCCGCCCTCCACTGGCTGGACGGCCACGCAACGCTGTTCCCTCACCTGCTGGGCGGCCTGAAGCCGGGCGGCGTCCTTGCGGTGCAGATGCCCCAGAACTTCTCGGCCCCCAGCCATACACCCATTACCGAAGTCATCCAGAGCGGCCCGTGGCGGCAGCGCCTTGAGCCGCTGCACCGCCCTCACCCGACCCTGGAGGCCGATACCTACTACACCATCCTGCGTCCACACGTCGCCAGCCTGGATATCTGGGAAACAACGTACTACCATGTCCTGGAAGGGCCGAACCCCGTCGTAGAATGGACCAAGGGCAGCATCCTGCGTCCCCTTCTGGGCGAGCTCAGCGAGTCTGAAGCCATAACCTTTCTGGAGCAGTACGGTGAGCACGTACGGCAATCTTACCGCCCTGGGCCAGATGGCAAGACTATCTTGCCCTTCAAACGCCTCTTCCTTGTTGCGGTAAAATAGCAGCATGGGATGGACCCATCTAGCCGGTCCACCGAGACCAAGGCCATGACGCAAACGCAGGCACAGACAGTAAAAGAGAGCGCCACTATCAATGGGACGGCTGCCGGCGGCAATGCTGCGCTGGCGGATGTCATCTGCCACATGCGGGGCGCCATCACCAGCGGCACGCCCTGGGCGGAGGCGCTCCTGGAGGCCGTGGGCCGCTGGCCCCTGGCCTCTGAGGAGATGGACGGCGTCCGCTACCAATACCTGCTCCTTGGCGAGGCCTTTGACTGGCTGGCCCTGGCAGGCCGCCTGCTGGCCGAGGTGGATGGCCTGGCGCCTCCGGAGGACGTGGAGGCGCTGCTGTTCCAGGGCGGCCTGCCCCTGGGAGTGACGCCGGAGCAGTTCCAGGCCGCAATCGGGCCGGAGAAGCACCGGGCATACCTCAACTACTACTATGGCGTGGTGGTGGAGGAGACGCTGCTCCTGGCCGTTGAGGAAGAGATACGGAAAAACCGGACTGCCACCGGCCTGCCGGAGAGCCGGGACATCGCCGACCTGGCTTGCCGGCGCATCTACGGCGCGCCCCAGCGGGAGCTACTGACCGCCTACTTAGCCGAGACCGGTAAGCCGCCCTCTGACACCCTGTCCCTGGGGGGCCTCAAGGAGTTCACCTACTGGCTCTTCAAGCGGCGCATCGCCTGCACCGACAGCTCCAAGGTGGCCAGCGACACCAAGAAGGGGCTGGAGCGGCTGGCAAGCATGCAAGCCTAGCACCTCCACCTCCATTTTCTACACCACTCTATCAAACCGAGAAGAGCATGGCCCGTCAGAGGCGGGCCATGCTCCCCTTTTTTCACATCAGCGTGTGCAAGGGCGTTACCGCCGCTTGTCCAGCAGCCCGTTTTCGGCGAAGACCCCGGCCAGGGCGGCGATGCCCTCGCGGATGCCCTGATGGTCCTCGTACCCGAAGCACAGGCGCAGGTAGTTCTTGCCGGTGCCGCTGGGAGAGAAGCTGGCCCCTCCCAGATAGGCCACTCCCTTCTGGCGGGCCTTCTCTACCATAGCCGTGGTGTCCCCACCCTCCGGCAGGCCGACCCAGAGGTACAGGCCACCGGCGGGGTTGGAGGAAGTGGCGGCGGAGCCCATGTACTCGCCGATGGCGGCCCGCATGGTGTCCCGCCGGGATTGCAGGATGTCGCATATCTCCGAGACATGGTCGTCCAGATGATCGCGCAGGTAGTACAGAGCGGCCAGGACGGCGAACTGGCTGGTGGGCCTGCCCCAGTACATGGCGTTGATGCGGGGAATCAACTCCTTGGGGGCCGTCAGGAAGCCGATGCGCACCCCAGGGGCCAGGATTTTGGAGAAGGTGCCGGAGTAGACCACCATGCCGGAGTCGTCGTAGGAGTGGATGGCCGGGGCGCGCTCGCCCTCAAAGCGCAGGTCTTCGTAGGCGTCGTCCTCGTAGATGGGAATGCCGTACCTCTGGGCCACGGCCAGAATCGCCTTCCGGCGCGCAATGCCCATGTCGGTGCCCAGGGGGTTCTGGAAGGAAGGGATCGTGTAGACCATCCTGGGC
>JACQOP010000029.1 GCA_016202485.1 Chloroflexota bacterium | reverse complement strand
GTGTCAACGCGATGATTGCTGCTCCTGCTGCTTCATGGCTTCCAGCAGCCTCGGTGGAACGGGGCGGCAGGCGCAGGCCGTGGCGTGCTCCAGATGCCACTGGATGCGCTGCTCCAGGGTGGCCCTGAGGGCATGGGGTGGGCCTTGTGCCAGGCCTCATTGATGGGTATGGCCGCCCTCCCCTCCGTGGTTGGAGGCTGCACCAGAGGAATAGGCGGCATTGAGCCGCAAGGAAAGCTCCGCCATGCCGGGCAGCGCCTCAACGGCGGTCAGGTCCGTCTGCAGTGGCGTGATGGAGATGCGGCGGTTTCGTATGGCCCATACATCGGTCCCTGGCGTCACCTCCCACGCAGGACGCGTGCGGGTGATCCAGTAGTAGCCCGGTCGGCCATCCTCCCGCGGGCGCACCGTATCGGCGTACACCCGTTTCGCCAGGCGGGTCACCTCCACGCCCTGGAGCTGGTCCGCCGGCATGGGTGGCACGTTCACGTTCAGCAGGACACCCGGTGAGCGCGCACCTTCCTTCACCTGGATGGCAAGCTGCTTCAGGATAGCCGCCGCCCCCTCAAAGCTGGTGGGCCGCAGGGATGCAAGAGACAGGGCGATGGAGGTGATGCCCCGGGTGTAGCCCTGGAAGGCAGCGCCCACTGTGCCGGAGATGAGGATATCTTCCCCCAGATTGGCCCCCATGTTGATGCCTGCCACGACCAGGTCCACGTCCTGCACCAGGCACTCCAGGGCCAGGATGACGCTGTCGGCGGGGGTGCCCTCCACTGCCCAGGTCTGGGTACCCTGGACCTTGGGCACGATCTCCTTGGCGCGGACAGGGGTGTTCAGCGTTACAGAGCCGCCGACGCCGCTCTGCTCCCGGTCCGGCGCAACGACCACCACCTCGGCCAGCGCCTCCAATGCCTCCACCGCCGACCAGAGGCCGGGGGCGTAGATGCCGTCGTCGTTGGTGATGAGGATTTTCACAGGCTATTCCATACCACCAATGATGATGTTGTCAATCAGCGTGGCGCGGCCAAACCTGACCGCCAGGGACACCATAACGGGTCGCTCCACCGTCGTCGCCTCCTGCAGGGTCTCGGCGTCGGCCACGCTGATGTACTCCACTCTCGCCAGGGGCTCCGCGCTGATCATGCGCATCATTTCGTCACGCAGCGCCTTTGCGTCCCGCACGCCGCCCCGGTACATCTCCCGTGCGCGGCAGAGGGCCCGGTACAACATCGGCGCGGCAGCGCGCTCGGCGGGCGTCAGGTACACGTTGCGGCTACTCATAGCCAGGCCGTCCGGCTCCCGTAACGTGGGCGCCACCACAATCTCCGTACCCAGGGCCAGGTCCGCCGTCATGCGCTTGATGACCGCCACCTGCTGTCCATCCTTCTGGCCAAAGTAGGACTTATCAGGCCGCACAATGGTGAAGAGCTTTGTGACAATGGTGGCGACGCCCCGGAAGTGGCCCGGCCTCCGCGCTCCCTCCAGCGCCTCGGTAATCCTCTCCACGTTCACGTAGGTAGAGAACCCCGGCGGGTACATCTCCTCTACCGTTGGGGCAAACACAACGTCCACCCCCTCGTTACGGAGCATCGCCAGGTCACGCTCCATGTCCCGGGGGTAGCTGGCGAAGTCCTCGTGGGGGCCGAACTGCGTGGGGTTGACGAAGATGGAGGCGACGACGGAGCGGCAGTCCGCCCTGGCCTGGCGTACCAGGGTCATGTGGCCTTCGTGGAGATACCCCATGGTGGGCACCAGCCCTAGGAGCCTCGGCAGGCGGTCCCTGGCGGCGACCATTTCGGCAACGGTGGTGATGACATTCATGGGCCTAGTAGACGTATGCGTCTTCCACGTATTCCCCGTTAATCACAGCGTGCCCAGACCACTGCCCCTTGCCCATAAGTCCCTGTTCACGCATCCGATAGAATCCTACCACCAGGGGCTTGTTGTGCTCCATGACAGTCAAGTCGTTCCCTAGGACACGAGCCATCTCCTGAGGCATGGTATCAAGCGCTCTCAGCAAGATCTCTACAGCCTTCCTTGGGCCATGATTGGTAACCAGGGGGGAGGCGATGACAAGAGTCCAGCGATTTGTCTCACTACTGTATAGCCAGAACGATGCTTCCACGGATAACCCAGAAGACCCCAACCGGGCAATCAGTTCTTGACCCGCTTTGATCCTTTCTGGCGAAAGCACCTCTTTTACCACCACTTCTTCAGCCATGTCAGCACCCCATTTGACCTTTCTGTAATGGCGTCATACAAATCCGTAGCTCTTCCAGAAGAGATAGTAGAATCATATCTCGCCTGCTCTGACCATGCCTTGATGATGAACCAATTTGCCCGCAAGCGCTGGTTAACAGCCAAACTCCGTTCCAAGTCCTCCTTGAGTCCCGCCGCAACAAGGAGTCTTTCAAGGTCATGGGTGTAGAAGTCGCTGACCAGCCGTCTTTCAGGGAACTCATGCCTTTTGAGGTTCCTTGCAATGCACGCCTTCAGCGCACACTCTACAGCATAGCCTAACAGATAATAGGCTCCCGAGTAAAAACCACTGTCCAGGAGGGCAAGGTCCTCCTGGACACGTAGTATTGCAAGCTGCTGTAGCTGACGGCGATCCATGCTACGGCTAGTCCGTCGTCACCCGGGGGCGGGGGTCGGAGGTCAACTCCGCCAGGACCGCCTCGTCCATGGTGAAGCTCTCCTTCGCCGTGGGGAACGCGCCGTCCTGCACCTCTTTGATGTACTGGGCCATGGCCGCCTTGAAGATGTCTCCCAGGGTCGCGTACCGCTTGGCGTGCTTCGGCACGAAGTCCGTGAACATCCCCATCATGTCGTGCAGCACCTGCACCTGCCCGTCACAGTGTGGGCCAGCGCCGATGCCAATGGTCGGCACGCCCAGCCGCTGGGTAATGAGGCGGCTCAGGGGCGCGGGCACGCTCTCCAGCACAATAGAGAAGGCCCCGGCCTCTTCCAGGGCCTGGGCGTCACGGATGAGCTTGGCCGCCGCCTTCAGCGTCCTGCCCTGCACCTTATAGCCGCCCAGCTGGTATACCGATTGGGGCGTCAGGCCGATGTGTCCTTGCACGGGGATGCCGCACTCCACAATGCGCCGCACCGTCTCGGCCATGTGCTCGCCGCCCTCCAGCTTGACCGCGCCGGCGCCGCCCTCCTGCAGCATCCGCCCAGCGTTGCGGATGGCCGTCGCCACATCCGCCTGGTAGCTCATGAAGGGCATATCGGCGATGACTAGGGCGTGCTGCGCCCCCCTCATCACTGCTTTGATGTGGTGCAGCATGTCTTCCATGGTCACCCGCACGGTGGACTCGTAGCCCAGCACCACCTGGCCCAGGCTGTCCCCCACCAGGATCATAGGGATGCCCGCCTCGTCCACCAGCTTGGCTGTTGGGTAGTCGTAGGCCGTGACCATGGCGATGCGCTGCCCCTTGCGCTTCATGTCCCTGATGTCGTTAATGCTTACCCGCATGTGTGCACTCCTCCTGAGTCGGCCCCTATCCGGTGGCCGCTCCCTTGCCTCTGAGAGTGTGCTCAGAGGCTGCTTGGTCCTTCATCCCCTGTGGGGGAAGGTGGCAATCTACTGATTCTCCCGCCTTCAGCAACCCTTTCAACTCGCGTCCTTGGTCCGTTGTGATAGACCCTCGCGCCTCGGCCAGGGTTACCATGGCCAGGCCCACCTGCTGGTATAAGGCCAGCGCCTCCGTCGCCCGCTCCGCCAGCGCCTCCAAATGTCGCTCCACCGTCCCGGCGTCGCCCCGGATGATGGGTCCCGTGGCCCCAAGGCGCGGGCCGCGTTCAGCTATTGTGTCTACCGTGCCGCGAGCCAGAGGTAGCAGCGCCCGCAGGCCATCCTCCCTCGTCATGCCCAGGGCCTCCCACAGGCCCGTGGCCGCGTCCACCATCGTGGTGACGTACCCGCAGGCCATCACCGCCGAGGCGTGGTACAGCGCCCTGTCCTCTGCCTTGATATACACCGAGAAGCCCCCTAGCTTTCGTGCCGCCTTCTCAAGCCACTCCCGCAGCCAGCCCTCGCCCTCAACGGCAAATGCCGACCCCGCCAGCTTCCCCTCACCTCCCTCTCTCGTGGCAAAGGTTTGCAGCGGGTGGAAGCACCCCACTGTCGCACCCTGCTGCCGCGCGCCTTCCAGCGCCTCGGACGACAGCGCCCCGCTGCAATGGACGGCGGCCTGGCCTGTGCGCCAGGGCAGCGCCGCCGCTGCCTCCGCAATGGCGTCGTCCGGCACGGTGAGGAACACGATATCGCAGGCGGCTACCACTTCCGACGGCTCCCGCTCCGCCTTGCATGGTAGGGGCGCGAGGCCTTGCGCCCCTACGTGGGCCGCCAGCGCCTGGGCCGCGGGATAAGTGCGGCTAGCCACGGCGGCCACCTGGTAGCCAGCCTTCGCAAGACCAACGGCCAGGGCCATCCCTACACGCCCGGCACCAATGAAACCGATAGCATGTGCTGCGCTCATTATCGCCCCAATTCTCCCACCGCCGGCACACCTCCCAGCCCCGTCGCCTGCGTGACGCCCCTGATAATCGCCCGCGCCATTGCATAGGCGGCAGCGTTGCTGATGCGCTGCAGCTGACCCCGGTCCACCGTCCCGCTCCAACCACCCGTCGCCAGGGCGAAGACCGTGTCGCCGTCCCCCGTGGTATGGGCAGGGCGTATGGCCAGCGCCATGCCGTCCTGGCCGCGCTCCGCCATCTTGTTCACCTGCTCCTTGCTCAGGCCGGCGTTCGTCGCCACCAGCCCTATGGTCGTCGCCGTGCGCCCCGCTTCTTGCGCCTGGGCCTGCCTTCGTCCAGGCCGGGCAAACCCCGGCTGCAAGGACAGCTCAATGCTGTTGAAGAAGCCGCCTTCTTCTCTGCGCGGCCCCGCGACGATGCGCCCCGTCTCCGGGTCCACGATGTCTCCTACGGCGTTCACCACAGCGATGGCCCCCACCACCAGGCCATCCCCCAGGTGGATGCTGGCGGTACCCAGGCCGCCTTTGAGGGAGCGGTCTCCGCCCAAGGTCTTGGCCACCGTCGCACCCGTGCCTGCGCCCACGGTCCCCTCAGCGATAGGCCCGCCGGTAGCTGCCAGGCAGGCCTTGTAGCCTTCCTCCGGCCCGGGCCGCACCTTGGCGCTGCCCAGGCGCAGGTCAAAAATGACCGCAGCCGGCACAATGGGCACCACAATGTCCCCCATGCGGAAGCCGATGCCCTGCTCCTCCAGGTAGCGCATGACACCCCCGGCGGCGTCCAGTCCGTAGGCGCTGCCGCCCGTCAGGAGCACCGCATGCACCCGCTCCACAAGCTGACCGGGCCGCAGCAGGTCCGTCTCCCGTGTGCCGGGGGCCGTGCCCCGCACGTCCACACCGCCCACTGCGCCCTCCGGCGGGCACAGGATAACCGTGCACCCCTTGACAGCACCCAGGTCCGTATAATGGCCCACCCGTATGCCGGGGATATCAGTGATAGCATTATTGCTTGTGGTGGTCATAAGAAAGAACAAAAAATAGCGGCCGTGATAGCCACGCGCCGCTGCAGTCCATTGCCATCCCTATCCCGCCGTCTCGGTCATTAGATCCCAGCGGCGACCGCTGTTATTCAACTGGCCTTCCGGCGTCTCCACCGCCGGTCACTCTGGCACTCGCCCCCAAGGGAGGTGGACGGTGCACTTATAATCGTACCAATTCCACAGAAAGGGGTCAAGCTGCCCTCCTGCCCCCTGAAGAAAAGAGTGGCCCAATTGCGCTGAGGAAGTGTGGATGTGGATAAAGCCAAAAGAGAACCTGCGGCTTAATGGGTCTTTGGCTAGAGACAGCAGGGAATGGACGCAACTATAGACTATCAAGCGACTGTAGAAGGGACTGAAGGAATAGCCCAGATGGAGAGGCATTGCCTACGTGGGCTAAGGCCGACTGAACCACACCCGACGTTGGCTGTGACCGCGTTTCAAACTACTGCCTTGGTACACATTCTGAAAGGCAACGCTATAGACGCGAGGTAGGTGGTTAGGAAGGTAGCTTGACACTAAACGAACCCTAGTTGCACCGGATTCTGCTGTAGAAACCGCTGAAGTTCACTCTTGAGAGCCAGAAGGAACGCTGCTAGAACCTTGTCGACATCAGACCTGCGCTTCAACCGCTTTATGATGCTTGGCTTCAGTTCATCCCATGAACGCCGCAACTCAGGATGCTTACGGAGAAACACGTGCTCAAAATCCTCGATTTCAAAGCCAATGACATCGCCCGAATCAGTAAGCCGAAGCCACGCACCATTACCGACTGCAAACGACGTCGCCGCTACCTTTGGTTCCCTATAGATAAAGAGCACACCCCGTCTGTTGTCGAAAGATTTCCGGAATTGACTAAGTTCCTCGTTTGTTGGCCAGCGGATAGCAGGTATTTGGCTGATATTGGTCATTTGGCTCACGCACCTTTCGACCAGAGCAGCGGATCATCTCGGTCAACGTTAAAGGATACAAAGGCGGTTCTCAACTCGCCCCGCAACGTCCCCTTCCTTGTTATATATTTGACTACCACCCGCATGTACTTCCGCACTGTTGGGTTATTATCCCTATACTGTCCTGGCATAAGCCCTTCGGTATTTGGCCACTCAAAGACCTTATAGTAAAGCTTCCTGTCGTGGTAGCTGAGCTTTGGCGAACTTCGTCAGGATCAGATAGCGTCTCATACACTTTCCTTTCCTGATTCGGCATCTCATGATGTTCGTCTAGGACGTGATTGTGCCATGTCTCATGGCTACATGTTATGGGGACTCCGTCTTTGTCAGTTGCCTCAAACTCACAAGACAAACGCCTTCCCCTCAGCCTAAAGATATCAGGCAACCACCTTTGGTTAGGCCAGCCTAACAGCCTGGTTTTCCCACCACCAAATGAATTAAGCAGAATTCACTAATGATAGCCGACAGGACTAGTCCTTCTAGTACCATCCTATTGTAGTTTACCTCTATACCCCTTGACAAGGATGCCCTTAGCCAACCCTTTTCATTTTGTCAAGAGTCAATTGTTCTAATCCTAGCGGACCCTGACCCTGTTTTGCACTCCTCTGCTGGCCCCCGGCTGCGGTCCCCATACCCCATCCCCTCCTCTATCCTCATCATCCCATGATTAACGAACCCACCCTCCCAGACCCATTGCCATCGCCGGCCGCCGCAGATAGTGTCTCCCGGAAGGAACGGGGAGCATAGGTAAGGTCAATCTCCTCGCTGGCGCAATATTTACCATGCTGCATCATAATGCCGCCCAACAGAATATCCCATGCCGGAATTGTCGCCCTTCGCCAGAACTCCTTACTCCCAGAAACGGAGCCTCCAGCACCGCCCTTCCTCGTTACCTCTTGTGACGCAACACCGCCCCTTCTTCCTCGGAATCCGCCATCATTTTTGTTGAGTCCCGCCCTGTGCTCTGCTATACTTGCTCAAATCACCAAGGAGGCATACGCACCATGGGGACTCCTCGTTTCAAAGAGGTCCGGCATGCCCTCGGCTTTGAGGATGTTGCTATCGTCCCCGGGGATGTCACCATCAACCCTGACCAGGCCGATATCGGCCTGGACGTGGATGGCTGCCACTTCAATATCCCAGTGATGGCGTCCGCCATGGACGCCGTGGTGTCTCCCCAGTTTGCTGTCCTCATGGGCAAGGCGGGCGGCCTCGGCGTCATGAACCTGGAAGGCGTCTACGCCCGTTACGATGACCCCCAGTCGGTCATTGACGAGATTGTAGAGACTCCACCTGAACACACTACGGAGGTCCTCCAGAAGTTCTATGCCGAGCCGGTCAAGGACCGCTTGATCGGCAAGCGAGTGGAGGAAATGCGAGGCGCAGGCGTGACCTGCGCCGTTTCTATCACCCCACAGAACACCAAACGCTTCGCCCCCGTGGCCGTGGAGGCGGGCGCAAACATCATCGTCGTTCAGTCTACCGTGACCACCGCACGGCACATCTCCAAGAGCTACCACGGCCTCGTTTTCTCCGAATTGGTCCAGCAGGTCAAAGCCCCCATCATCGTCGGCAACTGCGTCACCTACAGCGCCGCCCTGGAGCTCATGGAGACCGGCATTGACGGTATCCTCGTCGGCGTCGGCCCCGGCGCAGCGTGCACCACTCGCGAGGTCACCGGCGTCGGCGTCCCCCAGATTACCGCCACCATGGACTGCGCCGCCGCCCGGGAAGAGTACATGCGCCGCACCGGCAAATACGTCGTCGTCATCACCGACGGCGGCATCCGCACCGGCGGCGACCTGTGCAAGGCCATCGTTGCCGGCGCCGACGGCGTCATGATCGGCACCCCCTTTGCCCAGACCAAGGAAGCCCCAGGCAAAGGCTATAACTGGGGCATGGCCACCCCGCACCCAGCCCTCCCCAGGGGCACCCGCATCAACACCGGCGTCAAGACCACCCTGGAGCAGGTCCTCTTCGGCCCCAGCAACAAGTCCGATGGCACTCAGAACCTCATGGGCGCCCTTCGCGTCTGCATGGGCATGGTCGGCGCCTTCACCATCCGCGACATGCACCAGGTTGACCTAATAGAAGCCCCTGCCATCCGCACCGAGGGCAAGGTCTTCCAGCTCTCCGGCCGCATCTAGGTCTACACCTCCAAATCGTTAATAAGGGGCAGGAAACTCCTGCCCCTTATTAGTCTTTCCTTCTCCTGACACGTTGCTCACCCAACCGTCTTTTAAAGTGCAGGCGTCTTTTCGCCCGGCGCTGTCCCCCTGATAGTGGAGAGACGAACGGGAAAACAGTGCGCCAAAACTCGTGAGGAGGCAAGAATTCCATGACCGAGAAGCTATCCATTCCTATAGTGTTTGGGCTGGTGGCCCTGTTTCTGGCAGTCTCTGCGGTGTTTGCGGCGGGGAGAGAACCCTCCTCGCTGCGGTACTTTGAAGACGGCCACCCGGCGGGCGGAGTATCCCTGCTGAGCAGAGACGGGGAGAACGGCCAGGTCTCGTCCATGATTAACGCAACCCACCTCATGCCTGGCGCGGCCTATACGTACTGGTGGGTCGTGTTCAACAACCCGCAGAACTGCTCCGCTCCGGGCTGCGGTGAAGACGACCTTTTCAATGAAGATGGGACGCTCAACGTGGCCCAAATTAACGCCGTGGGCATTTCAGTCCTAGGTGGCAACGGTGAGATTGCCAACCGTGGGGGGCGCGCCACCTTCACGGGGACCCTTATGGAGGGTGACGCCGGTGAGCTGGATGTGGTCATCGGTCCCGGCGGTATCTTTGATTTCCCCTGGCTCTTGGAAGACGCCCTGACTGCTGAGATACACATCGTGGTGCGCAATCACGGCCCGGCCCTCTCGGGGGCTGCGCTGGAGGGGCAGTTGACGACCTTTGCCGGCAACTGTATCGGGCTTGACCCAGACGGTACGTTCATGTGTGCTGACGAGCAATTCGCGGTCCACATGCCGTAGGTCTCAGCCCTGGCTGGCCAATAGAATGAGGAGCGCGATGTTATCGCGCTCCTCATTGCTTTCCCCCGAAGGATTACCAGAGCAGAAGAAGGTGTGATAGGGCTTTAGGGCAGACGGCAGACGGGCCCCCCAACCCATCCCCCAAGTACCCCTGCTCATGGTATTATTCAAAGGAGAGGAAGAGGAGGCCATGCACCCCGTCACCGACCGCCAGGGAAGGCCAATGCAAGAAGAGCGGGACGAGCAATACCCCAGGTCCCTGAATGACCGTGCATGGGACTTTCGCATGAAGGGTTCTCTGCGCGAGGCGCGGACGCTGTACCTGAGAAGCCTGGCCCAGTGGCGGGAGCTCCAAGACCACCGGGGTATCGCTGAGACCCTGGCCCGCCTGGGCGAGATTGAGATGGACTTTCAGAACGCCAAGGAAGCAGAGGAGTACCTCCGCGAAAGCGCCTCCCTCTGGGAGGCCCTAAAAGAGTGGGCCAACTACGCAGACTGCCTGTGGAAGCTGGGGCGTATGGCCCGCGGCCAGGGCCGCTATACCGAGGCTGAGGCCCTCCAGGAGCGGCGCTGGCGCGCACTGGAGTTGGGACGCCTCCAGTGGGAGGAATCCCTGCGCCGGCGCGAGCGCAGCAGCTAAACTTCCACCAGGCCATTCTCCAAAACCACCCAAAGCCGGAATACTGAAACAGCTAAGAGCGGCCCGTGGGCCGCTCCCTTCTATTGCTCCCTCTCACCAGGTTAGCGCTTTGCCCGATAAATGCCTTCATGTCAAGGAAGGTGCGAGGGAACCGCGTTCCCTGCCGGGGGCTGCCGGGGGCGTCCCCAGCGCTTTCGGG
>JACQOP010000032.1 GCA_016202485.1 Chloroflexota bacterium | reverse complement strand
GGGAGTTGTTTTATTTTTTAGTGGAAACAACCTCCCCTGGTCTACCTATCGGATGGGCTGCCTTTCTCCGGGCTGCGGTGTAGCGCGTGGTCTTGCATCTGAAAACTATTGTAGGGGCTGGACATCTGTTGCGGAAGAGGGAGATGACGCATCCCCTGTCCTGTATCCTGGCCTTCCCCCTGTGGGGGCTGAGGTAAGGACGACCGGAAGATATCATACAGCGTCCAGAACAGCCCGCTCCACCGCTTCCGGCAAAGTCACCCGCACAAAGAACTCTTTAGGGTAGAGGTAGTCTTCACCGGACTCATCCACCACCCGCAACTGGCCGCGGCCTGCCGCCTCAGCATCGGGGATGACGCGGTACAGCTTTCGCCGCTCCAGCGAGACTGCGTACCCCTCTTCCATCTCTGGGTACAGGTCTACAGTTTCCTTGGCAGTATAACCGTCGCCCAAGAGCTTCAGGACGAACTCCACGGTGATGCGCAGGCCACGGATGGTGGCCTTGCCCTCGCAGACAGCCGGGTCTATTTGGATGCGGTCAAACATGGCGCCTCCATCATCCCTTATTGCAAGGGGGAATGTAATCCTTGGTAGGGAATGCGCCTGCCCTACTGGCCGTTTGATGGCTAGGGAGGGCGAAGGCTCACCGCCGCGTCGCCCGGCCCCGCAGGGCGGCCAGAGCCAGGCCGATGCTGACGACGCCGACGCCGGCGATGGCCAGGAGGCCCTTCAAGAGGACAACCGGCTCCCACCCCTGGCTGATGAGGGAGCGCATGGCCGCCAGCAGGTAGGTGACAGGGTTGTAATCAGCGACGGTGGCCAGCCAGCCGGTCATGGCTTCCTGGGGCAGGAAGAGGGTGGTCATGAAGAGGAAGGGGAAGAAGAGGAGGAAGCTGATGTTGACGGCGGCAGGGCTACCGGTCTTGAGGGCGATGGCATAGGGGAAGCCGGTGAAGATAAGGCCCCATACACCACCTACGAGGGCAAAGAGGAGCATGCCTAAAGGCCCCGTCTCAAAGCGGACGCCGGCAATGAAACCCATGAGGAGCACCGGGATGGAGAGGGCAACTACCATGGCGAAGTCGGCCACCATGAGGCCCAGGAGGAGGGACAGGCGGCTGACGGGGGTGATGGAGAGGCGGTCAAAGTAGCCGGACTGGATGTCGGTGACGACGGTGATGGCGCGGGAGACGCCAGTGACGGCGAAGAGGACGGCGACGGGGAGCTGGAAGGCCTTGTAGTCCAGGCCGGGGATGTTCTCGGCGAAGTCTTGCAATGCGCCTACGTTCATGACGAAGAAGAAGACGGGGATGACCAGGGCCGGGATGGTGGCCTCGGGGTCCCTGGGCAGGGAGCGCAGGGCGCGCTCGGCGACGGTGGCGACGTCGGCCAGGAAGCCGGCCTTTCGGGCATGGATGGTGGGTTGGGTTGCCATAGGTGTCCTTTCTGCTTTGCGAGAAGTCTTCTCTGGGTGCGGCGATGCCCAGTGATTCTATCAGAGGTTGCTTGACCGAACATCACACTACAGGAAGTCAGGGGGCAGGCCATAGCTGAGGGAGCGGAGAAGGCAAGCTGACAGCTCTGGCGCAGGTAGGAACATCGCCTGGAGCGCCGGTACCGCATCAGTCCGGGAAAGAGAGGCTCGGTGTGTTACGGGTGAAGCGGCAGGTCCAGGGGAAGGCGGAAGGGCTGGGCGGCAGGGTCGTTCCGCGCTTCCTGCGCGTTCACGCCATAGTCCTTCTGGGCGTCGCCCAGGTTCCATGCTTGCCGCTTGTAGTTCCAGTTGTTGGGCTTTAGGGCGTGGGCCTGCTTGAACTGGGCCACAGCGGCCTGCTCGTCCCCCTGCTGGTACAGGTAGGTCCCAAGGCGAAAGTGCGCCATGGCTTGGACATCGGCCCAGTCCTGCTGGCCTATACGGGAGCTGACGGTGTCCTCATTGTGGAGATACGGGCTGTCAGCGCCCTTGTCCGCCCAGTTACGCAGGGCGTCCAGGTAGGGCTGGTTCGGCATGGACTCGCCGGTCTCCGGATTCCGCCGGACGGCGAAGGCAGGGTCGTTGGCGCGGACGATGCGCCCCTCCTCATCAATCCAGAACACGGCGGGGACATTCCTGGTGTTGTACAACTCGGCTACTACGTGCGTGGGGTCCACGAGGGATGGGTGGGTAGGGTTCGCAGCCTGGATATACCGGGCGGCGGCCTCGGCACCTTTGGTGTCCTCCGCTACGGTAATGACTTCAAAGGCCTTAGCAGCCAGCTCCTCCCGTATTGCCTGCCAGACTGGCAGGTCCATGCGGCACCCTCACCATGAGGCCCACAGGGCCAGTAGGACCTTCTTGCCGTGGAAGCTGGAGAGGGAATATGCCCTGCCCTGCAAGTCGGCCAGGGTGAAGTCGGGGGCTTGACGGGTGGTCAGGCGGGCCTTCCACTCCCAGGCGGGCGGACCGAAACTCCAGGCGTGGTGGGCTGAGTCATGGGCGAGGGGCTGCTCTATAAGGCGGGCGAAGGCAGAGAGGTTGAACCACTGTTCACCTTGCTCCTGACGAAGGTAGCGGGAGCTTTCGCCGTTGGGCAGGGGGATGCAGATTTGGTCGCGACAGACGCCTTGGGGCTTCAGCTCCCAACCGCCGGCCCTGTGCAACGCCGGGAGCGTCAGCCAGAGGTCGTCGCCTGTCTCTATGGCGTCTGCTATCGTGGTAACGTTGTCCTGGTACAGGACGGTTGCGGTGACCGGCGTGGGGTCAAAGGTCTGCGTGGCCATGGGGAGCGCCTCCTGGCTGAGGGTAGCTGTGTGCAGCATCTTAACACGATTCGGGCTTCCTATGGGCGCCTTGGGATGCTGAGGATAGCGGCCGCCTGATAAAAGCTACGCATTTGCTCGTTCCAGGCTTTTGCGGCGAGAGGAAGTTATTGCCGGCCCTGCAGGTCCTCCAGCAGGCGGCGGCAGGTGGCCTCGTCGGTGATGAGGCCGGTCAACTGGAGACCCAGGCTGCTGTTCCGCTGGATGACGCGGAGGAGGCCGGGGTATTTCTGGGCGCCGCCAGCCACCAGGACTTTCTCCTTGGCCCTGTCCAGCTTCTCCAGCGGAATGGCAATGGTCTTGGCGTTCAGCCCGCGGAGGATGCGCTCCACGGCCCTGCGCAGGTCTGGGGGGACGGTGTCGTCGCCAATCCAGAAGTAGCGGTTGCAAATTTCGGCGATGACGTTGGGGGCCTTGGGCAGGACCTTGACCCGCAGCTCCTCTATCTCCCCACGGATGGCGTGGCTCTGGGGGCCGGTGTCCTGGAGGAGGTTGTGCCCGGAGTTCAGCACGCCGACGCCAAAGAAGGCCAGGTCCGGCGGGACCTCCCAGGGAGCGTCGGAGATATGGGGGGCTACTGCGGCAATGACCTCTCTGCCGGATTCCAGGGCGATGGGGAGGTGGACGAGGCTGACGTTCTGCTGGGGGACGCCCAGGACGCCGGCGAGGCGGACGGCCACGGCGTCGGAGTCCAGGTTGGCCTGGCGTTCGGACCAGGGCCAGATAATCATGGAGCCGACCAGGGACTCCACCATGATGTTGCCGAAGGTTTTGGGGTCGGCCTGGGCGAGGCGGTCCAGGGCGTCCACCATGAAGCCGATGGCGCGGCCGCCGCCCAGGGCGATCCGGTCTCCTTGGCGCAGGCGGTTCCAGAGGTAGTGGGCCGCGGCCTGGCCCAGGAGGCGGTGGAGCTGGTCGCTCTCGGAGAAGGCGGCGCGCCGCTGGGGAGCATTGGGGTCAAGGAGGTAGCCCTGGTCCCTGGCCAGGGCGGTCTTGACGGCCAGGACGTCTCGCACGCCGGTGAGGGCGGAGAGCCTTGCGCCCAGCTCGGTGTCCAGAGGGGCAGCAGAGGACTGGTGGCCCCCCCTGGGTTCCACCTTGATGTCGGCCAGGTCACGCTGGCGGGCGCGGCTGATGAGCCACTGGACCTCCCGTTCGTCGCGCACGACTCTTTCGGGGTGGTTCATCCTGGCCAGCACCTCTTTTGCGGCCAGGCCTTCGGTGAGGGCGAGACGGATGGCTTGGAAGGCGAGGCGGTCCAGCTCGTCTGGGGACCTGCGCTGCCGGAGCGACTCTTCTGCCCTGGATGTGACGGTGCGCGCCATTGGCTCCTCCTTGCTCTTACGGGAAGATGCCAGGTGTCTCTGGTGAAGGATGATAGCACATTCCAGAGGCTTGCGGGTGGGCTAATGTGATAAAACGGCATAATCAATGCGTAGGCAGATAATACGATAGTTGTATTGTGCATAGAGAGCTTGCCAGGGTACAATTACCTGAGCAGTCATTGGTCATGGTCTGTTGGAGAAAAAGGGAATCGCTGTGGGACTACTTCGGACTGCCTAAGCGCCAGGGAGAAGGAAACCAGGCTGGTCGTTCCTTGAACCTCCTGGGGCGTGGCCGATAGACTGGAAGGGCTACCAACACACGGAAGGAGCATGTTATGCGACTGACCCTATCTATCCTGAAAGCAGATGTTGGCTCCATCGGGGGGCACACCAAGCCCTCGGCCAAGATGATTGATGCCACGAAGGAGGCGGTCAAAGAGGCCATCGGCAAAGGGATGCTCATTGACGCCTATGTATCCCACACCGGCGACGACATAGCCATCCTGTCTTCCCACACCCGTGGGCCCAACAACACTGACGTGCACCAGTTTGCCTGGGACACCTTCCTGAAGGCCACGGCCCTGGCTTCCAAGGACGGGCTGTATGGCGCAGGGCAGGACCTGCTGGTAGACGCCCCCTCGGGCAACCTGCGGGGCGCCGGCCCGGCGGTGGCTGAGCTGGAGTTTGACCACAACGTGGTCAAGACCAACCGAGTACGGCCTGCCGAGTCCTTCATGATGTTCGCCGCCGACAAGTGCGGCCCTGGGGCATACAACCTGCCCCTGTTCCTGGGCTTCGCCGACCCCATGTACTGCGCGGGCCTGATGCTGCCCAAGCTGATCAAGGGCTTCACCTTCAACATCATTGACATGGACAATACCCAGGGGGACTCCATCATCTCCCTGAACGCACCGGAGGACTACTACAGGATATCCATGCTCCTCCGGGACAACGAGCGCTTCGGCATAGATAGCATCGTGTCCCGCACCGACGGCGAGCCGGCGGTATCCGTGTCCGCCATGCGGCTGCACAACATCGCCGGCACGTACACCGGCAAGGACGACCCGGTGGCGCTGGTGCGCAACCAGGGCATATTCCCCGCGCCGGAGGAGCTCCTGTCGCCCTTCACCAAGGCCCACTACGTCGGCGGTGACGCCCGGGGGTCCCACGTCATGCCCTTGATGCCGGTGCCCATCAACACTGCTGTCAGTGGCATCTACTGCCTGCCCCTAGTGTCCTGCACCGGCTTCTCCGTGGACGCCACCGGCCACTTCTCCGGGAACGTCTGCGACTTCTTTGACAACCCGGCCTGGGATCTGGTGCGCACCAAGGCCCAGGAGAAGGCCCTTGCTATGCGCGACCAGGGCTGGTCCGGCGCGGCCATGCTACCCTATCACGAGCTGGAGTACAGCGGTTTCCGTGACACGGTGGAGGGGCTGATGAAGCAGTTCGCCATTCGGGACGGGCACACCAAGGCTGCGGTGCCCGCGGCCAGCGGGCGGTAGCATCCCCTGCACGGTCACACAAGGGAGCCTGGGCGGCGTCGCACCAGGCTCCCTGTTTTGCAGACCTCACCTTCCCCTTGCGCAGGGGGTTCCGCCATCAATCGTTCCCCGCGCACTCCTTGTCATGCTGAGGAAGGCGGTCAATCGCGTTTGCCTTCCCCCACAATAGCCAAGTGATGTCCCGACAGTATCGTGGATCCCGAGGAAATCGGGACACCGCTCACCACCACTGCCCTCCCCAGGGCCGCGGCAGCGGCCCGTCGC
>JACQOP010000024.1 GCA_016202485.1 Chloroflexota bacterium | reverse complement strand
GATGACCTTGTCCTTGAGCAAGGTGAGGTCACCGTCCTGTTCATAGTAGAGGGTTGCCATGATAGCTCCTTAGGCCTTTGATTGTTTTCCAATGGGATTGATTGAATGTTGCAGGAGGGTCTACCCTCACCTCTGCCCTCTCCCAAGTGGGAGGGGGCTTATCTCCATCCGTGCCAGCGGGCGTCTCTGTTTTCACCCACCCACCCAGAAGCGCCGGGGGACGGCCTCCAGTAGCTCCGGCGAGGACTCCGCCCTCTGCGCCCCCTCACAGAATTGCCTCGTAGTCCTGGTATTGGCTGCTGGTGAGGCGGGACTGGCGGCGGCCGGCGCCGTCGTTTGTGGCCAGGGTGACCGCTCCACGGAGCATAGCCACGCGACCGGTGCGCATGATTTCCTGGACGCCAAAGGCTTTGAGCAGCTCGTGGAGGGAGTTGATTTTATCCTCGTCGCCGGTCACCTCAATGATGAGGGAGTCCGGGGCAACGTCAATGATGTTGGCCCGGAAGATGTCCACAATCTGTATGACCTCGCCCCGTGTCTGGGAGGTGGTGCGCACCTTGATGAGAGCCATTTCCCGGGCGACGATGGCCTCATCGGAGAGGTCAGACACGCGGACGACATCTATGAGCTTGTAGAGCTGCTTGGTCACCTGTTCCACGGTGGCGTCGTCACCTTCCACCACAAAGGTCATGCGAGAGAGGTTGGGGACCTCACTGCGGCCTACGGCCAGGCTGGAGATATTGAAGCCACGCCGGCGGAACATGCCGGAGATGCGGTTGAGCACGCCGGGTTTGTCCTCCACCAGGGCAACCATGGTATGGGCATTCTTTACCGTGACCACGCTGTTCCCTCCGCAGGTTGCGGTTCCTCCATCAGCTCGCCCACACTTTCGCCCGGCGGGATCATAGGGTAGACGTTCTCTTCGGGGTCTACCACGAAGTCTATCAGGGTAGGGCCGTCATGGGCCATAGCCGCTTGGATGGCTGACTGCACCTGAGACTTGTCGGTAACGCGGACAGCAAACAGGCCGAAGGCCTCGGCTAGTTTCACAAAGTCCGGGTTGGCGGTGTAGTTGGTGGCGTAGAAGGTATCCTGATAGAAGATATGCTGCCACTGGCGCACCATGCCCAGGAAGTGATTGTTCATGATTGCGAACTTGACGTTGATCTTGTTCTCCACAATAGTAGCCAGGTCGCACATGGTCATCTGGAACCCGCCGTCGCCGCAGATGGACCAGACGGTCTTATCGGGGCACGCCACCTTGGCCCCCATAGCCGCCGGCACCTCAAAGCCCATGGCCCCAAGGCCGCCGGAGGTGATGAGGCTGTTGGGCTCGGTGAAGGTGTAGTGCTGGGCGGCCCACATCTGGTGCTGACCTACGCCCGTCACGACGATAGCCTTGCCCTGAGTGATATCGGAAAGCTGCTTGATGATGAACTGCTGGGTCAACTTTGGCTTGTCCTGAAGGCGAAGGGAGGGGTGCTCGCGGCGGAGCTGCTCAATCTCCTCCAACCACTCGCCGTGGCCTGCCTGCTTGACCTCTTTGTTCAGGGCGCGAAGGACACGCTTCAGGTCGCCGACGATAGGCACGTGTGTGCGGACGTTCTGGCCGATGACGGCGGGGTCAATATCAACGTGGATGATCTTGGCTTTCGGAGCGAAGGTACTGATCTTTCCGGTCACTCGGTCGTCAAAACGGGCGCCCAGGCTGATGACCAGGTCTGCGCGGTCAATGGCGATGCTGGCATAGGCGACGCCGTGCATGCCGGGCATACCGATGCAAAGGACATGGGTCTCCGGCAAGGAGCTGACGCCAAGGAGGGTGGTGATGACCGGTATCTGGGCCTTCTCGGCCAGGTCCCGCAACTCATCGTAGGCGCGGGAAAGGATGACACCGTGGCCCGCCAGGATGACGGGGCGCTTGGCCTCGTTGATGAGCTTGGCAGCTTTCTTAACCTGTGTCGGGTGGCCGTCCAGGGTGGGTTTATAGCCCTTGAGGTCTATCTGGTCAGGATAAACGAAGTCGGCCACCTCGTTGAACACGTCCTTGGGGATGTCCACCAGGACGGGGCCGGGGCGTCCCGTAGAGGCAATGTAGAATGCCTCGTGGATGGCACGGGGAATGTCAGCCGCGTTCATCACCAGCATGTTGTGCTTGGTGACGGGGAGGGTCACGCCCGTAGCATCCACCTCCTGGAAGGCGTCCTTGCCGATGGCGGCGCGGGACACCTGACCCGTGATAGCGACGACGGCGGTGGAGTCCATGTAGGCACAGGCGAGGCCGGTGACCAGGTTGGTGGCGCCGGGGCCGGAGGTGGCCATGCAGACGCCCACTTTGCCCGAAGCGCGGTAGTAGCCGTCCGCGCCCATGGACGCGCCCTGCTCGTGGCGGACCAGGATATGCTTAAGCTGGGGGTACTGGGGCATGGTCTGGTACAGCGGCAGGATGGCCCCGCCTGGGATGCCGAATACTACATCCACGCCCTCGCGGAGTAGGCTTTCGCAGACCATCTGGGCGCCGGTGAGTTTCATTGGCCAGTACCATCCTTTCTTTCAGATTGCTACGGCTGGACGCTGGCCAGTAGAGAAGCGAGGCCCAGCGTCCGGGTTTCAATTACTATAGCAGCGGCCATTTAAGGAAGAATTAAGGCAGTATGGAGGGCTAATAAAAAACCCGTCCCTCCTATTAGGGACGGGAACAAGCCCGCGGTACCACCCTACTTTCCCGACCATATCGGGACGCTCTTGCGCCGCTATCGGTGCGCGTCCGCCGGCCCTACTAGAGATTCAGGTCGGCCACTCCGGGGCGAGTTCGCTGGGCGTTGGCTGCCGGCTTGCACCACCGCCGGCTCTCTGGAGCGCCACCCATAAGCTACTACTCCCCTTCATTGTGGGGAACCTATGTTTTACGAACGATTAACGCTAGCATGATGGGTAAGGGATGTCAATAGCTCGCATTGGTCTTCGCCTAACAACGACGCCCTGGAGTACGTCTAGCGTCCAGCAACGACGGGAGCCCCAGGGCTTGGGAGCTCCCGCACTCGGGCCTCGCGCTTCTCAAAGAAGGTGAAGTACAGGAACGCCGGGATCAGGATAAGGACAGCGGCGGCGGTGAAGGCCGTGGCGAAACCGCCCCCTGCAATCAAGAGGCCAGCCATACCTGCACCGAAGCTGCCGCCCAGGTCAAAGGAGGCATGGGTGAAGCCTGCGGTGGTACCCCGCTCCTTGGCGGTGACCAGCTCCATGGTGAGCTGGTTGCGCAAGGGCTGGGCCATGCTGTACACCGCGCCCCGCACTAGGAAGATAGCGGTCACCACGGAGTAGGAAGGCACCAGGGCCATAACCATGAGCAGCGGGACAGAAGCGGCCTGGGTGAAGAGGATGCTTCGCACCTTGCCCCAGCGCTGGGCCAGGAGGGGGGAGATGAAGACGGCGATGGCCCCAGCGATAGAGGCCAGGGCCAGGGTTGCACCGATCTGGCCGTCGGTAGCGCCATGGGCGTCCTGGAAGAAGATGTTGAAGAAGCGGACGGTGAGGCCGAAGGCAGTCCCCGTCATGACGCTCAGGAGGGTAAGTTGCATGACCGACCTAAAGCTGGCCATTTTGGGGAAGTTCAGGAGCTCTTTGAAGGTGTGGGCCAGCTCCACGGGCTTTTCCCGCATGAAGGCCAGGGGCACCAGGGCAACCAGGACTAGCGGCAAACCGGTCACCAATGCCCAGCGGGCAGCCTGGGGGTCAACATCTGGGAGGCCAATCACCACAGCCCAGAAGAGAGGGAGATAGCCTCCGGCAAAGCTACCGGCGAAGCGGGAGAACTGCAGGAAGGCCGAGTTGAGGCTGAAGAGGTGAACACGCTCCCTGGGCTCACTGTTCTCCATCATGAAGGGGGCGCCGGTGACGCCGTGGAAGGCCTCGCCAAAGCCGGCAATGCCCGCCAGCGCCAAGATAGCTATAGGGGCCTGGGTAAAGAGAAGGCTGCCCTGGGCGACAACGGCCAGGCCTGTGGCGATGAAGAAGGAGCGCCTGCGCCCAAATCGGTCGGCGATGACGCCAGCGGGGAGGGCGGCTGCGCCGTGGCATAGCATGTTTATGAACCAGAAGGTGCCCACAAAGGTGATGTCAAACCCTGCACGGAGCAGATACAGGTTGAACATGACAGACCAGATGCCGGTGCCCAGCTCCGCAAGGATGGAGTAAGCAAGGAACAGCTTTGCGTTGGGGCTGAACTGGCGCACGGCGGCAAGGTAGCTCTCCCGAGGACCAGCCGCCGCCGCTGGGACTGCCTGGCGCAACAGCAAGACCCGGGTGGCGACCAGACCAAGGACCACGCCCCCCAGGGAGAGCAGCCCCCAAAGGATAGGGCCTCCGCCGGATAGGGCTGCTCCTCCATCATGAGCATGGCCTTCATCGGCGAAGGCCCTGGCGACCAGCAACAGGGCCAAGACTCCTGCCACGAGGATGGCCTTGAACCGCAGGCGGCTCAACGTCCTAGCCGGTCTAATCACCTTCGGGCCTCTAGATGTTTCAGCCATGGTGCACCGCCTGCTGAGGATATCCAAAAGGAGTGCTTCATTGTATAACGATTTTTCTTTTTGGAATAGGCAGAGGTGAGAGCCTCCATCAATTCGTCACCAGCATCAAGTGAAGCAGTGAAAGACGCCCATGGGGGGCAGGGTATGCTTTGCCCCCCCATGGGAATGGGACCGGGCCACGCTACATAAGGGTTACGAAGACACGGATGAGGCCGGTACCCTCGTCAAGGCCTTCCAGGGCCTTACCCAGGATGGAACCGAGTTTAGGGTCCGAGGACCTCATGGCGTGGCCGGTGGTGGGCGAGGTAGTGAGGAGATCGCCGGGTTTGATGGCGCCGTAGGAGGCGTCCACCTTGACATACCCAATCAGCCGGGAACCGTCGGGCATGGGAGCGCCGTGAGCGCCCAGGATGGTCAGGAGGATTTCTCCGTTAGCGTCCACATTTGCGCCGGGGGCTACGACGCCCAGGACGGCGGTATCGCTGGCTTTGAAGCAGGGCCGCGCCAGGCCGGTGGTGGGGTCAATGACCAGGACATCGCCAGGCTGATAGGTGAGACCAGGGGCTACAGGAAAGCTTTCCAGCACCAGGGGGTCTATGGCGCTGGCGTTCACTTTGCCAGCGGTGATGGTCCCGACTGTCATCTGCGAGGCGCCTACAGTCGTGCCGAAGATGAAGTCGCTGGTTATCTGGCCGTTGGACGCAATAGTCGCCAGTTGGGCGCCTGAGGGGTCAAAGACCTTGATGCCGGTGCTGTCAATGGTGACCTTGCCGCCGCCAGACAGGGGGATGGTGATGCCGCCGGCATAGGTCTCTGGCGTGACGTGGTGTGATCCCGAGGGGTCAAAGCTCGTGAGGACGTTGCCTTCGGCATCCAGGATGGCGATGCCATCGGAGTCTATGGTGACGTACCCGCCGCCGTCCAGAGGCACCAAGATCCCGCCTTCAAAGCCCTCTATCTTTTTGTGCAGGGATGCGGTGTCATCCACAGCGGAAGTGAGAGCACCGGAGGGATCAAAGACCTTGATACCGCTGCCATCAATGGTCACCTTGCCGCCGCTGGCCAGGGGTATCGTGATGCCGCCAGGATAGCTCTCCGGCGCATTGTGGACAGAGCCAAGGCTGTTGATGAGGCTTATTGGGTTCCCTGCGGCATCGTAGACCTGGAAGCCTCCACTATTAATGACTACCTGGCCTCCGCCTGATAGGGGGATGATAACCCCGCCGGCGTAGGTCTCCGGCGTGGTGTGTTGTGAACCCTCGGGGTCAAAACTGGTAAGGACGTTGCCCTCGGCGTCAAGGATGGCAATGCCATCGGAGTCTATGGTGACGTACCCGCCGCCGTCCAGGGGTACCAAGATGCCACCCTCAAAGCCCTCTATCTTCTTGTGCAGGGATGCGGTGTCATCTACGGCGGAAGTGAGAGCACCAGAAGGGTCAAAGACCCGGATGCCGGTGCCGTCTATGGTGACCTTGCCGCCGCTGGCCAGGGGAATCGTGATGCCGGCGGCGTAGGTCTCCGGCGTGGCGTGCTGGGAACCCGAGGCGTCAAAGCTGGTGAGGACGTTGCCTTCGGCGTCCAGGATAGCGATGCCTTCAGGGTCAATGACTACTGCCCCGCCGCCAGCCAAGGGGATGATGATGCCGCTTTCAAACTGCTCCGGCTTGGTATGTAAGGAAGCGGTGTCGTCAATCCAGGTAGTGAGCTCGCCGGAGGGGTCAAAGACCTTGATGCCGCTGCCATCTATGACCACCTGACCGCCGCTAGACAGTGGGACAACAATGCTGCTAGAGACTTCACCCGATGACCCGCCGAGAACAGTTCCGTCGGAGGTGATGCCACCCACTAACACTCCGGCTGCGTCATATACCGAGATGCCGAGGGAGCTGATGACCATCATGCCCCCACCCGCCAGGGGGACGACGATTCCTCCCGCAAACTCCTCCGGCACGTCATGAAGGGAAGCAGTGTCGTCAAAGGCGCTGACAAGGGTTCCCGCAGCATCATAGACAGCCAGCCCATTGCTGTTGATGACTATCTTGCCCCCGCTGGCCAGGGGAATACTGATGCCTCCCGCAAACTCCTCGGGCTTGTCATGGAACGAGCCTGTATCGTCAATAGAACTTACAGGATTCCCATCAGGGTCAAATACTGTAACTCCGAGGCCGTCTATGAGAATATAGCCACCACTGGCAAGGGGGACCTCAATGTGGCCAAAGGTCTCCGGTGTGGCATGGGCGGAGCCGACGCTGTTGATGACGCTGACGGGATTGCCTGCAGGGTCATACACGGTGAACCCGCTATCGTCTATGACCACCCTGCCGCCGCCAGCGAGAGGGATGGTAATGCCACCGCCAAACTCCTCGGGCTTGTCATGGAAAGAGCCCGCATCGTCAATGGAGCTGACTGGATTCCCAGCAGGGTCAAAGACCGTGACGCCGAGGGCGTCTATAAGGATATGGCCGCCACTGGCAAGGGGGATGACGATGCCGCCCAGGAACGTTTCATCGCCGATGTGGAAGCTCCGCCCATAGATAATAACGTCCCGATCAGTGCTGATAGCGCCTGGGACGTCGGCGTCCTCCTGCCAGAAGCTATCGCCCGAGGGTCCTTGAGGGCCTGCCTCACCTTGCGGCCCCTGGGGGCCGGCTGGGCCAGTGGAACCTGGCAGGCCTGCAGGGCCAGCCACGCCTGGGTCCCCTTTGTCACCACTATCTCCCTTAGGTCCTTGAGGGCCCGCTAGTCCGGCGGCGCCGGGATCGCCCTTGTCACCTTTGTCCCCTTTATCGCCTTTGGGACCTTGTGGGCCGGCCGGGCCTTCTGGCCCCTGGCTGTTCCATTCTAGGGGGGTCTCTACTCTTGTGCAGGAGGAGAGATTGGAGTAAGGCTGTCCGACCAGCCGCAAGATGCCGCCAGAGGAGACGCATCCCCGAATGACCTTGTTGTCAGTGGCCAAGTAGCTGGCTGCCGAAGCGATACTTACACCAGCAAACAGGAATAAGAGCACACCAACCATACTGATGCCATGGGGAGAATAGAGAGACTGCAGCAGTTTCCTGACCATAGCGCACCTCTTCTGTAACACACCTATCATGAAATGTGCAACAGTTTAGTGAACGGCAGAATGCATGTCAAAGGAAAATCGTCACGACAATGAGAATTATCGGGCTGTAGCTTACCCAGCAGGATAACTAATGAGGGAATAGTCCACACCAAATGGGTGTAAATAGTACAAGCCTGCATCTTGTTCCCTTTAGCTGCATTGCTATAATAGGCTTCCAAAGGCTTAGAGGCTGTACTATGCGCCTTGCCGTTATCTCGGATACTCACGAGCTGGGGACAGGATGGGGGTCGCCACCGGAGCTTCTGGAGGCGCTGAGAGGCGTTGACCTCATTTTGCACTGTGGGGACCTGGAGGTCCTTGGGGTGCTGGACCACCTAGAGACGGTGGCTCCGGTCCTGGCCATCCGCGGCCACAAGGACCCGCGGGAGGAGGGGGAGCGGCTGGCGGAACGGACTCGTGTGGTGGATGCGGAAGGCGTCACCATTGGCATGGTGCATGACCTGATGTGGCCTGCGCCCCAGGTCCGGTATAACGATACCTTGGAATTTCCACCGGGGACTGTCACAGAGATCCTGCGACGGAAGTTTGGGCAGCCGGTGGACATTGTGTGTTTCGGGGACGTGCATGAGGAGTTCATCGGCTGGTACCAGGGCGTGCTGTTTATCAACCCTGGCAGTCCGACGCATCCGGGACTCCGCCATGCTCGTGGGGACCTGGGTACCCTTGCTTACCTCAATATCAAGAATGGCGTCGTCTCAGCAGAGCTACGCAAGCTACGCCGCATCTCTCAATAGCCCAAGATGGCAAGGCTGTGCCGGCCAGCTACAAGCAACACCCGACGGTACACAGCATCCGATGTCTACTGCCTCAGCACCCGTGCCGGAGCCCCGGCGTCTGAGCACGCCGGAAGGTGAGGACGCCCTGGTCATTGAATGGCAGGACGACCACCTGGAACGTTTGCCTTTTGACTACCTGCGTGGGGCCTGCCCTTGTGTTACGTGCAAGGGAAGCCACAGGGAAGTAGATATCTCCCGCATTATACCTAAGCCCGGTGTGTTCCTGGTGGAGTACCAGAACCAAGGACGGTATGCCCTACGCCTGCTGTGGAGCGATGCGCATTACACCGGAATTTACACCTATACCTACCTGCGTTCTCTCTGCCCGTGTGCCGAGTGCAAGAGCTCAGGAGGAAAACGCCCAGTGTAAAGCAGGGGGCAAACGTTCCGCTGGGAGAGGGTGAATCCGTGACGTGCGGAGGGAATGGGTAACCCCGGCCAAAGGGCTTTGCGTTGCAATTGCGGCCCCAAGGGGTTATGAGGAAGGCCTGGCACAACATGGGCGGGTAAAAAAGCCGTATGACGCCCGTGGGCGTCATACGGCGGCAGGAGGGGGACAGGCACTATGGCCTAGGGTTGATGGCGACTAGCTGGTGTGGAGCATGTCCTTGGGGAAGACGATGGAGCGGTGGTCGCGCCGCGCCTCATCAGCGGTGGGAGTACCAGGGGGGCCGGCCCGCTGGATATTGTTCCAGTAAGCGTTGAAGTCGGATTCCATCGTGACCTTCAGGATTTGCGTAAGGAACGTGTAAATCATATGGCACCTTTCCCTTCTTGGCCAGCCCGTTTTGTTTCGGGTCAGCACAACTCAGTTCCTTATGCTCAATTATTGAGGAAAATACTTATTGCGTCAAGCGATACTTTGTGATATAAAACATTGTGCATCACAATAATGATTGGAGGCACATAATGGAGCTGCGAGAATTGAGGAGCTTTTGCGTCGCCGCCAAACTCCGAAGCATCTCCAAGGCTGCCGAGCAGTTGGGCATTGGACAGCCGACCATGACCACCCATGTAAAAAAGTTAGAGGACGAGCTGGGAGTACAGCTCTTTGACCGGGTGAAGCGGCCTATCCAACTTACCCTTGCTGGCGCCCGCCTGGCAGAACTGGCGATGCCTTTGCTGGATGGCATTGATAACCTGGTGAGCATGACGGCCCAGGCGGAGGCCCAGGGGCCGATCCGGATTGGATCTACTCACGAGATTATTGCCTATTCCCTGCTCAAGGTGATCAGGGTGTACGCCTCGCGGTATCCCCACGTCCTGATCCACATGCGGGCCGGGTCCCAGGCAGAGGTGCTGCGCATGGTAGAAGAAGGGGAGGCTGACTTCGGTGTTGTCCCGGGGCCAAACCGCAGAGCAAATGTGGAGTTTACGGGCCTCTTTCCCTACGAGCGGGTACTTATTACCCCCAAGAAACACCCCTTGCTCAGGGAGCCGCTGGAGTCGGTGGACCAGATTGCCAAATGGCCGCTGATCCTGCTGGGCCGGGGTTCTTCCACCAGGACAATGCTGGAGGATGCTTTCCGCCGGCGGGGGCTCTCCTACGAAATTGTGGTGGAGGTGGACAGCCTGGACACCATCAAACGGTGCGTAGCCCTGGGGCTGGGTATCTCTGCGGGTTCCCGCCTGGCAATTGAACCCCAAGACCACGAGGACTTTGGCATCATGAGCCTGGCAACGTTGCTGCCTGTGGAGCAAGCCGGAGTAGTCACACTAAAGGGACGGGCCATCCCTACCCCTGCCCGCGCCTTCATAGAGCTGGTGACTGAAATGCTCTCCTCACCTACTGTCCCAGGAGCGGTGTAGAGAACGTCCGTCTTTCTGTCCCCGCCTGCTCTGCAGAATAATGAGAGGGACGCATATGCCCCTTTCCCTGCCTTTTTCCCGTTGAACACCGCCTTGCATCAAAAGCCCTTAACAACATCTATCAGCCCCAGGTCTGAGTCCCACCCTCCTAACCGCACTGCCTGACACTCTCACTTCGTGGGGTCTTTGCCCGCAATTCAGCTTGAATTAAAGATGCCATCACGTCACTCCTCGGCGTGTTGTAGTACACCAAACGGAGGAATCAAACACTATCCGCCATCGTCCACCAAGGAGCGACGGACGTCCCGCCTGCACGCCTACAGTGTTGTGGTTCATGGGCTGACGCAGAGAAAAGTGTAGGACTGAGTCAGAAAGCCTGCCTGAGATGCTCAAAAGTATCTATGGTATCTATAGAGCACAGCGTTGCCGAAGAGGAGTTGTTTGGGAGAAGGATCCTGGGGCCATCCAGAAGGGTACACTAGCCTAGGAGTCACCAGCCGGTGTGTGGTCAGCGACGGCCCCAAGGCCACCAGCCACGTTTGGGTTTTTGTTTAGCAGGACCGGCGGATTGACTGAGTTGCTCAAACACGCTCATCTGCTGGTTGATCAAGTCCTTGGTAACCTCACGCTCTTGGATGGGCCCTCGTTCCTCTGCCCTTCGCGACACGTCAGTCCCCTCACCCTCGGCCAAAGAGTCCTTCTTATCCAGCGCCCGCTGCACTCTAGCTCTCAGCTCCTCTAGGTTGTAAGGCTTCGTTACGTAGTCGTAGGCGCCAAGCCGCAGGGCCTGGGCTGCCAGGCCCGTGTCTACCAGAGCCGTGAGCATGATCACAGGAGTCCGTGGATGCTCGGTCTGCATCCGTCGGAGCACATCTAGCCCAGACAACCCTGGCATCCTGAGGTCCAGAAGAATTATGTCAAAGGTCTGCTGGCCCAAACGCGCCAGGGCCTCCTGCCCGCTGGATAGTGCCACGCAGCGGTACCCAAGCTCTTCCAACTGTTTGGATAGGACATAGCGAATGGGACGCTCGTCGTCCACTACCAAAACTGTCTTAGGCTGGCCGCTCATAGGGTTCCTTTTCTGGAACTGAATCCTTTTTCAACATCGCTGGTTCTGCAACTGGTTGGTCTATCCATTCCCAGCCCTCTACATCTGCCATTGGCAGCTCCACAACAAAGACGGTGCCCTGGCCCGGTTCGCTCTCCGCGCGTATGGCGCCGCCGTGGTCCCGTACAATGCTATAGCAAATGCTCAAGCCCAACCCAGTTCCTTTTCCTACGCCCTTGGTTGTGAAGAAGGGATCAAAAATCTTCGACAGGTTTTCTTTGG
>JACQOP010000023.1 GCA_016202485.1 Chloroflexota bacterium | reverse complement strand
TAGCAGGGCTTGCCCTGGACGCTTCAGAACAGGCCCTTCAACCTCAAGCCATCTATGACGACCTGATCCCTGATGAGCGCCGCGCCCGCCGCCGCACCCGCACCACCCTCTATGAGCGCATCCTCGTCATGCGCAAGACCCCTTGAGTCCCGGCGGGGCCTTGCGCCCACCGCCAAATAGCAAGTCCCTCCCATTCACATGGCCACGCCCCGTATCTGTCCCCGTCCCTATCCATTACCCCTCCCACTTTACTTCTCGGTGCCCTCCGTGCCCTCTGTGGTGAATTCCTCGCATCTGTCCAACGTCTGCCATCCGCCCCTTCCCCATCCCTTCCCCCTCTCGCTATCCTGTCCCTGCACCCCAGTACAGCCAGTTCCTCTCCTCATACAGTGACCGGGATTTGTTTCCACAGAAAAATAAAACAAATCCTACATACAAGCCCAATCTGAATAACACACCTTTCCCTGGGCAAAACGAATCGCCGGCGCACCTTACCAGCCCAACAAAAAACCCTCCCACTTCAGGGGAGGGGCTGGGGGCTGAGGTCATACTTCCTCACGTCCCCCTTCACCTGCTCCCCGCCCGCCCTGCGCCCCGGCTGCCCAGGTACACCCCCGCCAGGATCAGCACACCCCCGGCCACACTGGTCGCCGGCGGCCACTCCCCCAGCACAGGGATGGCCACCGCCGTCGCGATGACCGGCTCCGCCATCACCGCTATCGCCACCGCCGTCGCCGTCACGTGGCCCAGAGACCAGTTCAGTAGGGAGTGACCCATGGCCTGAGGCACCAGCGCCGTTACTGCCAGCCACAGGTAGGTGTCGCCTCGGAAGCCGGTAAAGGGCGCACCCGTAGCAACTGCCGCCGCCAACAGTATTGCCGCCGTCACCCAGTACACCGAAAGGCTATAGGTCGTGGCCGGCAGGCGGGTCCGCAGCCGCCGTCCCGCCAGCAGGTGTCCCACAATGGCCAGCGCCCCCAGAAAGGCCATGGCGTCGCCAAAGAGCTCCTGCTCCCCTCCCGCGTCCCCTGCCACCAGCGCCGCACCCCCCGCCAGGCCAATGCCGATGCCCAGGAGTGTCTGCCGGTGAATACGCTCCCCAAAGACCAGGCGCGAGGCCACCGCCACCATCAGGGGGCTCGCCGTCACCAGCACCACGGAGCTTGCCACGGAGGTGTGCCCCAGGGAGACGATCCACGCCCAGAAATGCAGGGCCAGGCACAGCGCGGAGAAGCCGGCCAGGGGCAGGTCTCTGACAGCTAGACGCTCCAGGGGCCGCTGGCCGCTGCTCATCCAGGAGGCTAAGGCAAAGGCGCCCATCAGGGCAGCCCCAAGGGTGAGGCGGTACGATGCGATGGTCAGGGGCGGCGCTTCTCCTGCCAGGCGGATAAACACCGCCGCCAGGGACACGCACAACACCCCCGCGACAAGGCCAAGGTACAGGCGTGGCCGGCGATAAGTGGTAATGGCTGTCTACCTTCTGGGCGTAATGACCGCCAGCGCCAGCGCCACCGCGCTCATGCCGGCAGACAGTAGGCAGGCGTAGCTCAATCCCTGTGCAAAGGCTGCTTTCGCCCCTTCGCCGCTGCCCTCGGTCACAGCAGCCAGGGAAGGCTCAAAGCCCCGGGCCGCCATCGTCGCAGCCACCACCGTCGTCCCAATGGCCAGCCCCGTGATGTTGCCGGCATTGCGCACCAGGTTCAGGAACGCCGAAGCTACACCGTACTGGCCCCGCTCCACGCTGCCCAGTACTGCGCTGGAGTTCGGCGAGAGGAAGTTCGCCATCCCCGTGCCGTTCAGCATCAGGAGAAGCACCACCACAATCAGAGGTGTGGACTCCGTCATCCGGGAGAACAGTAGCAGGGCTGTGGTCATCAGCGCCAGCCCCAGGATGGTGAAGGGCTTCGTCCCGAAGCGGTCCGAAAGCCGTCCTGCTACGGGGCCGATGGTCGCCATGCAGGCGGCGGCGGCAACCAGCACCAGCCCCGACTGGCCTGGGCTGTACCCCTGCACCTGCTGCAGGAAGAAGGGCATAAGGAAGAAAATAGCGGTCACCGCCATGAAGGCCAGGGTGGCCGAAGCAATCCCCAGGGTGAAGGCGGTGCGTTTGAACAGGTCCAGGGACACCAGGGGCTGCGAGGGACGGCGTTCCCACAAGAGAAAGGCCGCCAGCAGCGTCGCCACAGCAACGCCGCCCCCTATGACCAGGGGCGACGTCCAGCCGATGCGGTAGCCAAAGCTCATGACCAGCAGGAAGACCACCAGGGCTGCGGTGGACAGGGCTGCCCCAAGGTAGTCAAAGGAGCGCAGGCTCGCACGGGGGCCAGAGGCTGCGTCCACACCGGGAGTGAGCACTATCATGCCGGCCAGGGCCGACAGGACCCCAAAGGGTGCGACAAGAAAGAGAGCGGCCCGCCACCCTAGCGCCTCTACCACGCCGCCGCCTACAATTGGCCCGGCGATGGCCCCTGTGCCCACGATGGTCGTCATCAGGCCTATGGCCTTCCCGCGCTCCTGGGGTGGGAAGATGCTCGTGACTATGGCCATGCTGGTGGCCTGGGTCATGGCAGCGCCCGCCCCCTGGACCATCTTCATGGCGATGACCAACCCCAGGCTAGGCGACAGCGCCGCCAGGGCCCCGCCAGCGGCAAACACCAGAAAGCCTATCGTGTACACCTTCTTGCGCCCCACCATATCCCCCAGGCGTCCCATGGGCAGCATGAGGGCGCTGATGGCCAGGATATATCCCAGTACCACCCATTGCACTGCAGGGATAGTAGCGTGGAAGGTGGCCGCAATGCTGGGCACCACAATGTTCATGCCGCTCTGGTCCATGACCGACACAAACATACCTACGGAGGTGGCTCCAAAGACCCACCACTTGTAGTTGGCCTGCAGTGCCAGTTGCTTTGCCTGTATCATAGTCCCCTGCTCACAGGTATCTTCGCTCTCCCATGAGCTCCTCCAATCCTTCATATCTGAATTGCATTGGGACGCTCTTACTGGATCGGGCGCCTGATTATGAGCAATGGCCGACTTCGTCGGCCATTGCTCATAATACTCGTTGAGCGTCTTGTCCCAAGCATATAACGGCGATCCGGTCTTATCCCTCCACCTGGATGCGCAGGCGCTTGTTGATGCGCCCCTTGCTCTCATGGCCCACCACACGCACGCGGCCAACCTCCCGGGTGTTGCCCACGTGGGTACCGCCGTCGGCCTGCACGTCCAGGCCCTGGATGTCTATCACCCGGACTTCCTGGATGCCTGGCGGCAGCAGGTTGATCTTGGTGCGTATGAGGTCAGGGTGCCGGAAGGCCTCCTCCCGCGGCAGGACCCCTGCCGCCACCTCCCGCGCCGCCGCAATCTCGGCGTTCACCTTCTCCTCCACCTCCCGGGCAAAGTCGGCGGACATGGCTTCAAGCTCAAAGTCCATACGCGCCTGCAGGGGCTGCATGTCGCCGCCGGTCACTTGCGCTCCATAGTCCCGCCACACAACGCCGCACAGGATGTGTAGGGCCGTATGGGTGCGCATGAGTCGGTAACGGCGCTCCCAGTCAATCACCCCCGTCACCTGTGCCCCGGCGGGCGGCGGCGTGCCCTCCACCTCATGCAACAGCTTGCCTTCCTTACGGCTGATACGCACAACGTTCATCTTGCTGCCGCTGAGGCCGCTCAGGAGTCCCGTATCGTGGGGCTGGCCGCCGCCACCAGGGTAAAAGGCAGTCCGGTCCAGGACGACGGTGTTCCCTATGACCTCCGTCACCGTGGCGGTGAACTCCTTGAGGTAGCTGTCAGCGTGGTACAGGAGGTCTGTCATGCCTGCTCAGCCTCCCGGATCTCCCCTTCCACCCTCTCAACACGAGCAAAATCCCCTGCCGAAAGCATGTAGCACCGGTCCAGGTACAGCTTGGCCAGGCGCGCCCCCGTGGGACCAGGGCGCTTGCTGGCCTGGATAAGGTGCGCCGCCTGGTAGCTCTCCGGCAAGTAGTGGGCAATGGCCTGCATCTCAGCCTCTGTCTCGGTTGCCAGAGCAGTGTCGTTGCCCTCCACGGCAAAGCGCAGCTTCCCCATCAGCTTCGCCAGCTCCTGAAGGCGGTCCCTCTCGCTCATCATGGAGAACATGACGTCACGGACACTGAAGTCTGAGGCCGTCTCTGCAAGCCCACTGCTGGGAGCCGGGGCAGCCTCCTGGACACGCTTTTGATAGAGAGAGGCGTACTCCTGGACGTGGTCGTTCACCCGCTGGGCCGACTCCAGGTAGTCGTTCTCTGGCACATTACCGCCGTACACCAGGTCGTCACCCCGCCGGCGGGCCGTCTCATCCAGGGTCGCGTAATCGGCCACCGCCTCCGGCATGGGAGGCATGGCGAAGGCCGAGAACTGCTCCAGCCCAGACATGCGCACCTGGCTGGCCAGCACCGGCGGCACGTACTTGGCGAAGTCCACCATGAAGGGCAGCACCACCAGGTAGGTGGCGGCGAATCCGCTGCCCGAGTGGTAGTACAGCAGGGCATGGCCCTTGGGCTGGTCCGAGTTGCCGAGGTCAAAGGTCAGGGACATGCGAGGCTCCCCACGTTATGCGTTCAGACCTTTCTATGCTACCAGACGCCGCAGCGTTTTCCTACCAGGCCCGCTGGCCCATCTCCCTTGACACGCCGCCATCCCTCCGTTAGCGTTGGTGCACTTGCATGCAGGAGGTACTCCAATGGTGCGTGTTGCCATCCTGGACGACTATCAGAAAGCCGCCCTTCATATGGCCGACTGGTCCCAACTGTCCCCTGAAGTAATGGTAGACACCTTCCAGGACCACCTCTTTGACGAGGACGCCCTGGTGCGGCGGCTGGAAGGCTATGACATCGTCCTGGGGATGCGGGAACGCACACCTATACCCCGGTCGCTCCTCCAGCGACTGCCAGCCCTCAAGATGCTCATCTCAACGGGCATGAGCAACGCCTCCTTTGACATTGATGCCGCCACGGACCTGGGTGTCGTCGTCACAGGCACCACCACTGGGGGCGGCCCCGGCACGACTGAGCTGACCTGGGGACATATCCTGGCCTTGGCCCGCAAAATCCCCCAGGAAGACCAGGCGGTGCGCGAAGGCAAGTGGCAGATAAGCGTGGGCCAGGGCCTGCGAGGCAAGACCCTGGGCATCATCGGCCTGGGCAACATCGGCTCCGCCGTGGCCAGGGTGGGCGCGGCCTTCCAGATGAAGGTCCTGGCCTGGAGCCAGAACCTCACCCCGGAGCGGGCCAAAGCCGGCGGCGCTGCCTACGCTACTAAAGACAACCTCCTCCGCCAGTCGGACTTTGTGACCATCCACCTGCGCCTGAGCGAGCGCACCACTGGCCTCCTCGGCGCGCGGGAGCTGGCGCTCATGAAGTCCACGGCCTACCTCATCAACACTTCCCGCGGGCCTATCGTGGATGAGAAGGCTCTTGTCCAGGCGTTGCAAAATAACACCATTGCCGGGGCCGGCCTGGATGTGCACGACATAGAACCTTTGCCGGCAGACCACCCCTTGCGCCGGTTAGGGAACACCGTGGTCACGCCCCACCTCGGCTACGTGACCGAGGAAGGCTACCGGGGTATGTTCACCATGGCCGTGGAGAATATCCAGACCTTCCTCAAGGGCCAGCCCACCCGGGTCATCAACCCGGCGGTGCTGGAACGTCCCAACCTGCGGGGCATACAATAGCAGCCCGCCGGGAAAGGAGGACTTCAGCGGCCAGTAGCCCTCCAGCTAGTAGCACCCCCCCAGCATTCAATGCCCCTCTCCTTGGAGGAGCCTTGGCCGGCAACTGCCTTATGTCCAGGGGACTGCTGGGGGTGTCCCCGGTAAGCCGAAGCTCCGACTCTGTCGCGAGTCCCGCACGAAGTCGGGACCCTGAGCACAGCGAATGGGGTATTCGGGCGGGTGGGCAGGAAAGAACGACCCCGACGAGGAGAGGAGTCGGGATCGGGCAAACCCCGGCACGTAAGGAATACAGACAGATCGTGAGGTCCCGGTACTCTCGGAGCAGGCCCCACCCCCTATCATGCCTCCAGATGGAACAGGTAGTAGTTGGTGGAGAAGATGCCGTACTTCTGCGCCGCCGCTGACCCAGCGTACTTCGGCTCCTTGGCTGCCAGCCGGTACCCCAGCCCTTCCAGCACGGGCAGGAAGTCCAAACGCGGGCCCTGCACCTCTGTGGTGACCAGCCGGTTCGGCGTATTGGGGACGATGAGCAAGTACTTGATTTCGTGCCTGCGCACCAGGTCCAGCCACCATTTAACGCTGGAAAGAGGGCATTCCGAGAAGCTGTGGATGTTCGTTGCCAGTTCCACCGGGTGGTCCTCCAGCGCCGCCTCTATGTCGGTCAGTGTCGTCGCCTGCGCCCGTGCGTCAACCCTGCGAAACCGCAGGTAGTACTCGCTGACGAAGGTGGATTCAGGGACCGCGTCAGTGCAGAAGACGCATTCCACGTTAGGGAGGGCTGTCACCATCCTGTGCGCCAGGCGTCCGTACCCTGCACCAATGTCAAGTACCTTCAGTCCCGGCCAGCCGCCAATCCCCAGCACCCTGTCCAAGAAGTTTATCTCAATGATGGAGTCCAGCAAGTCGCGGCTGACCGTTATGCCGTCAATGTCCAGGGTATAGCAGCCGAAGAGGTCGTCCTCCTGGAGCTCTTCCAGCAGCCCAAGTCGGTCAAACTTCTCCACGTACTGGAGGGTTACCGCATACTGGGCCTCGTGGACCACACCCCGCCGCTGCCATACATACATGTTGTCAGCCCTGAAGGACGGCAGGTCCATCTGGTCAACCGTCAGCCGGTGGTCTGCCCACAGAGAGTGCTCCGAAGCCGGGTGCACTGCATAGGAGCGTCTGAGGTTCTGTAGCCGGGGATGATTTGGGTGGAGGTAGCGAGTGGCCCCCTCAGGGAGCCGCAGGTTGGGAGGAGCGAACTGCTGCCGCTCTCCTTCAAGCTCCCGTAGCTCTTCCAGCTTGGACTTGCGCACCAGTTGGATGTCCAACTGGCCCAGCGCCGAGTTCATTGCCCGTTTCACGGTACGCTGAAAGCTGGATACCCTGACGCTCATGTCGTGCTCCTGCCTTGTTCCTGGCTGGGGTGGCCTTGCTCCACCTCGTACCTCCTGTCCCCCACCCCGTCAATCGTCCTTTTGTATGAGAGGCCTTTCTCTGCGGGCAAGTTGCTGTATGACCGGCAAGGCGCTCGCCACCTGCACCAATCCCCTGCACCAGGATATGCCATCGTCCATCGCCGCAATGTAAACCCTGAAGAGAGTCTGGCAGGGCCGCATTGATTAGGCCGAATACATGCCCGAAATACTCTGGAGGGAACACGTGAACCACTGCGCCATTGACTATGCTGGGGATAGTCAGATTGCCTGTAAGACGTGTCTGGAGGGCCAGCATGAAGGCGAGTAAAAGGGTGTACATGGGTTTCTACGGGTGGCGAAAGGTGGTGCTGCTTTGGGGCAGCCTGGCTCTGGGCTTCGCCCTGGCTTGCACCAGCTCCGGCGTTGTCAGGAACGCTCCTGTGCCCACTTCCGAGCCCATTGTCCTGGCAACGCCCACTCCCACAAGCCTTGCCACCCCGACTCCACCAGCGTGGCAAGGCGGGAACAGCGTGCCTACACCCACGCCTCAGGACGGGGTCCTTGCCGCCCATACCACCCCACCAGGTGGTCTGGCCCCCAACCAGGTGCCGCAGTTTGTCGTCTTCGGCTCCGACGGCAACTACCAGTCCAGCGGCAATAACTGGCTGGTCTACGAGCTCTTTGGCCCCAAGAAGAACCCCCAGGGCGCAGGGAACCCCCGCACCTTTGACGGCGAACCTGTCCTTGGGACCTTCTATGTCACCGGACAGGCCGAGGAGATGGGCAGACCGGTCTGGGAATCCCTGTACAACGCATGGTTGCAAGGCCATGAGATCGGCAACCGTAGCTATGGGGACAAGGGCAACCTCTCACCGGAGCAGTGGCGGGACGAAATTGCCCGTACCCAGGAGTTCTTGACCCGTCCTCTTTCCCAGGGCGGGCTGGGTATTCCTGCCTCCCACATCGTCGGGTTCCGTGCTCCCGAGGACCGGTACAACCCCGATCTATTCAAAGTGCTGGAGGAGTTCGGCTTTCGCTATGATGCTAGCATCGTTGAGGGGTACCAGTTCTTCAAGGACGGTACCAACGAGGCGTGGCCCTACGCCCTGGTGGAAGGCAGCTCCTCTGCCCTGTATATGTATGAACGCGGGATAAAAAGGGAAGCGCCGCCAGGCAGCCACCCCGACCTCTGGGAGCTGCCACCCTATGTGTACCGTGTACCACCCGTAC
>JACQOP010000030.1 GCA_016202485.1 Chloroflexota bacterium | reverse complement strand
GTGAAGCCGGAGGAGTCCCTGTACGTCGGTGACTCCCAGCACGACGACGTCCAGGGGGCCAAGGCGGTAGGTATGCGGGCGGCGTGGGTGAACCGCAACGGCGTAAAGCTGGACCCCAAGTATCCTGCGCCGGACTATGAGATCAAGGACTTACGGGAGCTGCTGGCTATCCTGGAGGTCAGGGCGGATTAGGCTGCACCCTTGCCAGTGTCCTGACACGTGATCAAGTGCGTGTAAGGCGTGTTGGCGGCTCTTGGAGCGGCTCACCAGAAAAGGCATGGTCATTCTAGAGCGAAGTGGTCAAACTGCCTTTGCGATTCTATGCGCTCCGCCCCGATGCATCGGAGAATCCCTCACCCCCTCCGCTTGCCCGCACAGGGCCGGGGCATCCGCCCGGCTCTCCCTACAGCCGCAAAAGGCTAGACCAAGAACAGCAGTTGCTCTCTTGTCAGGACGCTAGACCAGCTCCACCACGGCGCGGTGGCCCGTTGCCTCCGCCAGCCTGCCGTCCCGAGTCCAAAGCGGCGCGTCAAGGGCCTCAGCCAGCGCGATGTACGCCGCATCGTAGGCGGTGATAGTTGCTCTCAGTTCCCAAATGCGGTGGAGCAACGGACGGTGCGGATACCGCTGGATCGGCATATCGTAAAGCACCTGCAAGGCTTGCTGGCCCCTGGCGGTCGTCAATTCTCCCCTGAATAGGAGCCTTTGGAGCGTTTGGGCGACCTCCAAGTCCACTATTTGCGGTGCATGGATTGGACCAGGCTCATCCCGAAGCCGCTCACGAAGGCGCAGGCCAGCATCAGTACGCAGCAAGAACTCCAAGAGCGCCGAGGCATCCAACACGATACTCAGCGGCTGTCCCTTTCCTCGCGGATGATGTCAGCCGGACTTATGGAGGGATTCACCGGCTCATGGTGACTTAGCCGCTCTAGAATCTCCTCCATCGTAGGGCGCTCCGCCAGGGCTTCTATTTGCTGAAGAAGATACCCTGACAGGGACATCCCATGCTTGGCCGCCCGCTCTTTGAGGGTGCGATGCACATCCTGCGGGACATTACGAATTTGCACGTTTACCATGCCTACAGTATGGCTGCATGCAAAACGCATGTCAACGCCGCTGCGTCGCGCCAGCCCGCACGAGCGTTGCCTCAAACGTCAGAAGAGTGCAGGGACCGTCAGTTCCCGCTGGGGGTCAAAGCCTGTCCTTGAGCGCAGCGAAGGAGGTATCCCCCAGATACAATTCTTCCCCCTCCCACTTCAGCGAAGGGGGCTAGCGGGTGAGGTCAAAAGGACTTTTACGGCAAGGCTGCCTGGACGGGAGAAGACAAAGGCCTAAAGCCAATCTATACTTGTGCAATAGGCCCGTCAGAGAGCGACGGGCAAATATGCAACCGAGATGAAGGACAGCTCATGAACATCAGGCTGGACGAGCGTGGCCTAGCGCCGGCGGTGGTGCAGGACGCCAACACCAAGGAGGTGCTGATGGTGGGGTACGTGAACCCAGACACCATCCAACGCACCTTTGCAGAAGGCCGCGTCTGGTTTTACAGCCGCAGCCGCCAGGACCTGTGGATGAAGGGCGAGACCTCGGCCAACTACCTGAACTTCGTTTCAGCCTCGGCGGACTGCGACGGCGATGTGCTCCTCTTCCAGGTGCATCCTGAGGGGCCGACGTGCCACACAGGGAACACCTCCTGCTTCTTCACGCCGCTGGCAGAGACACCGAAGCCGGAGGAATACCAGCGCCACGAATCCGGCGCAGGCATCCTGGACGAGCTCTTCGCCGTCATCCAGCAGCGCAAGCGGGATATGCCCGAAGGCAGCTACACTACCTCCCTGTTCCAGGAAGGCGTACCCCGCATCGCCCAGAAGGTGATAGAAGAAGCAGGCGAAACTGCCCTTGCCGCAGCCACCGGCGACAAAGAGCACCTGCCCCAGGAGGCCGCCGACCTGTTGTACCACACCCTGGTGCTCCTGGCGGCATCCGGCGCGTCGCCGGAGGACGTGTGGAAGGTGCTAAGGGAACGAAGAAGGTAGGAAACAGGAGTTGATCTATAGAGAATGATAGGCTACATGTATGCAAGAGATGGTTATATTGACATCTAGTTACAGAGGGGGTATTGTAGGCGTCGTCAAGATACGATTCTATGGAGGTGTGATGTGACGATGCTTATGGTATGTCCGTCCTGTGGCGAGACCCTGGAATTGGCTTTGGTCAGGTCAGAGCCAGAGGAAACTGGCCCAGATCATTCAGTGTCCCTTGCCAATCTAGATCAGGGCAAGAGGCATGTCCTAAGATTCCCTTCCGAAATCACCGTGGTCATAAAGGGCAAGGAATACGAGGTCTCTCAGGCTAACATTAAAGAAGCTGCTAAAGCAGGTGTCACCGGAAGGGGGCAGAAGTACTTCGTTGAATTAGAGGACAGCCAAGGTAAGGAAACGTACTATCCAGTTTGGCCATTGGTGAAAGCCGCATTAAGGCGACGCCACCCTGGCTTTGACTACCCAGCAAACGTGTTTACAACCAATAGGGCTAGGGGCATCCTCCGCCGATTAGGCTTCCAGGAAATAGAAAAGGCGTAATTACCATCCAATTTACTGATAGACGATCGGAGGGCGACATGCCAAAGATTCCCCTGCAATGTTTGGAACAGATAGAGAAGGCGCTAGAGCAATACAAACGGGAAGTCGAAGCGGTCGTACTTGCTCAGTCTACAAAGGCGACTTACATCCAACATTCTGATAGCTTTGTTCGTTGGCTTAGGGATGACTTCACTCCAGGGAGTAGGCGCTAGGGTCAATTGAGTTTGGATGGCCCACCGCATATGCCGGGTGATTGGCGAGCTTGTACTGGCCTGGCTGAGTTGGTAAGGAGTCCCACAATGAACATCGGCGTTGGACTGGACGCTTCCCTACGGCTGACCCCTGACCAGGAAACAGAGCTGAGCCGCCAGGCGGCGAGCATGGGCTATACCAGCCTGTGGACGCCCGCCGGCGCCGGCTACGACTTCTTCCAGCTTTGCCTCCACCGCTGGCACGCTACACGGGCAGTGATAGAGGAGGGGCTGATTGTGGGGACCGCCGTGTACCCCGTGGAGGCGCAGTTGCCTCAGGCCTTCGCCCTGAGCGCCGCTACCGCCGGCGAGCTGACCGCGGGCCGCTTCATCCTGGGCATCGGCTCCGGCGGCGTTTACCGGGACGCCTATCAGGGGCGCTTCGGCAGCGACGTACCGGTTATCTCCCTCATGCGGGACTACCTCACCATTATCAAGAGGCTGCTGCGCGGCGAGACGGTGGACTACCAGGGCAAGACGACGTCACTGCATGGGGCGCAGCTCCGCCTGGGCGGGCGCGTGCCGCCCCCTACGCCGGTCTACCTGGCTGCCCTGGGGCCGCAGATGCTGTACCTGGGCGGGGAACTGGCCGACGGCATCTCGCTAAACTGGTGCTCCGCCGAGCAAATTGCCTGGAGCCGCCGTCAGGTGGCCCAGGGCGCAGCCAAGGCAGGGCGGGACCCCAGTGATATCAAGCTGTCTGAGTATATCCGCATTTGCGTGGATGACGACGTGGAGGTGGCTCGCCGGGCCTTCATCCGCTCGGTGATGGGCTACGCCCTGGGGCAGTCGGTTCCCAGCGAGCGGGAGCGCGGCCTGGGCTATCGCGGCCACTTTGAGCGCATGGGCTTCACCGATGAGTTGCTGCGCCTTGACATGATGCGCCGGGAGGGGGCAACGGAGGAGCAGCTTATCCAGGCCTTCCCCGATGAGCTGGCCCTGAAGGTGGGCTACTATGGCCCTGCCAGCGGAGCAGCAAAGGCCTTCCGCACGCTGGCCGAAGGCCTGGATATCGCTATCGTGCGCGTGGTGGCGGCGCGTCCAACTGTGGAATCAGCCCTTGCGGTCATGGAGGCGTGCCAGCCAGCCGGGCGGGGTTAGACGCCTCTCCCTACCTACTACCCCGGACGCTGTCAAGCAGCTCATAGAGGGCATCCTCCTCTTCCGGGGTGGTGACCGCCTCCAGGGGATTGCGACGTTCGGGGAGCCTTCTGATGGTCTCTATGGCGTCACCCGCTTCCATGTCATATCGGTATACCAGCCATGCGGCCAGGACGTGGCCGGTCCGCCCGGAGCCGCCGGAGCAGTGCACCACAGTCTTCAGCCCCAGGCGGACGCTCTCATCCAGGAAGTCCATGACCAGTTTCAGGTTCTTTTCGCTGGAAAGGCAGAAGTCGCCAATGGGTGCGGAGAGCACGTTGTGAGGGCCGAAGGCCTCCCTGTAGCTGGAGAGGAGGTCTGATTCGTAGTAATCAAGCTGTTCCGGCGGCAAGAGGCAGACCACCCTGGAGATAGCCTGCCCCCTCATAAAGGCGAGCCATTCCTCAACGTAATGCTGCTCCACCCAGTATGCGTTATACCCTGGCCGCTGTGCCCCAAACACAATGGTTTCATCCGGGCAGGCTGTGCCAAACCTGTGGGGCATGATTGCTGCTCCAGTACACCATCCTACGCCCCCGCCATTCCCTCTGCCGGCCTGCTGGCATCGGGAGGCAGTGGCAGGCCTTCATCTGCGGCAATGACGGTGTTCATGGCGTGGATGGCCACCTCAATCTGGTTGTCGTCTGGTGGGCGGGTGGTCAGCTTTTGTAGCAGCAGGTTGGGCGCAGAGATGAGTTGGACAAAGGGGTTATGCTGGTGGAGGCCGCTGAAACGAATGACCTCATAGGCGATGCCAGCGATGACAGGTAATAGCACGATACGGGAGAGGATGCGCCATTCCAGGTCGGGGCGGCCCAGGAGGGCAAAGACAAGAATGGCGACTACCATGACCGTCAGCAGGAAGGCCGTACCGCAACGGGGGTGGGCAGTAGAGAAGCGGCGGATATAGGGTGCCTCCAGGGGAAGGTTGGCCTCATGCGCCTTGACGGTCATGTGCTCCGCGCCGTGGTAAGCAAAAACGCGGCGTATATCTGGCATCAGTCCGATGAGCCAGATATACGCCAGGAAGAGACCCAGGCGGATCGCCCCTTCCACGATGTTACTCAGAAAATCTGCCGTGGCAGAGTCGCCGGTGAAGACGGTGCGGTCAAAGAGGTTGACGGCGAAGAGGGGGGCTACAAAGAAGATGGCGATGGCCATGGTGAGGGAGAAGGCGAGGGTGAGGGCCATGGCGGGTCCGCCCAGCTTCTCGCCTTCTTTCTCAAGGGTCACATTACCAGAATACATGAGGGCCTTGATGCCCAGGACCAGTGTCTCTGCTAGAACAATAGTCCCACGCACAACCGGGATACGCCGGATAGGGCCAGTGTAGAGAGAGTTGAGAGGCTCCACTATGGAGGTGAGCTGGCCGTCGGGACGGCGCGCGGCTACTGAGTAGAAGCGCCGCCCTCGGATCATGACCCCCTCTATGACGGCCTGGCCGCCGTAGAGGTAGCGGGGCTGGCCTCGGGCGGCCCCAGTGCTGGCTGATGAGGCGTGCTGATGCTCGGATGCCAAGAAGTTTGCTCCAGTATGGGTTACACCGTACTCCATTGTCGCCAATTCGGAGGGAATTGGGAAGGGCTTTTGCGCTAGAGCAGGGGGTCTCTAGTAGGACTGGTGCTACAATGCGGTGACACTGGGTCGCAAAACGGGTACGATACAGCCCAGCCACAGTGCCCACACCGTCAGGAGGCGATTATGATCTATGAACTGCGGATTTACGAGGTTGTACCAGGGAAACTGCCTGCGCTCAATGACCGCTTTGCCAACATCACCCTGGGGTATTTCAAGAAGTACGATATCCGGGTGGTAGGCTTCTGGACTGATGTCATCGGCATCAGCGGCCGGCTAACTTATATGCTGGCCTTTGACGACCTTGCCCATCGGGAGCGAGCGTGGGCGGCCTTTAGTGCGGACCAGGAGCGGGTCAAGGCCTTTGCCGAAACAGAACGAGGTGGTCCGCTGGTGACGCGGATCACCAACACCATCATGCGGCCCACGCCGTACTCGCCCATGCAGTGATGGGGGTTCCGCACGGGGTCTATCCCGACGGTCGTAGGTTCGTGTGTCTCTTCCCCACAGGCGGGTGAGGACCTGCCCCCCTATGGACCAGCCTACGCTGGAGATGCTCCGTTCCTCTTTCACAATGGCAAAGCCTGTGCCAGAGTCCGGGGATAGGATATAGGATAATGGAGTGTCCGCGATGGGCGGGGTCACTGGTCCGGGCTACGGTGCAGAAAAAAGGAGTCCTGCTTATCAGTCAAGCAGGACTCCTTTGGCGGCAGAAATTGTCTTAGATAACCCGTTTTCTAAGCCAGGGGCCCCAGAAGAGGTACGGGAGGAAGAAGACACTACGCAGGAACATGGCGATGGTGATGGACCAGGCGATGCCGTACTGGCCGAAGTCGGCGATGACCGGCATGGTATAGGAGAAGCCAAAGAGGCCAATGGTGTACTGGTGCCCGGAGATGACCATGGCCAGGGGGATTTCTATGAACCACATGCTGATGAGGGTGGCTATCATAGGGGCCATGGTGTCGCCTGCTGTATTGAAAGACTGGGCGAAGACCTGGCCTGTCCCAAGGAAGATGATGCTCAGGGCCAGAATCCGCAGCCACACCACTGCCACGGGGACCAAGTCGGCGTCCCGGGTGAAGAGGAGGACGACGGAAGGGGCAAAGATGACCAGCAGCAAGGTGAGGAGGGCGCCAAGGCCGATGACAAAGGCCAGGGCCCAGTAGACGGTCTTGCGGGCGCGTTCTGGCCTGCCTGCCCCAAGGTTCTGGCCGGCCAGAACGCCGGACGCGCGCGCCAGGCCGCCGGCGCCGAGCATGGCAAGGTTTTCGGCGCGGCGGGTGAGGGAGAAGGCAGCGAGGCCCACGGTACCGAAGGCAGACACGAGGCCGACAATAACGAGCTGGGCTACGGAGCGCTCCATGCCGCTGATAGCTGCTGGGCCGCCTATCTTCAAGGTACGCAAGAGGACAGGGGGGTCCAGCCGGTAGGCGCTGAGCTTCAGGTGCAGGCGGGACTTGCCGGTGAACAATGCCCAGAAGTTCAAGGAAGTGCCCAAGAACTGGGCGATGACGTCGGCCAGGGCTGCGCCGGCGATACCCAGCTCCGGGAAAAAGAACAAACCAAAGATAAAAAAGGGAGTAAGGATGATATGGGTGATGCGGGTAACCGTTGTGGCCGCCATGGGGATGACGGCGTTGCCTGCCGCCTGGAGGGCGGCGCCGCTCATTTGCCTGAAGGCCAACGCAATGACCCCCAAGAACTGGATACGAAGGTAAAGGGAGGCCGTTTCAATAATGTCATCTCCCAGGCCCAGGAGTTTCATGAGAGGGATGGTGAACATAGCGCCCGAGAGGCCGACAACAGTAGAGAAGCTGGCGCTGAGGGTAAATCCCTGGAGTGCGACATGGTTGGCCAGCGGGTCGTTCCTCGCACCAATGGCCCGGGAGACTTGGGCGCTCATGGCGGTGTCCAGGCCCATGCGGCCCGTCATGACAAGCTGGCGATAGGTCTGGGCGATGCCCACGCCGGCGATGGCGCTGACGCTGATCATGCCTGCCCAGACGATGTCCACAAGCTGGTCGGCGGTGTTGAGGAGGGACTCTACAATCTGAGGCCAGGCGAGCCACCACAGGTTCTTGGGGATGCTGCCCTGGGTGAGGTCCTTGCCTTTCAGATTGACTGGGCCGCGGGAGCCGCCGTGGGCGTCAATGCGAATGTTGTCAAGTTGGGGTTCCGTAGTGACTGCGGTGGTTTGTGCTACAGGAGATGCGGTATGTTCGGCAGATTGACGTTGCAATGGAGGTTTCGCCTTAAAGGAGATGTAGGGGCTTAAGATGGGGAGGGGGAACCATCGGGGGCCATAGGTGACATTACACCTTTTTGAGGAAGGGGTCAACGGTTCTTGTCATAACTAAGGTCTGCCCTCCCGTGACTCGGAAAGGGGTGGAGGGCCGCCGGGACGGGGGACCGGCTGGCCCACAAAGGTAATCTCCACGCAGGGCATGGCGTCCAGGATGCGGCGTGCCAGGAGAAAAGGCCCCCACCAGGGCAGGCGCAGGGCACGGTTCCAGCGGATAGCTGTGAGGAAGAGCATGAACCGCCAGCGGGGATAGCCTGGCCGTTTGGCCCAGTTCTCAATGAAGGCAAAGAGGTGGGGGAGGCGCTCCTCACGGTTGCGCAAGACACGGGCGCGGGCAGGGATGTCATACCAGCGGTCGCCTTCTACGGTATGGACCGTGACTTCTGGATAAGCGGCCATGTTGGCCACCCAGTCGCGCTTGCCTGGGTAGCCTGAGAGATAGATGCGGTCCCCGCCGTCCCAGACATAGGTGGTCTCCAGGGTACGGGGCAGGCCGTTACGCCGCCGCTTCATGGTGGTGCGGATGAAGAAGCTGTGCTGGAGGATGTGGCTGAGGTCTTGGTTGAGGGTGGGCATACATTTACGCCCTTTCTCATGCGGCGCCCGATTCTGCGGGGCAACAGGACTCGGGCCAGGTCCTGGATAGCTGACACAGGTACGCAGACCCTAGACATAAAGCTGGCCGGTGTCCTGGAACTGGCCAGCCAGCTTCACGCTTTTCGGTGGGCGACTCCTGGAGGTCTATTTCAGCAAGGCCTGGAACTGGCGATCGCTGCGGTAGGGGCCAACGACTGCCAGTTTCAGTTTCTCCGTTGTAAGATAGGTACGGGCAGCGCGGAGGGCGTCGTCCGTGGTGATGGCGTCCACCTGGTCCACCACGTCGTCAACTGTCATCACCTGACCATAGAGTATCTCCTGGGCGCCAGCCCAGCCGGCGACTGCCCGAGTGTCCTCCATACGCAACAGGAGGCGGCCCTTTGCATATTCTTTGGCCTTGGACAGTTCTTCCTCTGGAATGCTGTCCTTGATGCGTTCCATCTCCTCCAGGGCGGTGCACAAGGCTTCCTTGGCTTTGTGGGGTTCTACGGCAGAGTAAACGACAATGGAGCCGGTGTCGCGAAAATGGGTGCTGCTGCTGTGGACTTCGTAGGCAAGGCCCCGCTTCTCCCGGAGCTCTACGAAGAGGCGGCTGCTCATACCGTCTCCCAGGACGCCGTTCATCAGATCTAGAGCGTAGCGGTCTAGGTGGCGGGTAGCCAGCCCCGGCAGGAAGAGGCTGAGGTGCGCCTGCTCTGTCCTCCTGTTTTCCAGCCGTACCCGTGGCTGGGATGGGTCGCCGTAGACTGCCGGCTGGTACTGGGGGATCGTTCCCGTTGGAAGGTCGTGGGCCAAGTTGGCTACTGCCTCCACCACCTCGCCGTGGGCGATGTTGCCAGCAACACTGACCACCATATTGGAAGCGACGTAGTGCTTGTGGTACCAGTCCAGGATCATGGGCTGGGTGACGCCCTCCACCGTCTCCCGGGTGCCCCCGATGTCGCGGCCCATAGGATGGTTGGGCCAGAGCATCTCATCGGTGAGAAGGTCTACCCGGTAGCCGGGGTAGTCGTTGGTCATGTTCAGCTCTTCCTGGATAACCCCCCGTTCTTTCTCCACATCCTCCAGGCTGATGAGGGGGTTGCGCAAGATATCCATGAGGACATCCAGGGCTTGATGAAAGTGGGGAGAGGCGACCTTGCACCAGAAGCTGGTGGTCTCGCGGTCGGTGCCGGCGTTCATGAGTCCCCCCACCTGCTCAATGGCGCCGCTGATGTCGGCGCCGGTAGGACGGCGTTTGGTGCCTTTGAAGAGCATGTGCTCCAGAAAGTGGGAGACGCCTGCTTCCTGGTCGTTTTCATAGCGGGAGCCGACGCCTGTGAAGATGTTGATGGACACGGAGCGGGTATGAGGCATTTCGGCGGAGATGACCCGCAAGCCGTTGGGAAGGACCGTTTGCTGGTACATGAATACCTTTCTGGGGAGAATAAGGGGTTGCTTCTTTTATTGTAGGAGGAGGGGTGGAGGGGCGTCAAATAGCACGTTGACCCCATGTGGAGCCGCCTCTATACTCCTCACGGGCAAACATCCTAACGACCAAAAGGGGGACCACATGCGGTTACTCTCGTTCTTGATGCCAAGGGAGAACCGGTTCTTTGGCTTAATACGCAGTAGCACGAACAATTTGGTAGAGGCCTCGCTGCGTCTGGTTGACCTGATGGAACACTATGAAGACGTGCCTGAGAAGGTTAGCGAGATTAAGCGACTTGAGGAGGTGGGGGACCTCATTATCCACGAAATCATGAGAAACCTGCATAGGACTTTTGTGACTCCCATTGACAGAGAAGATATTGCCTTGCTGGGAGAACGGCTGGACGATGTGGTGGATGCAATAGAAGAAGCGTCTCGCTATCTGGTGGAATATCGCATCCAGCAGCCTACCCATGAGGCCCTAGAGCTATCGCGCATCATCGTCTGTTCAACTGAATCTCTCCAGCAAGCCATGAGCAAACTCCACTTCCACGGGGCCAAGCTGAAAAGTATCTTGCCCGATACGGTTGAGGTAAACCGACTGGAGAACGAGGCTGACCAGATTACCAGTCGGGCTAACGCCAAGCTCTTTAGCAACGGGGAATCTCCTATTGAGCTGATGAAGTGGCGGGACATTTATGAGCAGCTTGAGCTTGCGACGGACCGCTGTGAGGATGTTGCGAATGTGCTTGAAGCCGTGGTGCTCAAGCATGCCTGAGTCCTCGTTTACTTTCCTGCTCATTGTTATAGGAATTGCCATTCTGTTTGACTTCGCTAATGGGTTCAACGACGCAGCCAATGCTATTGCCACCGTCGTATCCACACGGGTATTATCCCCCATCGTGGCGGTGCTCATGGCGGCGGCCCTTAATTTCCTTGGCGCTCTGTCTGGCACTACCGTGGCGAAAGTTGTGGGCGCAGGCATCGTGTCCCCAGAGGCCATCACCCTGACAACTGTCGCGGCGGGAGTAGGGGCTGCGGCCTTGTGGGTGCTCCTTGCCTCAAGGTTGGGACTCCCGATCAGCGGCAGTCATAGCCTTGTGGCAGGTGTGGCGGGAGCAGGTCTGGCGACGGGCGGTGTGGATGCCCTCATTGGCAGTGGCATAAACAAAGTGCTCCTAGGCCTGGTGTTTGCGCCCATGATTGGATTCGTAGGGGGGTATTTTCTCATGTTGCTGCTGTATTGGACCGTCCGAGGGACAAGCCCCGGCCTGGTCTCTGCCGTTTTTGGTAAGCTCCAGGTCCTTTCTGCGGCGGCGATGGCCTTTAGCCACGGCTCCAATGATGCCCAGAAGACAATGGGGGTCATTACGCTGGCCATAGCGGTACATTACCAGTGGGCTGAACAGGGCATCCCTTTTGAAGTGCCCCTGGGCGTAATCATCCTATCCGCTACGGTGATGGCCCTGGGTACTTATACCGGAGGCTGGCGTGTGGTACGAACTCTGGGAGTCCGCATTGTGAAGATGCGTCCTATTCACGGCTTTGCTGCCGAGAGCGCCGCAGCAGCGGTAATTGAGAGCGCTTCCCGTTTGGGCTTCCCCTTGAGCACCACACACGTCATTTCCTCTACTATCATGGGCCAGGGGGCCACGGTGCGCTTGTCAGCAGTGCGGTGGGGCGTAGCCCGGGGTATTGGGCTGGCTTGGCTCATCACCTTCCCTTTCTGCGGGCTGCTGGCCTGGGCGCTGATGAAGGTGCTGACCTTAATCTTGTAGCGAACCCCATGTCCTCTTTGTGAATCGCTGGGACGCCGACCTGTCTAAGGAGTGAATCTCCTCCTTCCCTTGCTCCACCACAGTTGACAAGCAAGGGAGCGTGCATATAATTGCGCTGTTAAGAGGTGGAACATGGTTGATAATCACGGCATTCCCCTCCCCCGTGGGCTTCAGGCTGGTGTCCTTGTTCTCCTCTTCCCTGTGCTCCTCTTATTCATGGCTTGCGGCGATAAGGCGGCCACCACGCCAACGGCAGGAGCTTCCGCGACACCCACACCTACCGAACCCTCTTCCTCCTCTGCGGCTGCTGACCCTATTGAACTGTTTGAGCGTTCCGAAGGAGCACTGGGCCAGATCAAGAGCTATCGCTATGTTGTGCGAATGCAGTTTGAGTCCAAGACGACGGGCGTTCTGGATGAAGGGTCTATGGAGATAGAGGGGGAGTGGGCCGGCCAAGATAGCTACCGGATAGTGATTAAAGACCTGGCTACCGATTCTGAAACTGGGATTGTGTGGCTGGAGGGCCGCATGTGGATGAAGGAGGAGGGGGCTGCCTGGGAAGAGATGCCGTCCTTTGCAGCCCCCGCGCTGCAGCCCATGTTTGATGCCTTTTCTTTCACCACGTACTGGAGCGCGCTTGGGGGGAACCTGGCGGCCGGTGCATCCTTCAAGTCACGGGAGACAGTCAACGGCATAGCGACTGTGCGTTATACGTCCTCTTACAAAGGGTGGGGCTATATGGCCATGGGAGAACTGATGGAATCCACAGGGGAGGTGTGGATTGCGGAACAGGGTGGTTTCCCGGTGAAGTACCTTTTCAAGGCGAAGATGCGCAATGGGGCTGGTGAAGAGGCGTCTGTGGAATGGTCTGGGGAAATAAAAGACGTGAACGTGTCCTTTACTATTTCTCCACCTGCCTAGCACGTTACCCCGCCTTTTGCAGGGGCGCAAAGCTCAGGAGCAGGCGTGCCTTGTAGACAGATCCCCTTCCCTATAACTAAAGCAAGTAGAAGGGAGTCGAAGGCCTATCTGGTGTCTGACGTAGTTAGGAGCATCATATTAATAATCTGCTCTATCTAAATCCCCTCTCGTTTAATTCCAAAGTACGATTCTAGAGCAATCCAAGTCATATATGCCGGATGAAAGCTAAAGAGCTTGCCTGTTTTGTGGTATGCTTTGATGGCAAACTCTAATTTCCTTTCACGGTTATGTTGAGTCTGTTTAACAGCCTTTGCACGACGTTGCATATCCTTAGCTGAGTTCGTTATAGGAGTGGCCTTGGACAGAGGTGAGGTGCTGGCTAAAGTTCTTCTTTGAGCGGCCTCTCTCTGTTTGCGGATTGCCCTTCGCTTTTGGGCAATGCTTTGCCACATACCTGGCCATTCATCAGGGTTGTCACAAATTAAGGAGGGTATCGGTCTATATACTCTGACTGTATATCTTTGCAAAAAGCCATTTAGCAGTCCCTTCTCATCGATTTGTTCTCTTTCCGATTTCATCTCCTGGGAGAGCGTTTTAGCGTCCTTCTTGCTTTTCTTCAAATGGCAAGCCTGGCAAAGGCCTTGGAGATTGCTCTCAACGTTGCCTTCGCCTCTGCCGTTTATGTGGTCTAAATCGGTCGCAGGCTTTCCACAACCCTGGGCACAGAGCCCGTCTGTACGGTCAAAGACACGCTTACGCAGGGCTGGTGATATCCTATTCTTTCTAACTACTACGCCCTGACATAGCTTCTGTAGTCTTACATCTATGGCTTCTTTCACAGGAAAGTCTTGCTCGTAACGTCCATCTGCCATTACTCTTCTATGGTAGCGAACTGTTTCGGCTACCTGTCTGCAAAACTCCGTACAATAGAGGGGATGCCTCCTGTCATCTGGGACAAGGGAACCGCAATTGAAACACAAGAGCGCTTCAACTTCATTTTTGGGTATCTCAATGTCTGGCAAGTCTCCGGCAATCTCCTCAACTACATTAATTGCCCCAAATAGGGAAGCCCTCGTTTCGTCATTTATTCCAACCAAAGGTTCTACCACCACCATTGGCCTCTTTCCTATCCAATCGGTTTCCTTCTTTTCTTGTTGGATGGTCTCGTATGTCTGCATTGAGTCAGGAACAGGCTTCTCTCCGTAGCGCATGCTGCCATTACAGTTATGGCCATAGAGATTTCCCTTTCCTGTTAAAGAAAAGGAACCATGACAGTGAGGGCATATTCCGAGCAAATGCTTTTCGAATCGCGTTCCCTGCATGAGAACCCTCCTGTTGTCTCTGTAGCATAGTTTCTCCCTTACTCCGCCTTTTGCAGGGGTGCAAAGCTCAGGAGCAGGCGCTTCACACCGGCGCCGCTCCGGAAGGCTACCGTCACCTCGTGGTCGGCGCCAGCAGCCACACAGCTCACCACAATGCCCTCGCCGAACTGCTTGTGGGTCACGCGGTCGCCGGCTTTAAGGGGCACGGGACCGGGGGACGCGCCGTCGCGAGGACCGCCAGCGCTAATGGTGCTGCGCCCCGGCCTGCTTATCATGCCCGGGAGAGAAGGCGAGGTTGCCGTGGTAGATGTAGCGATAAGCTCTCGCGGGATGTCCTGCAGAAAGCGGGAAGGGATGCTGGGCATATTGCCGCCCATCAACTGGCGGCGGAAGGCCCGGAACAGGTAGAGACGCTGCTGGGCGCGGGTGACGCCCACGTAACATAAACGGCGCTCCTCCTCCAGCTCAGCGGGGTCGTCCCTGGACCGGGCGTGCGGCAGCAGGCCCTCTTCCATCCCGACAATGAAGACCGCTGGGAACTCCAGGCCCTTGGCCTGGTGCAGGGTTATGAGGGTCAGGGCGTCCTTGGTCTCGTCCAGAATGTCCACATCAGATACCAGCGCCACCTTCTCCAGGAATGCCTCCAAGCCCCCTTCGCCTACCATCTCCTGGATTTCCGCTGCCTGCCCCCGCAGCTCGCGCACGTTTTCCCATTGCTCCTCACCCCGGTCGCTGCTGGACTCCATGAGGTAGTGGCGGTAGCCGGTGCGCTCCACCACGGCGTCCAGCAGGTCTGCCGCACCCAGCTTGCTCGCTTCTCCTTGCAGACCACCCATGAGCTGCAGAAAGCGGTCCAGGGCGGCAACAGCGCGGGGGTTCAGGACGCCGTCGCCCTGGGCGTCCACCAGGGCTTGAAGGCCGGCGTATAGGGGCAGGCTGCGGGCCCTGGCCCAGGCGGTAGCGTCTTCTAGGGTGCGCTGGCCGATGGCCCGGGTCGGCGTGTTGATGATGCGGGCCAGACTCACCTCGTCGTAGGGGTTCTGGATGACCCGCAGGTAGGCGATGATGTCCTTGACCTCTTTGCGCTGGTAGAAGCGCAGGCCACCAATGAGTCGGTAGGGGATGCCGAAACGCAGGCACGCCTCTTCCAGGGCCCGGGACTGGGCGTTGATGCGGTACAGGACCGCGCAGTCGGCATAGTGCAGCTTCTCCCGCTTCACCAGGCGCTCCGCCTCCTCTACCACCATCTGGGCCTCCTCCTCCTCGGTATGGGCCTCCTTGACAATGATAGGGGCGCCGGCCTCCTTGCTGGTCCACAGGTCTCGCTGGATGCGGGCCTTGTTGGGGGTGATGAGGCCCTTGGCTGCCTCCAGGATATTCCTGGTAGAGCGGTAGTTCTCGCCCAGGTTTACTACCTTGGCGTCGGGGTAGTCTTTCTGGAAAGAGAGGATGTTGCGGATGTCGGCGTTGCGCCAGGAGTAGATGGACTGGTCGGGGTCTCCGACGACACAGATGTTGCGGTACTTGCCGGTGATGAGCTTTGCCAGGGCATACTGGGCGACGTTGGTATCCTGGAACTCGTCTACCATGAGGTGGATATAGCGGGAGCGGTACTTCTCCAGTGCCTCGGGAGATTGCTCCAGGAGCCGGACGGTGCGCAGGATAAGATCGTCAAAGTCCAAGGCGTTGCTCTGGGTAAGAAGGCCCTGATAGCGCTCGTAGATGCGGAGGACGATTTCTTCGTAGTAGCTCTTGACGGTGGCGGCATATTGGGCCGGGTCCAGCAAGACGCTCTTTGCCTGGGAGATGGCGGAGTGGATGGCGCCAGTGGGGTAACGTTTGGGGTCAATCTTCGCCTCATCCATGGCCCGTTTGATAAGGCTCTGCTGGTCTTCCTGGTCATAGATGACGAAGGAGCGGTCCAGGCCGATTAGGTGGCCGTCTCGGCGAAGGTGGGAGGCGCAAAAAGCGTGGAAAGTTGAAACAGTAATCCCCAGGTCTCGCCACTCCCAACTGAGCAACGGGGACGCTGAGTCTTTAGCAGACTTGCCGAAGAGCCGTTCCCGTATTTCCCGCGCCGCCTTGTTGGTGAAAGTGACTGCGACAATGTGAAAAGGCTTGACACCGACACGTTTCATCAAATAGGCGATGCGGTGGGTGATGACGCGGGTCTTGCCGCTGCCCGGGCCTGCCACGATGAGCAGGGGCCCTTCTAGGTGCTCGGCGGCTTCTCGCTGGGCGGGGTTCAGGCCTTCTAGAATATCTATCTGCATGGGGAAATTATACCAGGGAGGGGACAGCACTGACGTGGCTGGCAGCGGAGATAAGGCCGTTCTCCACAGCGTATCTCCCAGGTGGGCAAAGACGGGCGAAGGCTTGAACGTTACTTGGCCTCGGCTCGCGCCAGGGCAAAGGCATAGGCCAGGGTCTGGTAGCCATCCGCCGTGGGATGGATGTCCCCGTTGAGCATGTGGGTCCATGCCGCGGCGTTGCCGCTCATGGGGGTATAGGCATCTGCGACGATGGCGCCGACACGTGCGGCTTCGGCGCGGATGATGTCATTCATACGTGTGATGACCTCGTTGGAGTCCTCTTCAAAGGGGATGCCGATGCCGAAGTCAAAGGGATTATAGATAGTCATGACGTAGAACTCCGTACCAGGTTCCAGCCGCTGGCTGAGGGCGGTGAGGATGTCGGCGATGTTCTCTGCAAAGGTCGGGATGGCCGATTCCAGGCGGGCGGTGCATTCGTCGCCGCGGATGTCCTGACGGCAGACAGGGGAAGCCAGGTGGCCTAGCAGGTCGTTGGCGCCCAGGTCCACGGTAAGGATGGAGACGCGGGTCGCAGGGTCGCCGTCGTTGCGCAGGCGGTCCATCTCAGCCAGGGCAGTAGGGAGCTGCCTTTTATAGATTGACAAGGTGCTCTCCCCGGACACGCCAAGGTTCATAAGGCCAAGTTCATTCCCTGTTTGGCGTTCCAGATGGGCGTGAAAGCGGGAGACGTAGCCTTCCAGGGGTGAGGAGACGCCTTTGTTGGCGGCAAGGGAGTCTCCCAGGGCGAGGTAGAGTTCGTCGCCAGGACCGTTGCTAATACGGCCAGGGGGCACGAGGTCACCGCCGGGCAGCGCGGGAGGGGGCCGGCTCTCTCCGGAGGCGTAGGCGGCAGTGAGGGCCGCCACGGTGTCGTCTGATACCACCTTGCCGCCTTCCTGGATGCCTGCGATGGTGAGCTGGCCAGGGACCAGCTCCACTCGCTGTATCTGAACGGCGCCGGCAGACTGCAGCAGCTCATTCACATTGATGACCTCGTCAATGAGGGGCTGCAGTTCGTTGCGCACGGCCCCGGGTAGGGGAGCGGGGCCCATGGTTACGTGGTCCACCGAGACCTGGACCACTCCTTTTTGGAGGGTAACACCGACCGTTGCAGCGAAAGGCACGGCGATGGCGCCGTTGAGGTTGCCGGAAATGGATACATTGCCCCTATTCACGGTGGCTGTCACGTCCCGCACCGGCGCCACGCTGCCAGCCCGTGAGCGGAGGAGAGTGGTAAGATCCTCGCTGGTAAGCTGGAGGAGGAACGCCGAGTTATCGGCGACTTCACTTTGCACCCGCTGCTCAACCACCTGGGCCTTGGCTACTTCCTCTGCAGACGGGGGCTGCACCTCAGCCTGAAGCGGCCCGGAAACCACGGCGAACACATAGGCAGCGAGTGCTGCCACTGCGACGACGCCTAAGACAATGACTGCAATGACCAGCTTTATCACGAACATGCTCTGCCTTTCAAAGGGTTCACTTTTGGGCTTACCGGGGCTGGGGATTCTGTCCTATCTGTCCAGGCAGACCACGTCCACCAGGGCAGGCATGCCTGTGTCATTGACGTATTTGTGGGCCTGCTGGAGGGCTGGGGCAATTTTGTCCGGCGTGACAATGGGGCCAATGCCATACACACCCTGGGACTCGGCCAGCTTGGCAAAGTCAATAACAGGGTCGGCCATGCGCACGCCGATATGCCGCGTTTCCACAGGGCGGTTGCGCTCAGTGGCAACGTTCCGGGCGTGCTCATCGGAGTTGAACAGGTTGCGGTTGTTGAACATGACCGTCAAGATGGGGAGCTTGTGGTGGGCCGCCGTCCACGGCGCTCCAGGTGTGTACAGGAGGTCGCCGTCGGACTGGAGGTTGAGGACGAGCCGTCCATTGCCCCGGTTGGCCAGGGCCGCGCCTATGGCGGCGGAGTAGCCGTAGCCGAGGCCCAGGCCGCCGGAGCCCCCCAAGCTCTGATAGGGTTTGGTAAAATCCCAGATACGGCGGGGCCAGCCGCCCAGGCCGCCGCTACCCAGCACCCAGTCCTCGCCCTTGATGACCTCCCACATTTCCGAGGCCAGACGGCCTGGGGCGATGGGGCTGGAGTCCCAGCCTTCTCGGACCTGCCGGAGCCACCGTTGCTTGGTCTCGTTGTGGAGCTGGGTGATAGCCTGGGAGCGGCGCTCGTATTTCGTCTTGCTCTTGCCATCCAGGAGTTTCTTGCACTCCTCCACCAGCATAGGCAAGGCAACAGAGGGATCCCCCATGATGTTCAGGTCAACGGGGGCCGGCCGCTGCCAGTCCTGGGCCCAGCCGCGGTCACGCAGCTCCCACAGGGAGATGCTGGCGACCTTACAGGATGGGGGGGTCAAAGGGCGGTCGCTGTAGTTATTGCGGGCGCCCGTGTGGAGGGTGCCCCACAGGTCTTTGGCCTCCAGGGAAAGCACCACGTCCCGGTCACGCAGCAACTCCACGTCGCGGCCAGTAATGTCCAGGGGGTGATTGTTGGGGAAGTTGAAGCGCCCACCCCGGTCGGCGACAGGAAGGGCCAGTAGCTCTGCCAGTTCCACCAGGGCCTCTACCGAGGGTGTGTGGCCAAGATACTCGGCGATGACCAGAGGGTTCTCAGCGTCCACCAGCCAGCGGGCCAGGGTCTTGATGGCATCGGGGTCGGGGCCTATGGAAGTCGCCTTGGCGTAGCTAGGCAGGGACGGCAACTCCAGCTTTTCCCCCACAAGCTCCGCCTGGAGAGTAGCGTCGTAGCACAGGTAGACGGGGCCTTGGGGCTGGTTTACGGCGGTCATGTAGCCGCGGAGGAAGGAGTCGGGGATGGCGGCGACGCTGGATGGCTGGTCGTCCCACTTCACGTAGTCGCGTACCTGGTTGCCCTGGACCAGGGCGGTGTGTAAGGTGTCAATGGCAGGCCGGCGGGCGGTGGCGTCCATGGGGCCGGTGCCGCCGATGACGATGACCGGGGCGCGGTCGCAATAGGCGTTGAAGATGGCCATGCTGGCGTGCTGCAGACCGACGACATCATGGCAGGCGGCCACCATGGGCGTGCCGGTAGCCTTGGCGTAAGCGTGGGCAATGGCAACGGATATCTCCTCGTGGGTGCACTGGATGATTTCGGGGTTGTTGCCGGCGTAGTTGACCATGGAGTCCTGGAGCCACTTGAAGCTGGCCCCGGTGTTGAGGGCAATGTACTTGATGCCAAGCTGGCGCATCATCCAGATGGCAAGGTCTGACCCGTAGGTAGGTCTGGCAAGCTCTGTCGTCATTACTGCGCTCCTTTTACAAATACGGTTGCCATGATACTGGCGCGACGACTCCCTAGCAAGAGCACGGTAGTGCTACAACGCTCATCCGTAAGGGGTAACCCATGCCTCTCTGGAAAGACTTGCTGCGTGCGGACCCGTTGCCCTGGCTCCTGGAAGAGGACGGAGCGAACCCAGGGGTGCGTTATGTTGCTTTGAGTGACCTGCTGGACCTGCCAGAGAGTGACCCCCAGGTGCGCCGGGCGCAGGCAGCGGTGATGGCGACCGGTCCTGTGCCTGCAATCCTGGCGGCGCCGCAGGAAGAGGGGTACTGGGTCAAGCCGGGCCCCGGCTATTCACCAAAGTACACGAGCACTGTGTGGCAAATCATCTTCCTCGCCCAGCTTGGGGCCGATGCTGCTGACCCCGGGGTCCGTGCGGGGTGCGAGTATGCTCTGAAACGGTATGGTGCTGCCCATGGCGGCATTTCCCCCACAGGCGCGCCAGGCCTCTTTGTCCACTGCATGTCGGGGCTGCTGGCAAAGGCCCTGATAGACTTCGGCTGGCTGGGCCACCGGCGCCTTCAGCGGGCGCTCCAGTGGCAGGCGCGGGCGATTGTGGGAGCGGGTGTGGCAGGTGTGGAGGCAAAGGGCACAGCAGAGAAGTATTACAAGGCTGGGACCACCGGCCCAGGGTTTGCTTGCGCTGTCAACTTGGGCCTCCCTTGTGCCTGGGGCGGGGTCAAGGCACTGCTGGGCCTTTCCAGGGTCCCCCGAGGGCCGACGCTCGCCTGCGATGGACGAAGCCCTGCGCCTGGGGGCAGCGTTCCTTCTCAGCAAGGACCCTGCAGTGGCCGATTACCCCTTTGGTGTAGGGAAAAAGCCCAACCCACTCTGGTTCAAGCTTGGCTACCCCACCGGCTATGTGTCCAACGTGCTGGAGAACCTGGAGGCCCTGGCTGCCCTGGGCTCTGGCGGCGACCCGCGCTTGCAGAAGGCGGTTGAGCTGGTGCTGGGGAAGCAGGACGCCCATGGCCGCTGGAAGCTGGAGCACACCTATAACGGCAAGATGTGGGCAGATGTTGAGCAAAGGGGACAGCCCAGCAAGTGGGTGACCCTGCGAGTGCTGCGGGTGCTGAAGGTGCTTGGTTACACCGCCGACCGTAAGGCGGAAGGCTAGCCCAATAGGCGACTGCTGTGGTTAGTAGGCCTTGGACCCCAGCAGGGTGGAGAGCATTTTTGCCACGCTGGACCGGTAAAGATAGCCCGCGTAGCGCATATTCCTTCTGCTTTCAACCACAACGATGCCCGTGTGAAGGCCCTTGTCTTGCATCAAGTCCAGGGCTTCTTCAATAGTAGAGGAGAGCTCTACACAGTGGACGGGGGTGGTCATGAGGTCTTTGGCCAGGGACGTGCGGTCTTGCCGAACAGCCGGTGGGAGTTTGGGCATGTCTGATGGGGTAAAGATGCCCACAGGCCGCTCTTCACTGTCAATAATAACTACGGCGCCATGACCTTCGCTGAACTTCTCCAGCACATTGATTAACGTGGCTGTGTCGGGTAGCTTGTTGGTCTTCCCGGCGGGGTCAAGAAACAACTCCACACGATTTCTCAGCGGTTGGGGCGCAGACTGCCTCATCATCGTTCTGTATCCTCCTCTTGTCCAGGGGCTGGCGGTGCCTCATGGGATGGCAAGCCCAACTCCCTTAGGAACTCTCTGGCCCCTCTGGCGGCCTGCTGGGCCTTTTCCTCTTCCAGCCGTGGTGTTTCAGGCGTGATGCCCCACTTGCGCAATTCACCCTCGGAAGGACCTGCTTGCCTGCCGGAGAGAAGTTGCCCTACGATGGAGGGCCAGGTGGCGCCCAGGATGAAGGACTGGACTGGGACAAAGGCGGTTTCCGCAAGCTGGAAGACGCCGGCTATGGCTCCTCCCACCAGTATATACCATGTGACCTTTAGGAGGGTGCCTCCTCCGTTCTTACCCCAGAAATGGCTGAGAATATAGTCCCGAGACTCTCTTCCCGCCCCGATGAACCCAAAATAGACCACGGTATAGTAGGCCATGGACCCTACAGCTCCAATGGCCCAGGCCCAGAGCAGCTCCCACCTGGCGACTTCAGCCATAGTATGCCAGCCCTATTCCCCCAGCGGTATTCTCCCTTTGGCGGCGCTGGGCCCGCTGACCTTCTGGCCCAGGACTTCGTTGTAGTCGGCGTCAAAGGACTGCGCGTCGCCGCGCTCCACCAGGCCCTGGGGAGTGGGTGAGGCGGGCCGGTAGCCGCCGGGCATGTTACCCACTCGCATATCGCCCACCTCGGCTCCTGTGAGGTAAGTAGCGATGACTCCTTCATCCTCAAGGTCCAGGATGGTGTCCTCGTCCAGCTCCAGGAGCTCCTCCAGGATGTACTTGTTATCGTAGGCCAGAGGCGCGGTGGCGCGGCGGGCTTTGCCTGGGGTGCGGGACATCGTGAAGGGGCGCCCAGAGTACCAGCGTGCGCCGATGCCCGTCTCCGGCGGGTGGCTGACCAGTTCCCAGAAGCTCCGGGCCTGGTAGTGGGGGTTGGCCAGGACTTCTTTGTTCTTCAAGACTGCACCCGCGGGAACGCCAGCCTGTTGCAGGAGTTCCATGATGGCTATCTTGTCCTGGCCGGCAGTCCAGGCCGAGATGTGGCGGTCCAGTTCATCGTGGGCAGCCATGCGGCCTGCCTCTGTCGCAAAGCGGGGGTCGCCGGCCCAGGCAGGGCCATCGGTGGCCTGGACGAAGGCCTGCCACTCTTCATCGGAGGTGATGGAGATGACCACCCAGTCGTCGTCGCCCTGGCAGGGATAGCAGCCCTGGGGGGCGTGGACGGCATCGCGGTTACCCCGGCGCATCTGGTCCCGGCCATTCATCACGGCGTCCATGAGGGGGCCGATGGCCACGGGGATGCAGGCCTGGAGCATGGAGTGGTCAATCCACTGGCCCTTGCCGGTGCGCCGCCGGAAGAGGAGGGCCAGCATGATGGCATTGACGATGTTCCAGGCGACGATAAGGTCCATGATGGACTGGCCGGCCTTGCCGGGTAGCCGGTCGGGGTAGCCGGTGACGTGGGCCGTGATAGCCGCTTCTATGACTTGGGCCATGCCCACGTAATCACGCCAGGGGCCGCTGTGGCCGTAGCCGGTGTTGGACAGCATGATGATGTCGTCTTTGACCTTCTTGAGCTCCGGGTAGTGGAGGCCGAAGTTGCCCATGACCCGGGCGGAGAAGTTTTCCGCTACTACGTCGCTTTTCTTTACCAGCTTCAGAAAGATGTCCCTGCCCTTGGGGCTGCCCAGGTTGAGGGAAAGGCTGAGCTTACTGCGGTTGGAGGCGTTGAAGGCGGCGGAGCGGTCATGCCAGTTGGCCCCGGGACGGCTCTCCGGGAAGGGACCCAGGAAGCGGTAGAAGTTGGGACGCTGGTGGTACTCCACGTGGATGACCTCGGCGCCCATGTCGGCCATAATGCTCATGGCGGTGGGCAGGGCCAGGATGTCCGAGGCCTCCAGGATGCGAATGCCTTTCAGGGGCAGGTCTGCCATGGTGTTCCTCTTTGGGTTTGGAATGCCTTTCAGATTCTCTCAGGCTGCCGGGGCGTTTGTGCCCACCTGCCCATGAGGCCGGGGGACACCTCCTTCGGCTCCCCGTTCGCTGCGCTCAGTGTCCCGACTTCGTGCGGGACTCGCGACAGACTCGGAGCTTCGGCTTATTCAAGGACAGGCTTCGCATCCCCCGGCCAGGGTATGGCCCTCCGCACAACTGAGAAAGGGTGACTATCAGCGCAGCAACCCCAGCACCGCTTCAGTGTGCTGGCCCAGCAGCGGGGCTGGTGACCGCAGGGACGCCGGGGATTCAGTGAGGCCAAGGACCTCCCCAGGCAAAGAGAGCCTGCCGGCCACAGGATGCTCCGCCTGCAGGAAGTAGCCACGGTCCAGAAGTTGCTCGCATTGCAGCAACTCCGTGGGCAGCAGCTCCCGGCTGGCCATGAGCCGCCAGGCGTGGGCCTCGTTGAAGAACTCGTCCTTGCCTTTTTCCGCCAGGGCCGCAAGGTAGTGCTGTTTCAGCTCCTCGTAGTGCTCCTCCCGGCCATCGGGAGTGGAGAACTTGGGGTCAAAGAGCTCGGCTGCGCCCAGGAAGCCGGCGATCTCCTCAAAGTCGGTGCTGCGGATGACGGAAAGGCCAACGTGGCCGTCCTTGCAGGGCCATAGGTCCACACCAAAGAGGATGCGGCGCCTGGGGCCACGCCGCCATACCGCCCCGATGTAGGTGTAGTACTGGAAGGCGTAGGGCAAGCAGGCGGTGACGGCCTCGGTGAGGGAGACGTCTATGTGCTGGCCCTGGCTGCTGCGTTCACGCTCCCACAGGGCGATCAGGGCGCCGGCCAGGGCATTCTGCCCCGCCACAAACTGATACAGTGGCACGCCGAAGGAGAGAGGTTCGCGGTCGTAGTCGCCGCTGACGTACATGTTGCCACCGATGGCCTCCACAACGATCTCCGTGGCCTTCCAGTCCTTGTAGGGGCCGGTCTGGCCGAAGTTGGAGATGGAGGCCATGATAATGCGGGGGTTGGCCTGGGACAGCGTGTCGTAGGTCAACCCCAGGTCTTGCATGACATGGGGGGCAAAGTTCTCCACCACGATGTCTGCGTCCTTGACCAGGGCCAAAAGCTGCTCTTTGTCCTGGGGCTGCTTCAGGTCCAGCACGACGCTCTTCTTGTTGCTGTTGAGGTAGAGGAAGTAGCCGCCCTTTTCTTTGTGGGGGATGTCTCCAGGGAATGGGCCAATCATGCGGCAGGGGTCGCCCTCCGGCGGCTCAATCTTGATGACCTCCGCACCGTAGTCGGCCATGAGCTTGGTGCAGTAGGGCCCTGCAATGTAGTGGGTGAGGTCAATGACCTTCACGCCTTCTAGAACGCCTTCCGTCATTTGGTCTCCTTTGGCGGGTCTCCCTGTGGGGCAATGCCTCCTCGCCGGCTCCTGGTTGCGATGTTGATCTTGCGCCAGTCCTTAATGGCTAATGGTATAGGGATTGAAGGGGCGGTAGTCGCTTTGAAGGGCCTCGGTGGGCATAGTGTCGTCAATATGCACGTCCACCAGAACGGGCTTGCCGGCGGCGAAGGCACGCTCGTAAGCCTTCCGCAGGTCTTCTGGCTTGTCCACGCGGATCCCCTCCACGCCAAAGCCTTCGGCCACCTTTGCCAGGTCCAGGGGCAAGGCCTTGAAGTTCAGCAGCGCGTTTTCTGGGTTGCGTCCCGAGTCGGTGAGGTAACGAGCCATGCCTTCACGCAGGATGCGCCAGCTCCCGTTGTTGCAGATGGCGTAGACCACGGGGATGTTGTAGCGCGCCGCCGTCCAGAGGGCTTGGACGGTGTACATGGAGGAACCATCGCCCACGACGGCCACAACTGGGCGGTCGGGGTTTGCCAGCTTCACACCCAGGGGGCCAGGCATGCCCCAGCCCAATGCGCCGCCCCGGGCCGAGTAGTAACTGCCCGGAGCATCAAAATCCATGGATCCCATGAGGGCGCCGCCGCTGGTTATGGCCTCGCTACACATGATGGCGTCCTTGGGCATCACCTGGGCAAGCTCCCCCATCATGCGCTCTGGCGAAATGGGGGCATTGTTCCAGGCGGTGCGGGCGCGCTGCTGGAAGGCGGCCTTGCGCTGGGCCTTTGCCTGGCCCAGAGCAGCGGCGCGGGAGCGGGCCGATTCTTTCTCCTCGCCGTTCATGGTAGCATCCAGGGCGGCGGCAAGTTCGGCCATGCCGGCCTTGGGGTCCGCGGTCATGCCAATTTCTACCGGGTACTTCTTCTCAATATCCCACTGGCTGTTGTCCAGGTGGATGAGCTTGGTCTTGGGGCCGAAGAAGGGCTCTCGCGTGTAGCCATAGGCGGGGAGGACGTCGGAGCCGACGATGAGGACGACATCGGCGTCTTTGAGGGCGTTGCGCACCGCCTGGTTGGGCCAGCCGACGCCTACGCCGCCCATGTACTGGGGATGGCTGGTGGGGAAGTTGACCTCGGTAAAGGAGCCTGCATAGACCGTGGCGCCCAGGGTTTCAGCCAGGGCAACCGCCTCATGCATGCCCGCTGATTGGGCGATGCGGTCGCCAATGAGCATGACGGGGTGCTCCGCCTTGGCCAGCAGAGCCGCGGTCTTCTCCACCGCTTCGGCGTCCGGCTGGATGCGAAAATAGCCTGGGGAAGAGCCGACTACGTCGTTCAGGTCATCGGCCTCGTCCATGACGTTCCAGGGCAAGGACAGGAAGGTGGGGCCGGTGGGAGGGGTCTTGGCGATCTTGAAGGCGCGGCGCAGGGCCATGGGGAGTTCCCTGGGATGAAGCACTTCCGCAGACCACTTGGTGTACCGGGTGCGCTCCGCCTGGTCGGAGCTGAGGACCGCGTCCTGGAGGAGCAGGTGGGTATCCACCTGGCCGGCGGTGACCACTAGAGGTGTGCCGCCTTTGAAGGCGTTGTACAGCATACTGTCGGCATTGGCGACGCCGACCGAGATGTGTACCTGGACGAAGGCTGGCTTGCCGGTGGCCCGGGCGTAGCCATCGGCCATGGCCAGGGCGGAAGCTTCCTGGAGGGTGACGATGTAGCGGATGTCCCGGGCGCTGTCCAGGGCGTCTATAAGGGGCGACTCGGTGGTACCAGGGTTGCCGAAGATGGTGCTGGCCCCTTCTGCGCGGAGGAGTTGGACAAGGGCTTGGGTACCGGTCATTCTCGGCATAGGAGCATCTCCCGCTAAACGTGGTATCCTCTATGTCTGGGTGGCAATAGAGGGATTGTAGTCTATGGGGAAAGGAATGTAAACGACTGGCTGGCGCCTTTATCAGGGCACAAATAAGCCGCCAGACCTGGAATGGTCTGGCGGCTCACGTAGAGGGGCTATTTAGGAGCCGCTGCGTCCGTGAGAGGGCTTGGGGAACCAGGGTTCGTTCCAGGGCCAGGAGCCGTTGGGCTCGTAGGCCGGCAGGCCCTTGTCAATCCGGTCGCGGTATGGGCTCTTGATAGGCTCGCGCCAGGGGTAGACGCCGCCTTCATAGGCCTTGGGGCCGAGCTTGAAATGCTTGACCTGCTCCAGGGTCTCTACGAAAGGCGCATTGATATTGTACAGCTTGTCCAGGGTCTTGGGGCGGGGTCCGGCGCGGGAGACGTGGCCCCAGAGCTGGCGGCCCAGGATTTCCTCGGCCATCCAGACGCACTCAATGAGTTTGTCCAGGTCTACGCCCGTATCAATGCCCATGTCTTCCATCATGTGGATGGAGTCTTCCGTGGGGGCCATGCCCGTGGCGCGGCCGTTGCCGCAGTAAGGGCAGCCGCCGAAGCCGCCGATAGTGCCGTCCAGGTGGAGGTCATCCTCGGGGCCGAGGGACCGGATGTGGGAGAAGTGGCTGGCTACGGCCATGCCACGGCTGTTGTGATAGTGGCCGCTCCAGTGTGTGACTTCCGGCCACTTTTCCTTGACGCGGTAGACGATCTCCTCTACTTTAGCTGGGTGACACCAGCCCATGGGGTCGCCGATGGAGCACTGGGTGACCTTGATGCCGGCGTCGTCCCACAGCGCGTGCTGGTGCTCCAGCATGGCCATGTAGTAATCCACCGGGAAGTCGCCCAGGAAGTTGGAACCCATGGAAGCGTTGGAGCCGATGGACGCTTCCTTCACACCCTGCTCCATGGCGCGGGCAATGGTGCGGGACCAGCTAGACATCTCGTCCATCTGGGAGCGATTGGTGTTGCGACGAACGAATATGTCGCACATATGGGCGCCCAAACCGGGACGGCGCACGCCGGTACCCCCCTCTTCACCACCGCCAACTGTCAGGGGTGGAGAGTACGCGCGGGCGCGCTCTACGCCGCGCTCATTCAAAGCCAAGGCGGTGTAGGTAACACCGGGCCTGGGCTTGAATTTGGCCATCAACTCGTCCATGCGGGCCATCTGCGGCGTGTAGCGGGGGCTGACAAAAGACCCCACCACAATCGCCTTCAAACCTGTCTCGCCTAATGCATCCAGCAGACGAATCTTATCGTCCACAGAGATATTGGCGTCCTCAATCTGCATTCCTTCACGGAGCCCTTGCTCGGTCCAAGAAACCTTTGGGTACCTACCAGGCATGTCTTCCTCCTTTTCTGGCCTTTGGAACTCCCGGCAATAACCGCGATCCTTGCCTATAAAAACCGGAACATCTGCCGGGGTTTTCCCGTAACCTCGGCTGCCTTCGGCTCGTATCTCGGGCGTAGATTAAAATGTGCCCCTTGCTCGCCCTTCTGAGGCCGGCAGAAGCAAGCATACGACGACACCTATACCATACCTCAGAGTTGACGAAAGTCAAGAACCCGTTTCGTAGGGTTTTGAGACAAGCGCCATGGAATCTCCTAGGCAGGAACTGCTGTTCTCTCCTTCGTAAGGGGGTGGCAGGCGTGCGCCCTCTCTTCATGCTCCAGTGGGACCAGCAGTGGCGGGTGCTGGACAGGGAAGCCGCCGCCATAGGCAGGGGCTGGCTTCCAGGACGGAAGGTTACACGACCCAGGGCATGAACTGTCGCCACTCGTCCTGAACAGGCCGGCGCTGGAAGAGATAGTAGGGGTTTGGCCGGGGGGCGCGTGGCTCCTTCAGGAGCTTCATGCCAGCCTCCTTGGGGGTACGGCCTGCTTTGCGGTGGTTGCAGGGGATGCAGGCAGCCACCACATTTTCCCACGTGTGAGGACCGCCGCGGACGCGCGGCATTACGTGGTCCAGAGTCAGGTCGTGGCCGGTCTTGCCGCAGTACTGGCAGGTGTAGCTGTCCCGAATGAAGACGTCCCGGCGCGACAGCCGGCGCTGGATAATCGGGCGCTTGACAATTTGCACCAGGCGGATGACGGAGGGGGCAGGAAAGACCAGACGGGGGGTGCGGACCTCTCCGTTGCCGTTTACCAGGAGTTCCGCTTTTCCACGGTCTATGAGAACGACGGCCCTGCGGACGTGGCACACGTTAATCGGCTCATAGTTCTGATTGAGCACCAGCACGGGTGCACCAATTGACCGTTGCACCATGAGACCACCTGCCTGGTTGATGTTAGCTATGCCATGATACTCACATTGCAGGCGCCCTGTACACTGGTCTCTCTTGACACCCCCTTCCGTGGCTGTGGAGTCCCAATGCATCTGGACAACAGAGGGGAGCAGAGGGCCGCCTGCTCTTAAGCCGTCTCCCCTTCCAGGCGGCGCTGCTCTATCTGGTCAAGGGCTGCGCGATAGTCCCCCGGTACCATGCCAAATGCATTCGCTGGGATAGCGTCCGTGACCTCAATGAATATTCCCACCAGATTGGACTTGACCAGGGAGTCCTGGAGGCTGCCACGGATACCGGTCATCTCCACCAGAAATCCCCCTGCGCCCTCTTGGGGCAGGTCCACCGACAGGCGCGCGAGGCCCAAGATGACTGCCCCGCCCAGAGCGAAACCCAAGATGAGGCCGACCGCTATTGACCCAACAGAGTCTACCCATCCTAAGAATACCAGGGATAGCGCCTTTTTGACGAAGGTCTTGGCGATCTGGGCGGCGATGAACACGCCGATAATGATGACCACATAGGCCAGGACCGTGGCCAGAGAATTGCCAGCCCCTTGCTCTACTATCCAACCCGCGATGGCCTGGCTAAAGTTGGCTGCGACGAAGATGCCTACGAAGACACCAATCGTGTTGAAGATGGCGCCCAGCAAGCCGATCTTCCATCCAATGAGCGCGCCAATCCCCGCTACGATAATAATCAGGATGTCTACCCAGTTCATGAGAGTCTCCTCTCTGTACTTGCCAAATGCCAAATGATGATAGGGGCGAGGTTATCTCGCCCCTACAAGCGGCATACTACGGTATGTTACCTTAGCGCTACTTGTAGCACGCTGTCCATATCTTTGACATAAATAAATTGCACGTCCCGTCGCACATTTAACGGTATGTCAATCATGTCTTTCCGGTTATCCGTTGGCAGCACGAAAACCTTGATGCCGGCGCGGTGGGCTGCCAGCACCTTTTCCTTGATGCCGCCCACTGGCAGTACCTTCCCGCGCAGGGTGATCTCTCCGGTCATGGCAACTTCCTTACGCACCGGCTTGCCGGTGAGCGCAGAGGCCAGGGCGGTGGTCATCGCCGCGCCAGCTGAAGGGCCGTCCTTGGGCGTTGCCCCAGCGGGGATGTGGATGTGGATATCCTGGCGTCTCACGCCGTCCTTGAGGCTCCAGGAGTCGGACTTGGAGCGGCAATAGCTGAGGGCAGCCTGCGCCGATTCTTTCATGACATCGCCTAGCTGGCCAGTGAGTAGCAAATCACCCTTGCCTTTCAGCAGGGCAACCTCTATGGAGAGGACGTCACCCCCCGTTGGGGTGTAGGCGACACCAGTTGCGACGCCGATCTCATCTTGCTCTTCTGCAGCCCCCCAACTGAAGCGTGTTGGCCCCAGGTATTTAGGCACCGACTGGGGCACGATGTTTCCAGGGGCTTTCTTCCCCTCGGCAATGGTACGGGCCACCTTGCGGCAAATGGTCCCAATCTCCCGTTCCAGGTTCCGGACGCCCGCTTCCCGGGTATACTCCCGGATCATCTTGCGAATTGCGTTTGGCGCGAAACGGAGCTGGTCCTCCATCAGGGCGTGTTCCTCCAATTGCTTGGGTACCAGGAAGCGCCGGGCGATTTCCAGCTTCTCGTCCTCTGTATACCCTGGCAGTTCAATGACCTCCATGCGGTCACGCAAAGCGGGAATGATGGGGTCAAGGATATTAGCGGTGGTGATGAACATGACCTGGGAGAGGTTGTAAGGCACTTCCAGGTAGTGGTCGCTGAAGGCGTGGTTCTGCTCCGGGTCCAGGACTTCCAGGAGCGCCGAGGAAGGATCGCCGCGGAAGTCGGCGCCGACCTTGTCTATTTCGTCCAACATAAAGACGGGGTTGATGGTGCCGGCGCGGCGCAGGGTCTGGATGACGCGGCCCGGGAGAGCGCCGATGTAGGTGCGGCGGTGGCCCCGGATTTCGGCCTCATCGCGGATACCGCCCAGGCTCACGCGTACGAACTTGCGGCCCATGGCTTCGGCAATGGAGCGTCCCAAGCTGGTCTTACCTACGCCAGGTGCGCCCACAAAGCAGAGGATGGGGCTGTGCAGCTTGCCTTCGGAGAGTTTGCGCACGGCCAGGTATTCCAGGATGCGCTCCTTCACCTTCTTCAACCCATAGTGGTTCTTGTCCAAGAGCTTGGCCGCCAGCCCTATATCTAGGTTGTCATCAGTGTGGGTAGTCCAGGGTAGCTCCGTCAGCCATTCAAGATAGCCGCGAATAACTCCATTCTCCGGCGAAGCAGGGGGTGTGCGCTCCAGGCGTACCAGTTCTTCAGTGGCCTTCTTTGCCGCTTCCTCGGGCATGCCGGAAGACTCTATTTTTGCCCGCAGGTTCTCCATATCCTGGGCCTGGGGGTCAATATCATGAAGTTCCTTCTGAATGGCTCGGAGCTGCTCCCTCAGAACATATTCCCGCTGGGACTTGTCCATAGTCTCGCGTACCTGGGAATCAATCTCGTTCTGGAGTTCCAGCAGCTCCACCTCTTTGCTCAGAAACTGGCCGACGGCAGAGAGGCGTTCTACAGGGTCCAGGAGCTCCATCAGCTGCTGCCGGTCCGCCATCTCTATATTAAGGGCGGAGCAGACCAGGTCAGCCAGCCAGCCTGGCGTCTCGGCGTTCATGGCTGCGACGTAGACATCCCAGGAGAGGACAGGCGAGAGCTGGACGCATTTTTCAAACTGGGCCAGCAGGGAACGCATGGCGGCCTGGACCTGGAGAGACTCTTCATAGGGGGTCTCTTCCAGCACTTCCGCTGTGGCACGGTACCAGGGGTCGGTCTGGGTGACGTCCAGGATGCGGACACGGGTCTCTCCCTGGAGCCAGACCGTGGCGGAACCGTCAGGAAGCTTCATCATACGGCCCACCATGGCGAGGGTCCCAATGGGGTAAATGTCGCGGACATCAAAGTCCCGGCTTTGCTCATTGGCCCTACCGACGACCAAAATGCGCCGGTCGCCTGCAATGGCCTCCTCCACCGCGCGTTGAAACGCGGGGCGCACGACCAGCATCTGGGTGGTGAGGCGGGGGTACACCAGGCTGTCTCTGCGCGGGAGCAGGGGCAGTTCTACAATCTGGGGTGTAGTTATGGCTGAAACCTGGTTAATCAAGGAGGACACCTGCTTATATACGGGTTGTGATTGGGGGAAGGGGACACTTATCAGTGTATCATAGGGTGGTGGGAAGAAAAGAGACTGCTTTCCCCCGCCATTCCTCGTATGACCTGCAGCGAGATATGTGCGCCGGCTCACAAGAGGAGACACTCGCCGGCAGAAGAGGCCAACCAAGCATCCTATCGCAGGTTGATTACCCTGCCGGCAAGTTGAGGCCGCCACTGCTCAGGTGCGGATGTAACCTAACCAGTCTGTGGAGGTCCCACGAGGATGTCTTCACCCTGGATGCGCACCTCGTGCACGGCCAGGGGAGTTTGGGCGGGCCCTTCCTCTACCGCCCCCGTCCTCGCGTTGAAGATGCTCCCGTGGCAGGGGCATTCTACAGACTCCCCCTCCACCGTGCCATCGGATAAGGAGCACTCCTGGTGAGTGCAGGTATCGCTGAAGGCGACATAGTCGCCCCCGAGATTGGCAAGGGCCACCGGCCTGTTCCCAACGTACAGTAGTTTCATGTCCCCTGGGGCAAGTTCCCCCATTTTGGCGGCTGCGACGAATCCTTCACGCATCTGGCGCCTCCTTATGATTCTGCTGGGCTCATCTTCCCAAACGTACCCTCTGAGGCTATAGTACAACCCGCATTCTTGACAAATCCATTCTGTGAAGGTAAAGGTAGAAGAAAAGCACGGACTTTCCTGTCTTTGAGGCTGTTCTATGGTAAGACCGCTCATCACGGAGTTGAGTTTAACAGAAGCAGACCTGGATTTCGTGGTCGGTGAGGCTGTCCCCAAGGCGTCAAACCTGGAGGAGCTCAAGAGGCTTGTCCGTTCTGAGGATGGATTTCGCGCCGCCCTTGTTGGGGACGATAAGGTGTTCCAACGGGTGATGGATGACGAGGAAATCTTTGTCAAGATATCCCCCACCCTCTACTTTGAGATATTGCTTCGCAGGGCGTTAAAAGAGTTGAAGGTGGCCACTCACACCGTGGAGCGGGCCGGGCGGCAGAGCATCCCCGTGTTTGACTCCCGCGAGGTGGTGGACCTGCTGGCAAAACCGGAGGTGCTCCTGTACCTGGCCCACCTTCTAGGTTCCTTCACACGCATCCATAGCTACACCACCTCCGTACGGGTCCGCCGGGGCGTCCGGCGGCGCCAGCGCTTCAGCGACATGGATGTGGACAGCCTGCTGCGACTGAGTGAAACGGTAGAGGAGGAGCACCGGTTCGGTTTGTACAAGCGCATTGCCGACGTGTGCCTCTTTGTGACCGGTGTCTTCCCGGACTATACCTTCCTGGACTACCGCTACCCCGGTACCGGGGAGATGCGGCCCATGACCTCGGGCCGCGTGCGCCGCAGTCTGGAGGACTACGAGACCGATGGCCGCCGCTTCTATGGCCTGGCCCAGCAGCACCCGACGGCGCAACTGCTGGCGCTCCATGAGGTCTTTGGCCTTCTCCGCGACCATTTCACATCTGCTCGCAAGCCGCTGACCTTTATCTCGGCCCACTATCTGCATTCCCAGAAGCAGCGGCTCTTCGGGGCGCAGGCCCAGGTGTAGAGACAGGGTTCTCTCCTCATTAGCCCCATCGCCTTTGCGCCTCTGCTCTCCGCGGCGAGGAGCGGCGCAGGGGACATTGCTGCTCCGTGGCTGGTAGCTGCTGGGCTGCTCGGCGCTGGTCTGGTGGTCATATTTGGTATCCGGATTGGTCCAATCCAGATAGGCCGTCGCATGGCGGCAGCCGCCCAGTCGGTAAGCGCCTCAGTATCCCAGCCTGCACGACCATTGGGAGAACTGCTCCGGCTGCCGGCTGTCCTACCCGCATTTATTGCAGCAGTCCTGGCCCAGGGTGTTATGGCTGCCCTGATGAGCGTGACGGGGCTTATCATGATTGGGCACGGCCACGACGTTGCCGCAGTCCCCATTGTGATGAGCGCCCATTTCCTGGGCATGTTTGGCCTTGTTCTGGTGGCGGGCCAGTTGGTTGACCGCTTGGCCG